>NZ_POUA01000664.1 GCF_003236385.1 Spongiactinospora gelatinilytica
CCACCCGCCCCCTCGGCCCAGTGGACCACCGAGCTGCCAGGAAAATGGCCGCCGCACTGGATCAGCGTGACGCCGGGCAGCACGTCCAGCATGCCCGACCAGGTGCGTACGGCCGGCGAAGGCCGCGGCAGCCAGGCGGCGTCCGCCTCGGGCAGCAGGATCTCCGCCCCGAAGGCCCGGCTCCACTCCACGATCGAGCCGTAGAAGTGGGGATGGCTCGCGCTCACCGCGCGCAACCCGCCCGCCTCGCGCACCGCCCGCACGGCGTCGTCGTCGATGAACCCGGAAGGGTCCCACAGCAGGTTGCCCTCCGCGGTGCGGACCAGCAGCGCCCGCTGCCCGATGGCGACCTGCGGAGCCGCGCCGATGCCCAGCAGCCCGGGCTCGATCTCCCTGATGTCGGTGCGGTGACCCGCCGCCGACAGCTCGGCCAGGGTCGTCCACCGCTGGCCGCCCGGCGGAACCCACTGGCGCTCGTCGGCGCAGATGTGGCAGGCGGACGGCGGCGACTCCGCCTCCGGGTAGTGGTTCGCGCAGGTGGCGCACACCCAAGGATGGCTCATCGGCTCATGATCTCACGGTGGCCTCGGGGCGGCCAGAGACCCCGATTCGGCGGAACCTCCACGCCGTGCGACCGTCCGGACACATACTGGAGCGCCATGGAGTCGGTGCGCGGGCGTGTCGCAGGCCCGGTGGGAGCGGCCCCGGTGGTGACGCAGATCGATGTCAGCGTGGTGGTGCCGGTACGCGACCGCCGGCCGTACCTGGACAGGTGCCTGACGTCCCTGCTGGTCCAGCGGGTGGCGGTGGAGATCGTGGCGGTGGACGACGGGTCGGCCGACGGTGGCGGCGAGCTGCTCGACCTGTACGCCGCGCACCACCCCGGGGTGGTCAAGGTGCTGCGCCTGGACCGCCCCATGGGCGCGGGGCGCGCCCGCAACCTGGGGCTGGCCAACGCCCGCGGCCGGTACGTGTTCTTCTGCGACGCCGATGACCACCTGGGTCCCGAGACGCTGGAGCGGATGACCGCGATGGCCGACCGCAACGGCTCCGACATCGTGCTCGGCCGGGGCGCCGGCCCCGGCCCCGTGATCATCGAGGCCGGGACCGATCGCGCGCCGCTCGGCGACAGCCCCGTCTACAACAGCCTGAGCTGCTGCAAGCTGTTCCGCAGGGGGATGCTGACCGCGCACGACATCACCTTCGCCGAAGACCTCCGGGTCGGCGAGGACATCGTCTTCACCAGCCACGCCTACTGCCACGCCGGGGTGATCTCCGTGGTCGCCGGGCACGACTGCCGCCACCTCGGCGCCGACGTCGCGCAGAAGGACGGCGGCCGCGACCCCGTCCGCCGGCTGCGGCTGATCAGGCGGCCGATGGAACTCGTCGCCGGGCACGTGCCGCCGGGGCCGCTGCGCGACCACCTGATGCGCCGCCACTTCCGGCACGACGCGCTCGCCCACCTGGGCGCGCCGTTCCTGGCCGCGGGCGACGTGGCGCGCAAGGAGATCGCCGCCGAGATCGCCGCGCTGTGCGAACGCTGGCTGACCGACGGCGTGCGCGAACGGCTCAGCGCGCCGGAACGCCGCAAGCTGGCCGCCCTCGACGACATCGACCAACTGGTACGGCTGGCCCGCGTCGAGGCCTCGGCGGTGACCAGGCGGCTCACCGAGGTCGCCTGGGCGGGCGACCTGCTCACCCTACGCGGCGAGGCGGCCCTGGACGGCGGCCCTGACCTGGACTTCACGGTGTCGGTGCTGCTCCGCCCGCGCGGGCCCGCCGCGCACGGCGAGCGATCCTTCCCGGTGTGGTCGGGCGGCGGCAGGTTCGCCGGGGTGATCGACCTGCGCGACGTGCCGTCCGGCGTCTGGAACGTGCATGTCGCCATCACCTGTGAGGGCGTGACCAGGCTCGGCAGGCTGCGCCCGGAGCGTACGGAC
>NZ_POUA01000665.1 GCF_003236385.1 Spongiactinospora gelatinilytica
GGTGGGCGGGTCACCACGACCCTGGTCGCCAGCCTGGTGCCGGCGATGGTGATCGGGGCGCACAGCGGATCGGCGCCCGAACGCGCCGCGGCGCTGCCCGCGAACCAGCCCGCCACCTCGCGGGCGAGGCGCGGGTCGGCGCCCCGCAGCCGGTCGTAGGACAGGGCGCCCGTGCGGGTGAGGTACTGGAAGGCGACCTGGTGCGGGTCGCCGTCCATCCGCTCGCCGAAGGTCTCCCACCAGGTCTGGCTGGCCGCGGCCCTGGACTGCAGGTGCTCTACCGGCGGGCGGCGCTCCGCCTCGTAGCGGGCGAACGCCTCGGGCGGGTCGGCCGCCGTGATCAGGTGGCGGACCAGGGACAGCGAGTCCTCCATGGCCATCGTGGTGCCCGAGCCGATGGAGAAGTGCGCGGTGTGCGCGGCGTCGCCGACCAGCACCACGTTGCGCGCGCTCCAGCGGTCGCACCGCACGTTGCGGAAGTTCGCCCACCGGGACCTGTTGCCCAGCAGCGGGCGCCCGCCGAGGTCGTCGCGGAAGACCCTCTCCAGGTGGCGGATGCTGAGCAGGTCGCTCCCCTCGTCGTTCAGCGGCGGGTCCGCCTGGTCGAGCCCGGCGCGCCGCCAGGTGTCCTCGTCGGTCTCGACCAGGAAGGTGGCCAGGCCGGGGGCGTAGGGGTAGGCGTGCGAGGCCCACGCCCCGTGCTCGTCGGCGACCAGGCTGAACGTCATGCCCGCGAGGTCGATCTCGGCGCCCAGCCAGATGTACTTCGCCCGGCCCAGGCTCTCGGTCACGCCCAGCTCCTCGCCGAGGGTGGCGCGGGTGGCGCTGTTGGCGCCGTCCGCTCCGACGATCACGGTGGCGTCGACGGAGCGCACGTCGGCGGGCGTGCCGTACTTCAGCGTCACGCCCGCTTCGAGGGCCTGTTCGCGCAGGATGCGCAACAGTTCGGCGCGGCTGACGGCGAGCCCGCCGCGCGGGCCCCAGCGCAGGTCGGTGCCACGGTGGCGGAGCGACATCCCATGCCCGACCACCCCGGCCGCCAGGACGCGGCGGTGCGTGTCCGGGTCGCGCTCCGCGAGCTCGTCGAGGAGCCGGTCGGCCAGGCCGATGCCGAACCCGAAGGTCGCGTCGCAGATGTTGCGTTCGTAGACGGTGACGTGCCACGACTGATCGGCTCTGCGGAGCAGTCTGGCGAGGAACAGGCCGGCCGGGCCGCCGCCCAAACAGACCAGGGTGCGGTCACCCATGGAACTCCTAACCTTACGTCGAATATTCTACGTAAGCGTAAATCCTTGGGTGGCCGTGTGCAACCGCTCATCGGCGCTGCCGGGTTCAGGTCTTGGCGGGCTCCTTGGCGGTGGGCGTGCCTGCGCCTGGCCACGCATATTGCGGTCCTGTCCGATCAACTCAGCCAGGCTGCCCTTCGTGACGGGGAGCGAGGACGGCTGGGCTACGCGGTGGTTCTGACCGGTCAGGCCGTGGCCACGCTGACAGACTTCGCCGCCCCGAAAGAGGTGGACCGCCCCGGCGAAGTTGGAGGCTAGATCGCTTGGTTCTCGGCCGCCAGGTCAGTGCCGGCGGTCGATCGGTGGAACGTCTCCTCATACTCGACCGGAGGGACGTTCCCACAGTAAGAACGTAGCCGTTCAGAATTGTACCAGGCAACCCATTCCATCGTGGCGATAGTCACGTCCATGACACCTTTCCAGCCGCCGTAGAAGTCGATGAGCCCCTTTTTGTAGAGACTGTTCATGGACTCGGCCGCCGCATCGTCATACGAATCGCCCTTGCCGCCGACAGAACGCGCCGCGCCGACCTGATCAAGCCGTTCAGCGTAGCGGATGGAAGTGTATTGAACTCCCCTATCCGAATGGTGAACGAGGCCACCGACGTCACCTCCACCAGACCAGACCGCCATTTCCAGGGCATCGAGTGC
>NZ_POUA01000666.1 GCF_003236385.1 Spongiactinospora gelatinilytica
CCCGCTGCCCCTCGCAACACCCGGCAGCCGCCCGCCGGCACCCTGCCGCCCGGCGGCAAGCCGATTGCCACCCGCGGCAACAACCACGAGCACAGCGGAACGCGCGGCGGCGGAACGCGGGTTGCCGCGCCCGGCGCGGCGCGCCGCCTCCACGGTGGATCGCCGCCTGGGCGATCGGCATGACGGTGGTGGCGGTCGTGCTGATCGCCGTGGTGGCGACCGGCGCGTTCGCCGCCACCCTTGCTCGTGCCGTTCCGGCGGATCTGGGCGTGGTGTTCACCAACCTGCGGAACTGGCTGATCGGCCTGCTCACCGCCCTGGCCACACTCATGCTGACCATCGGCGGCCTGCGCTACCTGATCGCCGGTGGCGACCCGGGAGAGGTACAGAAGGCCAAGCTGGCACTGCGGGCATCGGCGATCGGGTACGCGCTGGCGCTGCTGGCCCCGCTGCTGGTGTCCGTGCTGCGGCGCGTGGTCGGCGGGTGAGGCACCGATGACCGCTCGCCCCACCACCACGACCACCGGTACCGCCACTGCCACCACCTCCGGTGCCGCTATTGCCGCTGCTGCCGTGCTGACGGCAACCGTCGTACTGATCGCCGCAACGATCGCCATGGCGGCAGCCGCGTCTGCCACTGTGCCTCCGCCACCGGCACCCACCCCCATAGCTGCACCAGGACCGGCACCGACACCGACGCCGCTGCCGCCGCCCGGCGAGGGAGGCGGGTTCGGGATCGGGATCGGTGACCTGATCAACGGGCAGATCAATGCCTGGTTCGCCGGGCTGCTGGCCCTGGCGGTCAAACCCTGCCTGGACATTCTGGCCGTGACCGTGCTGGCCACCCCGGACCTGACCGCCGATCAGCGGATCTTCGACCTGTGGAAGGCGAGTCTGCTGATCGCCGATTCGGGGTTCGTGCTGCTGGCCACCATCGGCGCGATCACCGCGATGGGCCACCAGACCGTGCAGACCCGGTACGCGGTCAAGGAGGTCCTGCCGCGCCTGCTGGCCGCGGTCCTTGCCGCCAACGCCAGTTTCATCCTGTGCGCCAAGGCCGTGGAGCTGGCCAACGCGCTGTCGCGGGCGTTGCTCGGCCAGGACTTCGACGCCCGGCGGGCGGTCGCCACCCTGCGGCTGCTGATCATCACCGGAGGGCAGCAGGCGATCTTCTACATCCTGCTGTCCCTGGTCGCCGCGGTGTTGCTGGTCGTGCTGCTGATCGCCTATGTGATGCGTACCGCGCTGGTGCTGCTCTTGGTGGTCGCCGCGCCGCTGGCGCTGGCCTGCCTGGCCCTGCCCTGGACCAACGGTGCGGCCCGGTTCTGGGGCCGCGCCTTCACCGGCCTGCTCATCATCCAGATCGCCCAATCCCTGACCCTGGTGCTGGCGGTGCGGATCTTCTTCAACCAAGACGGGCGGCTCCTGCTCGGCCTGTTGCCCAGCGGGCAGCTCGTCAATCTGATCGTGGTGCTCTGCCTGCTGATCATCCTGGTCCGCATCCCCCGCTGGGTCGGCCGGCGGATCTTCGCCCAGACCGGTGGGCGGGGGTCGGTGGTCACCCGGATCGTGAAGTACGCGGTGGCCTACAAACTCGCCTCCCCGGTGCTGAACGCGCTGCATCTGGGCAGACGCAGCGGCGGCGGCCATGGCCACAGCAGGACCGGTGGCAGCGGCAGCCGTGTTGCCGCCCGTAGTGCCGCCGTTGCCGCATCCGCCATGGCGGCGGGGCCTGCTGGTGCGGCTGCCGCATCTTCGGCCACCGCCCGCGCCACGCGTGCCACGCGTACCGGAGGTGGCAGGCGGCCCAGTGCTGGCCCGGCCGGACCCTCCGCCGCGCCGTCTCCAACGGTGCGGGGCAGTACCGCGGCGAAGCGGCAGCCGCCATCGCCCTCGCCGCCTCCGCCCCCGCAGCCGCGCTGGTACCCG
>NZ_POUA01000667.1 GCF_003236385.1 Spongiactinospora gelatinilytica
TCGCCGGGGAGGGTGACGAAGGGCTGGTCGTGGCCCTTGGTGACCGGCGTGCGCAGGTGGTGGGTGCCGCCGGTGACGACGGCGAAGCGCCGGCCGTGGACGCGCTTCACGTCGAGCACGCGGGTCAGGTACCAGCCGCAGTAGGCGGTCATGGCCCGTCCCGGCTCGATGCGCAGGGTCTCGCCCTCGCGGCGCAGCTCGCGCAGCCCGGCGCCGTAGGCGGCCCAGTCGAAGCGGGCGGCGGGGTCGGTGTAGGAGACGGCCATGCCGCCGCCCAGGTTGATCTCGGGGAAGCCGAGGTCGCGGGCGCGGTCGAGGACGGCGCGGGCCAGGCCGAGGAGTTCGGGTGCGCCGAGCCCGCTGGCCAGGTGGGCCTGCACCCCGCACAGCCGTACGCACGGCTCGCCCTCGATCAGTTGCAGGCACTCGCGCAGGCCGTCGTCGTCCATCCCGAACGGCGTTGCGCCGCCGCCCATCGTCAGCGCCGCGCCCGCCACCGGCACGTCCAGGTTGAGCCGCAGCAGGATGTCCACCGGCCCGTCGCCGAGGGCCACCAGCCGGCGCAGCTCGACCAGGCTCTCCACGTGCAGCCGGGCCACCCCCGCCGCCTCCGACAGCTCCGCCACGGTCTTGCCGGGGCCGCCGAACGCCACCGGCACGCCCGGCGCGACCGCGCGCACATGGGCCAGCTCACCGCCGGAGGAGACCTCGAACCCGTCCACGAACGGGGTGAGCACCCGCAGGATCTCGGCGTCGGGGTTGGCCTTGACCGCGTAGTACAGCTCGACGCCGGCCATCGCCTCGCGCGCGGCGGCGGCGTGGGCGGCGAGCCCCGCCAGGTCGTAGACGTAGGCGGGCCGGTCGTGCGGCAGCCGTTCGGCGATGTCGCGCACCGCGGCCGGCAGCTCGATCATTTCCCCGGCTCCTTCCTGATACCCGCGCCGTCCCGGCCCGCCAGCGGGTTGGCGACGGGCACGTATCCGGCGGCCCGGTCGGCCGAGCGGGCCCACCGTACCGAAAGGTTGGCCTTGGCCGGCAGCGGCGCCCCGGCCAGCAGGTCGCGCATCCGCGCAGGCCACCGCCGGGAAGCGGCATAGGCCGACAATTCGTCGTAGGCCACGCCCCACAGTTCGGCCAGCAGCCGCTCGCCGTCGCCGCGCGCCGCGAGGGTGGCGGCGATCTCCGGGAGGTGGTTGACCAGCAGGCAGTAGGCCACGCGGTTCCAGCCCTGGTCGGCGGAGTAGGACAGCGCGGCGGCCACGGTGTCGGGCAGGCCGGTGAGGTCGTGCCTGCCGGTGGTGAGCTTGGCGCCCTCCAGGTCGCGGAAGACGGCCTCGGCGGGCATGCCGCAGGCGTCGGTGCCGATCAGGACGTTCTGGAGGTGGGCCTCAAGCACGACGCCGTGGGTGAAGTAGGCGTCCAGCACCGGGAGGGCCACCCGCCGGACGTACGCGGCCCACCAGCGGACCGGGTCGGCGGCCTGCCGTTCGCGTACGGCCTGGGGGAGCGGCCCGCCGGTCGCCAGGGTTGCGGCCAGCAGCGACGTGGACGGCGGCGAGACCCGCAGGATCACGCCGAGCCCTTCGAGCAGGCGGGTGCCGAGCGCGGCGCTGCGAAAGCCCGGCTCGGGCAGCCAGCGGGTGCCGGGGAAGCGCTCGGCCAGGTCGGCGAACACCGGCTCCAGGCGTTCGCTGAGGGCCACCGCGCCCTCCAGCTCGTACCAGGCGTTCTTGCGGACGCAGTTGGTGATCCGCACGTCGAGGCTGAACTTCAGGCACATGCCGGTGACCGGCTCGTGGACGGTACGCACCGAAGAGGTCGGCACCGCGGGCAGGCGGTCGTGCCCCAGATCCACCAGCCGCCCGTCGGCGAGCGGCCCGGCGAGGTCGGCGGCGAGCAGGTCGAGCTGCCAGGGGTGGGCGGGCAGC
>NZ_POUA01000668.1 GCF_003236385.1 Spongiactinospora gelatinilytica
CGTCGGGGTCGATCAGGACGACCTTGGCGGCATGCTCGGGTGGGATGAGTCCGAGGAGATCGCGGACCAGGTCACCCTTGGCTTCGATGACCACCGTGCCGCGCCCGGCCTGGACGTCGGACAGGATCATCTGGGCGAGGAGGGTGGATTTGCCGGTTCCGTTGGGGCCGAGGACGTGGACGTGGTGGCAGGAGTCGGCCACCCGCAGCGCGACGGGGCGTGCGTGGCCGGCGTCGGAGACGCCCAGGATCTTGCCGGTCACCGGGATGGCCGGTGTCGGCGGGACGCTGTTGGCGCCCGCGCGGGTCAGCCCGGGTACGGCGGGGTCGAGCGGGAGGTGGGCGAGCGCGGCCAGTTCGGGGACGGAGAGCAGGAAGCCGCGGCCGAGTCGGCGGTCGGCGAGTCGGCGGGCCGGGGCGGGCAGGCGGTGGCGTTGCAGGCGGTTGTGCCCGTTGTAGAGGGCGAAGGCCGATGCGATGGCGTGGGCGCGGCCGGTGAGGGCGCGCCGGGCGGAGCGTGGGTCGTCGGCTTGTACGGCGTAGCGGATGGCGACTTCGTAGCGGGGTCGTTGCGCCTTGTCGCGGATGGCTCGGGCTTCGGCGGACTCCTCCAGCCTGGCCACCCGGTCGGGGGTCGGGTGGTAGCCGTGGCCGGGGGTGATGAGGTCGAGTACAGCGCGTACTGGTCGGACGAGGAGTGGGAGGCCGGAAAGGCGTCTGCCGGTGGCAGGGCGGGCCAAGATCTGGACGGCAGCGTGTTGCCACTGTGGCATGCCGGTTGCCGCGCCGAGCAGGGCGCGGAGCGGGTCGATGCCGTGGCCGTGCCGGATCGGCAGCCGTTCGCCGCGGGCGGGCAGCAGGCTGCCGCCGATCGCGCGTCCGATGAGCGGGACGGGCGGGGTGGCGTCGGCCGGTCGGGTACGGCAGGACGGCCAGGCGGCCTCGACGGCGCGTTCCACCAGGTGTTGTGGGATCACGCCTGGCACCCAGATCCGGATGCGGACGCCGTTGATGCCGAAGAGGTACTCGAAGGCGAGGTGCGGCTGGCCGACCAGCAGGCGTTTCCAAGCTGGGTGGAGCAAGCCGATGAGGTTGCCCCAGAGCGTTTCGGCAGCGGGCATGTCGGCGGCCGGTGGGGCGAGGATCTCGACGCAGCGGGCGTCGCGGGTAAGGCGGCGGTGGCGTAGGCGCTGGACGGTCGCGTGGGCGAGGGGGACGGCGGCGGCGACGGTGAAGGCGAGAAGGTGGCTCATGTCAGGCGCCGTCCACGGCGGTGGTGAGGGACCAGGCGCCGATGATGTCGGCCTTGGCCTGGCTGCCCGCCGGGGGGATGGCGGCGAGGAACCATCCGGCGCGGTCGATCGAGACGCGGCGGGTGTAGTACGGGCGGCGGGTCAGCTCGGTCTTGGCGAAACGGATGGGCGCGGGGGAGGCGGTCGCGGGCAGGAAGCGCTGGCGGTCGTGTAGGCCGTACCAGGCCAGCGCGCCGCCATCGGCGGTGCGCAACGCGTAGATGGGCGGCAGGACGCGGGCGGCGTGGCGGAACCACCACTGGCCGCGTAGGACGGCACGGTCGGCGAGTACGGCGCGGGCGGCCTGCGTGGTGTGCTCGCCGGGGGCGAGTAGGGTCCGTGCCTGCTTGGCGCGGTGGGCGCTGGCGACCGACCAGCCGTGGGCGTGGGCGACCTGGAGCGGGTCGGCGATCAGGCCGGTTCGGGTGCCTGCGTCCAGGGCGGTGGCCTGGCCCTGGGCGTCCAGGTGTGGCTGTGGCACCTGCCCGTCCGTACGGGACGCGGCCACGACCCGCCATCCTGCGGTGGTCTCCTCGAAGATGAGGTGGGTGCGGGCGGTGGCTCCGGTGTAGGTGATCGTGGCGAGGAACCATCGGGCGCGGCCTGGTTGGGGG
>NZ_POUA01000669.1 GCF_003236385.1 Spongiactinospora gelatinilytica
GTCGCAGACGTCGATGTCGACCGACAGGAACACCCCCTCGCACTCGTCCAGCGCGATCGCGAACGCCTCGGTCAGGCATTCGCCCAGGCCGCGCGCCCCGATCTCGGTCATCTCGTAGGAGCGCATGTCGCGTTCGACCATCCAGCGCAGCGTCTCGGGGCCGGGCCAGTATCCGCGCAGGCCGATCTGGAGGAACCGGTCGCCGCGGACCGCCCCGGACTCGATGAGCCTGCGCATCGGCTGGCCGTGGCCGTACAGGTGGCCGAAGGCGACGTTGCCGGTGTCGGCGTGGGCGTCGAAGTGGATCATCGACACGCGGCCCAGGCCGCGGACCCGCGCCACGCCCCTGGCGTCGGGCAGGGCGATCGTGTGGTCGCCGCCCAGCACGACCGGGACCGCGCCGCTGGAGGCGATGCGCCGCACCGCCTCCTCGATGGCGGCGATCGAGCCCTCGACGTCGCCGGAGTAGCACTCCACGTCGCCCGCGTCGAGCACCCGCAGGTCTGTGAGGGCGTCCACGCGCAGCGCGAGGCTCGGCCGGGAACCGTCGTGCGGCAGGTAGCACGCCTGACGGATGGCCGCGGGCCCGAATCGGGCCCCCGGCCGGTTGACGGTGCCCCCGTCGAACGGCGCGCCGAGGATCACCACGTCGGCGTCGGCGAACGTGCCCGGATCTGTGACATCGCACCGATCGACGCCGAGGAAGGTGATGTCGGCTCCGTACATCGGCCCATATCTGGCCACCGCGCGCTCCTTCCGGCCATCGGCCTACCTTCCGGGCCTGCCCGGGCGCGCGCGTCTCATTCCCCGCGAAGGGGTCATGCCTCCTTGTCGGTCACTCCGGCGGAGTCGAAGGTCGCGACGTCGTGCATGACGCGTACGGCGGCGCACACGAGCGGGTGCGCCAGCAGCGCGCCGGTCCCCTCGCCGAGGCGGAGTTCGAGGTCCACCAGCGGGCGCAGTCCGAGGTGGTCCAGGGCCAGGCGGTGGCCCGGTTCGGCCGAGCGGTGCCCGGCCACGCAGTGGTCCACGGCGGCGGGGGCGAGCGCGGCGGCGGCCAGCGCCGCGGCCCCGGCGATCACGCCGTCCAGGATCACCGGGACCCGCGAGGCCGCCGCCTTGAGGATGAACCCGGCGATGGCCGCGTGCTCCAGGCCGCCGAGCGCGCGCAGCGTGTCCAGCGGCCCGGCCTCGCGCAGCGGGCGGTTGACGTCCAGGGCCTCCCGGACGACGTCGATCTTGTGGGTGTGCGTCTCCTCGTCGATCCCGGTGCCCCTGCCGGTGGCGACGGCCGGGTCGGCGCCGCAGAAGGCGCAGATCAGCGCGGCGGAAGCGGTGGTGTTGGCGATGCCCATGTCACCCGCGACCAGGCAGCGGGCTCCGGCCGCCAGCAGGTCGGCGGCCACCGTGATGCCGGTCTCCAGCGCGGTCACGACCTGCTCGCGGGTCATGGCCGGGCCGCGTGACAGGTCGGCCGTGCCCCGGGCGACCTTGCGGACCAGCAGGCCGTCGGCGGGCGGCAGGTCGCCCGCCACGCCGACGTCCACGACGGTGACGGACGCGCCCATCTGGGCGGCGAACGCGTTGGCGACGGCTCCCCCGGCCAGGAAGTTGGCCACCATCTGGCCGGTGACCTCCTGCGGCCACGGGCTGACGCCGGCCGAGCCGGCCAGCCGCACCGCGACCTCTTCCAGGACGCCGAGCGAGCCCCGCGGCTTGGTCAGGCGGTCCTGGTGGGCCGCCGCCTCGGCGAGCACGGCGGGATCGGCGGGACGTACGGCGGCGATCGTCGCGTCAAGCAGGGGGCTCATCAACCATCCTCATCGCACGGCGGTGGGGCGGCCGGAGGCCAGGCG
>NZ_POUA01000066.1 GCF_003236385.1 Spongiactinospora gelatinilytica
GCGTCGGGACGGGGTGGGGAAGGCCCGACACGTTCACGGTGGCGGCGGCGATGGCCGTGCGGACGACGACGTTCCGGCCGTTGATCGCGGTCCGGCCCGGGTACTGGCGGCCGGCGAACTTCGCCGCCGCGGCGGCGTCGCCCGCGACCCGAACCGGCACATCGCCGTCGGCCAGCGGCGGCTGCTCGACCTGACCGCCCGGGGCGAGGTCCTGGACGACAACCTCTACACCGCGCCCGGCAGGTTCGGCGGCGGTGGCGCGGGCACGACCTGGCTGGTCGGGTCGGCCGCGGAGGTGGCGCGGTCACTGCGCAGGTACCAGACCCTCGGCATCGCCCACTTCGTGCTGTCCGACACCCCGTACCTGGCGGAGATCGAACGGCAGGGCGATCTGCTCCTGCCGCTGCTGCGCGGCGGGGAGGGGGCCCCGCACCGGGCCTTCCACAACAAACCGGATATAGTCCACAAACCTACCTAATTCTTACGGAGTAACGGTGTCGAGTAAGCTCGCCGGCGTCCTGGCCGCCCTCACCCTGCTCGTGGCCGCGTGCGGGTCCGGTACCGGGAACACGCCGCGGGGCGGCTCGTCCGCCGCGCCCGGCTCCGCCGCCACGATCGAGGTCGGCTCCCTGTACGAACCGCAGAACCTCGACAACATCGCGGGCGGCGGGCAGGGCGTGACCGAGGCTTTCAACGGCAACGTGTACGAGGGCCTGTTCCGGCTGACCGACGCCGGCAAGGTCGAGAACCTGCTGGCGGAGAGCTACAAGGTCGCCGACGACGGCCTGACCTACACCTTCAAGCTGCGCCAGGGCGTGCGGTTCCACTCCGGCAAGGCGCTGACGGCCGCCGACGTGACGAACAGCATCGAGCGGGTCCTCGCCGAGGACTCCCAGTCGGCGCGCAAGAGCAACCTCAAGGTGATCAAGTCCGTGACCGCCCCCGACGACGCCACCGCCGTCGTCGAGCTGTCCAGCCGGTCCATCTCGCTGGTGTACAACCTGAGCTACGTGTGGATCGTCAACGCCGCCGCCAAGGACCTGACCACCGCCGCCGACGGCACCGGGCCGTACAGGCTGGGCGCGTGGAAGCGCGGCTCGACGCTGAGCCTCGCGCCCTTTTCCGGCTACTGGGGCCCCCGCCCCGCCAACGGCGGAGTCGTGTTCCACTACTTCACCGAGGCCACCGCGCTCAACAACGCGCTGCTGACCGGCGCGGTGGACATCGTCACCAGCCAGCAGAGCCCCGACGCGCTGAGCCAGTTCACCGGCAACCCGGACTACAAGATCGGCGAAGGCCACTCCACCACCAAGCTGCTGCTCGCCTTCAACGACCGCAGGGCGCCGTTCGACAAGCCGCAGGTGCGCAGGGCGGTCGCCGCGGCCATCGACGACGCCAAGCTGCTGGAGTCGGTGTGGGCGGGCCACGGCAGCCTGATCGGCTCGATGGTGCCGCCCACCGACCCGTGGTACGAGGACCTGACCTCGCTCGACCGCCACGACGTCGAGCAGGCCAAGCGGGACCTT
Source organism: Spongiactinospora gelatinilytica (assembly GCF_003236385.1). Lineage (GTDB taxonomy): Bacteria > Actinomycetota > Actinomycetes > Streptosporangiales > Streptosporangiaceae > Spongiactinospora > Spongiactinospora gelatinilytica. The sequence goes on from NZ_POUA01000066.1 coordinate 1,527, forward strand.
GCCGCGGCGGGCTACGCCCAGGGCTTCCGCTTCACGCTCGACACCCCCAACTACGATCCGCACCCCACCGCCGCCACGTTCATCAAGGGCGAGCTGGCCAAGGTCGGCATCACGGTGGACATCAACGTGATCACCGCCGACGAGTGGTACACCAAGGTCTACAAGAACCGGGACTTCGCCGCCACCATGCAGGAGCACGTCAACGACCGGGACGTGGTCTGGTACGGCGACCCCGGCTTCTACTGGGGCTATGACGACGAGCAGGTCACCGCGTGGGTGGCGGAGGCCGAGCGGGCCAAGACCACCGAGGAGCAGACCGCGCTGCTGAAGAAGGCCAACCGGCGGATCGCCGAGAACGCGGCCAGCGACTGGATCTACCTCTACCCGCAGATCGTGGTGGCCTCCTCGGCGCTGTCCGGCTACCCGGTCAACGGCCTCAACTCGCAGTTCTACGCATACGGGATCAAGAAGGGCTGATGGCGCGCTACCTGCTGCGCCGTACCGCCTTCCTGCTCGGTTCGCTGCTGGCGGCGGCGGGGCTGTTGTTCCTGCTGCTGCGGATGCTGCCCGGCGACCCGGCCAACGCGCTGCTGTCGGTCGGGGCGACGCCGGAGCAGATCGCCGCGGCCCGCCGCCAGATCGGATCGGACCGGCCCCTGGCCGAGCAGTTCTGGACCTGGCTGACCGGGCTGGCCCGGCTGGACTTCGGCACGTCGTTCGTCAGCAGGCTGCCGGTCGGGCCGGAGATCTCGGCCCGGCTGGCGGTCACCGTGCCGCTGACGCTGCTGTCGTTCGCGCTCGCGGTGGCGGTGGCGGTGCCGGTCGGGTTCGTGGCGGCATGGCGGTCCGACCGCTGGTACGGGGCGGCGCTGAACGCGATCTCCCAGCTCGGCATCGCGGTGCCGGTGTTCTGGATCGGGATGTTGCTGGTGACGGTGTTCGCGCTGCGGCTGCGGCTGCTGCCGGCGGGCGGGTTCCCGCGCGATGACTGGGCCGAGCCGGGCCGGGCGCTGACCGCGCTGGCCCTGCCGGTCATCACGATCGCGCTGGTCATGTCGGCCTCCCTGATCCGGTACGTCCGTTCGGCCACCCTCGACGTGCTGGGCAGCGACTACCTGCGCACCGCGCGGGCGCTCGGGTCGTCCTTCGCCGGGGCCATGTGGCGGCACGGGCTGCGCAACGCCGCCGTGCCGGTCATCTCGATCCTCGGCATCGAGCTGGCCACGACGTTCCTCGGTGCGGTGGTCGTGGAGAGCGTGTTCACCCTGCCGGGGCTCGGGACGATGCTGGTCGAGGGGATCGCCGAGCACGACTATCCGGTCATCCAGGGCGTACTGGTGGTCAGCACGTTCGGGGTGCTGGTGATCGGGTTCGCCGCGGACCTGGTGCAGCGGCTGGTCGATCCGCGATTGCGGGCGCACCTGGGCAGGGGGCGCAGGTGAGGGGGCGGCTGACGTTCGCGGCGGGGTGCGCACTGGTGGGGCTGGTGCTCGCGGTGGCGCTCGTGTCGCTGGTGTGGCTGCCCTACGATCCGGCCGACACCACGGGCGGGCGGCTCGCGCCGCCGGGCGGCGCGCACCTGCTCGGCACCGACAAGCTGGGCCGCGACCTGCTCACCCAGCTCATGGCGGGCGCGCGGACCGCGCTGATCGCCGGGATCGGCTCGGTGCTGGTCGGCGGGCTGCTCGGGGTGACGGGCGGGCTGCTCGCCGGTTTCGCGACCCGCTGGTTGGACGACGCGCTCTCGGCGGCGCTGGACATCGTCATCGCGTTCCCGACCTTGCTGCTGGCGATGCTGGTGGCGGCGGCGCGGGAGGCGTCGCTCGGTTCGGTGGTGCTGGCGATCGGGCTGGGGATGTCCGCGATCGTGGCCCGGCTGACGCGGGTGCTGGTCAAACGGGTGCTGGCGCAGGACTACATCACGGCCGCGCGGACCTCCGGCACCTCCTGGCCGCGGATCGTGGCCGAGCACGTGCTGCCGAACATCTGGCCGATGCTGCTCGTCAACCTGGCGCTCCAGCTCGGGCTCGCGGTACTGGCCGAGGCCGCCCTGTCCTACCTCGGCCTCGGTCCTCCCCCGCCGAACGCCTCCTGGGGCCGGCTGCTCCAGGAGGCCCAGGCGACGGTACTGACCGCGCCGACCGGCGCCATCGCGCCGGGCGTACTGCTCGTCGTCCTGGTCGTGGGCACGAACCTGGTCGCCGACGGCCTGCGCGACCTCGCCGACCCGACCCGCAGGAGGAGCCGATGAGCGCGCTGGCGGTGACCGGCCTGTCGATCCGCCACGCGGACGGCCGCGAACTGGTCCACGACCTGTCCCTCGCGCTCGCCCCCGGCGAACGGCTCGGCCTGATCGGCGAGTCCGGCTCGGGCAAGTCGCTGACCGCGCTGGCCGTCATGGGGCTGCTGCCCGCCGGGATGGCCGCGCACGGCAGCGTACTGCTGGGCGGCACCCAGGTGATCGGGACGCCGGACCGCAGGCTGAACCGGGTGCGCGGCCGGGCCGCCGCGGTGGTCTTCCAGGAGCCCCTGACCGCGATGGACCCGCTGATGCGCGTCGGGCGGCAACTCGCCGGGCCGATCCGCCGCCGCCGTGGGCTGCGCGGCGCGCGGCTGCGGGCCGCGGTCCTCTCGGCCCTCGCGGAGGTACGGCTGCCGGACCGGGCCGCCGTGGCCTACCCGCACGAGCTGTCCGGCGGGCAGCGCCAGCGGGCGGCCATCGCCATGGCCCTGGCCTGTGAACCCGAACTGCTGATCGCCGACGAGCCGACCACGGCGCTGGACGTCACGGTGCAGGCCGAGATCCTGGCCCTGCTGGACGGCCTGGTCACCGGCCGGGGGATGGCGCTGCTGTTCATCAGCCACGATCTCGCGGTCATCGCCGAGGTGGCCGACCGGGTGGTGGTGCTCAAGGACGGCTCCATGGTGGAGTCGGGAAGGACGCGTGACATCGTGCGCGAGCCGCGGCACGCCTACACGCGCTCGCTGGTGGACAGCGCGTGGGCGCTGGAGGGCGAACTCGATCGGCTGGCCCCGTGACCGCCGCTCCGGCCGCCGTGCTGGCGGCGCACGAGGTGGGGTACGCCTACCGGGGCGGACGGCCGGTGCTGGAGGAGGTCTCGGTGTCCGTGACGCCGGGGCGCGGCCTGGCCCTGGTCGGCGAGTCCGGCGCGGGCAAGACCACCCTGCTGCGGCTGCTGCTCGGCCTGGCCAGGCCGGCCTCGGGCCGGGTGCTGTTCGACGGCGCGGAGCTGAACCCGCGCGATCGGGCGTTCCGCCGCGCGGTCCAGCCGGTGTTCCAGGACCCGTACTCCTCGCTCGACCCGCGCCGCCGCGCCGGCCGCATCGTCTCCGAACCGCTGCGCTCGCTCGGCCTGCTCGCCCCCGGGTCCCGCGCGGCCCGGCGGGAGGAGGCGGCCGAGCGGGTGGCCGAGGCGCTGCGCTCGGTCGGGCTGCCCGCCGATGCGGCCCGCCGCTATCCGCACGAGTTCTCCGGCGGGCAGCGGCAGCGCGTCGCGATCGCCAGGGCCATCGTGAGCGGCCCCCGGGTGCTGCTGGCCGACGAGCCGGTCAGCGCGCTGGACGTCACCACCCGGGTTCGTGTGGTCGAACTGCTCGGCGGCCTGGCCGAAACCCACGGGGTGACGGTCGTGGTGGTCTCGCACGACCTGGCGGTGGTCGCGGCGCTGTGCGCCGACACCGCGGTCATCGAGCGCGGGCGGGTGGTGGAGCAGGGCCGCACGGCGGACGTACTGGGCGCTCCCTCGCACCCGTACACCAGGCGGCTGCTCGACAGCGTGCCCCGGCTCAGCCGCGCCGCCCGGCTCGGCCCGCCGTAGAAGGGTTCAGTCCTGGGTGCGCGGCCTGCGTTCGGCCCTGCGTTCGGTGGGCGGCAGCAGGAGCACTTCCAGGGCCCGCGCGTGCGCGATGAACCACCCGATCCGCGCGTCGCTGATGACCATCTACGTAAAGCGCACGGCCGGCGCGTACCGCACATGATCGAGCCGGTCGAGCACCGGCACCGCGACCGTGCGGATGCCATCGCCCGATTCCCCGTCGTTGAGCGCGTACCCCGCCTCGCGGACCCGGTCCAGCTCGGCGCGCAGCTCGCCGTGGTCCACGATCGTGGGGCCGGTCATCGCCCGCAGCGGCCCGAGCGCGGAAAGATCCGCCCGCCCCTCCGGGTCCCAGGCCAGCGGCACCTTGCCCAGCGCCGTGGAGTGCAGCGGGCGGCGGCTCGGCATCCGCAACTTCGGCTTCGCGCCGTTGAAGCTGCCCCCCGACCTGGGCACCTGCCGGGCGTCGGGGTCGGGCTCGCCGCCCCGCAGATCGGCATCCCGCTGGCCCTTGCCGTCATCGAGGACCCGGCCGAAGTGCCGCCGGAGATCGCCGCCGAGCGGGAACGCCCGCCCCAGCCGCGGCTCGAACTCATCAACCCCGTGGTCACCCCACTGGGTTCGCGTTACCACGCGTTCCACGAGGGATGCCTGAGCGTGGAAGGGCTGACGGCCGTGGTCCCGCGGCACGCGAAGGTCCGGCTCTCGGCCCTCGACGGGGCCGGGCGCCCGTACGAGGCGGAGCTGTCCGGCCGGCCGGCCCGCATCGCCCAGCACGAGACCGACCACCTGAACGGCACGCTCTACCTCGATCGGGCCGAACCGCGCTCGCTGTCGACCATCGGCAACCACGAGCGCTTCTGGGCCGCGCCGGCCCGCTGACCGCCGCTCAGTAGGCCCTGATCAGCCGGGCGAGGTGGCGGGCGGCGATGCGCAGGGGCTGCTCGCTGGCCGAGACGCGGCACAGCAGCTCGGCCCCTTCCAGCGTGCTGAGCACCGTGCAGGCCAGGTCGCGGGCGTCATCGACCGGGATGCCGGCGGCGGCGAGCCTGACCGCCACCAGCTCGCGCCACTGCCCCAGCGCCTCCTCCGACGCGAGCTGGATCGCGGGCGAGCGCCCGATGAACTCCAGTGCGGTCGCCGCGACCGGGCATCCGTCGCTCCAGTCGGAGTCGCGCAGGGTCTGAGCCATCAGCCGGGCGCACTCGGCCACCGCCTCGGCCGGGTCGTCGGTGCTGTCGAGGCCGGTACGCAACAGGTCGGTGAACTCCTGGGACCCGTAGCGCAGCGCCTCGACGGCCAGCTCCTGCTTGCCCCCGGGAAAGAAGTGGTACACCGAGCCGAGCGTGGCGCCGGCGTCGGCGGCGATGCGCTTGATGCCGGTCGCCTCATAGCCCTGCCGCTGCATGAGGGTGGCAGCGGCGCGGACGATCCGAGTCCGCGTGTCGGCCTGGGCGTCGGGGTGGGCAGAGACCATCGGCGATGCTTTCATGGCCCCATCCTAGTGGATAGAGCGCTCGTTCTACTGCTGCTATAGTCACTAAAACGAACGCTCTAACTAGGAGGAACGGCATGTCTGACGCCACCCTGTTCGACGATCACCCCGGGTACCGCCGGATGTTCGCCCCCGGGCGCTTGACCGTCGGGCTCTTCCTTCCGCTGTGGCAGTACACGGGCGACATGGAGGCGATGGCCGGGCAGGCCGAGTCGGTGAAACTCGCCGACCGATCCGGCTTTTCGGCCATCTGGGTGCGTGACATCCCGCTGGCCGACCCCGCCTTCGGCGATGTCGGCCAGGTCTACGACCCCTGGACCTACCTCACCTGGCTGGCCGCTCACACCAGCCAGGCCGCGCTGGCCGCCGGTAGTGCGATCTTCACCCTGCGCCACCCTCTCGACCTGGCCAAGCAGGCCGCCTCCATCGACCATCTGTCCGGCGGGCGGCTGATCCTCGGCGCGGCGAGCGGAGACCGGCCGGTCGAGTTCCCCGCCTACGGCGTGGACTTCGACACGCGCGGCGACCGCTACCGCGAGGCCGTGGAGATGTTCCGCACCCTCCTGGAGTCGTCGTCACCGGCGATCAACTCCCCCCTCGGGCGGATGCAGGGCGTGGACCTGCTGCCCAAGCCGGTCAGCAGGCGCATCCCGCTGCTGGTCACGGGATCCTCGCGGCAGAAGCCGGAGTGGATCGCGAGCAACGCCGACGGCTGGCTCACGTATCCGGGAGACACCACCTCGGCCGCGGGCGCCATCGCGCTCGGCCGCCGCGCGGCGGCCTGGCGGGACCTCATCCCCGGCGGGGAGTGGAAGCCGGTGGCCACCAACGAGTGGATCGAGCTGGTCGAGGATGAGAACCACCCACCCCGGCCGCTGCGCGGCGGCTTCGTCCTGCGCACCGGCACCAAGGCGCTGATCGAGGCGCTGGGCCGCTGGCAGGACGCCGGGATCAACCACATGGCGCTCGGCGTGCAGCACGGCGCCCGGCCCGCCGCCGAGGCCGTCGAGCAACTGGCCGAGCAGGTGCTCCCGCACTTCCCGGCCCTGGCCGGCCCCGCGCCCAAGGCTCCGCTGTGGTGACGCCGCACCCGCAGGGGCCCGGCACGCTGCACCGCCCGGTGACCGCGGACGAGCACCGGCAGGCGATGCGGCACCTGGCCACCGGGGTCGCGGTGCTCACCACGCGCCACGACGGCCTGCCGCACGCGATGACCCTGAACACGGTGCTGTCGGTCTCCACCCGGCCGCCCACCTTATTGGTGTCGCTCGGCACGCAGAGCCGTACGCACGGGATCCTGCACAGTGCCGCCTGCTACACGGTCAACATCCTGGCCAGCGACCAGCGGCATCTGGCCGAGCGCTTCGCCGCGAAACGGCCGATGGGCATGAGCCAGTTCGACGGGGTGCCGTGGGAGCCGTCCCCGATCACCGGGAACCCGGTGCTGCCGGACGGCCTCCTCGCCATCGACTGCCGCATCGGGCGGCGCATCCCGATCGCCGACCACACGTTGTTCATCGGCGACGTGCTCGGTGTCACTCCGGCACGCACCGGGGCGGCACCACTGGTCTTCGCCTGCGGCGACTACGAGCCGGAAGGCCGCTGAGCCGCGTTCCCCACACTCCTCCGGCGGGCGGCATCGAGGTCCGCTAGACTCTACAAGCTGTAGTACTACCAGCTATAAAGTCAATGACGCAACCAAGTAGTTGCCATAGGCTGGCGATCACGCGGTTGCCACTCGCCGGAGGCCGTCATGGGACTTCCCGACCACACCGGGCCGGCCATCGAGCCGGACGCCGAGCAGGTCGCCGAGCAGGTGTTCGTGGCCCTGGCCGACCCGAGCCGCCGGGCCATCCTGGCCGAGCTGGCCGCGGGCGGACCGGCCACCGCCACGGAGCTGGCCCTCCGCCTGCCGATCACCCGGCAGGCGATCGCCAAGCACCTGACCCTGCTGACCGTGACCGGCCTGGTACGCCCGGAGCAGGGCGAGCGGCGCCGCGTGCGCTACCGGCTCAGCTCGGCTCCCATGCGCGCGACCCGGCGCTTCCTGACCGACCTCGCCCGCGACTGGGACACCGGACCCGGCTGATCAAGGCAGCGGGAGTTCGCCGGTGCAGGCCGCCAGGCCGTACCGGCTGGGCCCGGCGCTTCCGGACCGCACTTCCGGACCGGCCGGTCCACGACCGGGAGGCCGGGGCGGGTGTTCACGGGGGCGGGTCGCCGGGCTCCAGGCGGACCGTGCCCGCGCCGCCGTCGATCGTGATGAGCCGTCCCGTCTCTATCTCGCGGGTGGCGTCGCGGACGCAGATCACGGCCGGGATGCCGTACTCCCGGGCGACGGTCGGTCCGTGCGCCACCGGTGACCCGGTCTCGGTCACCAGCCCCGCCGTGGTCATGAACAACGGGGTCCAGCCGGGGTCGGTCGTCGGGGCGACCAGGATCTCGCCCGGCTCGATGTGCGCGCCGGCCGGGTCGTGGATCACCCGTGCCCGCCCGGTCGCGCGGCCCGCCGCGCCCGCCATCCCGCGCAGCACCCCCTCCTCGGCGGGTTCTCGCGGCGCGAGCGCCTCCACGTCGGTGCCGTCCGACAGCAGCGCCCCCGGCACGATGACCCGCCGCAGTTCGCGCTCGTACTCGGCCCGGCGGGCCGCCGCCAGGTCCCGCTGGTCGGCCCCGCGATGCACGGCGGCGCGGACCTCGGACAGGTCGAGGAACATGATGTCGCCGCCGCGCTCCAGCAGGCCGCGGGCGGCCAGGTCCGCGCCGATCGCCAGAAGCTGGTGGCGCGCCGCCCGCAGCGCCGGCAGCCAGGCGAACTTCGCGAGTTCCCGCAGCCCGGTCAGCTTGCGCGCGCGGCGCATGCAGAAGGTCGCGAGGCGCCCGCGTACCGGCCTGGCCCGGCGCGCCCGCCGCGCCAGCGTGCCGATCATCTGCTCCGCGCCGGCCGCGGCCCGCGCGAACCGCCGGTCAGGGGCCAGTTCGGGGTCCTCCAGCCGGAGGTAGTTGGCGATCGTGGCGAACAGCGGGGCCGGGTCGTCCTCCCAGCGGGGGACGCCGACGTCGACCTCCGCGGCGGCGCGCACGCCGTACCGGGCGAGGAATTCCGCCAGCCCGATGTCCGGAAGATCCCCGGCGCGGTACCTCGCGGCGAGTTCTTCCGGTGGCGTGGTGGCGAACAGGTCGCGGTGTTGGCGCGCCGCGGAGGCGACCCGCCACAGCGCGAGGTCCATCTCGGTGGTCACGTTGTAGGGCATGCCGCCGAGCACGGCGTCCAGTTCCTCGCCGGTCGCCACGCCGCCGAGCAGCGCGGACGGCGCCGCGCCGAGGAGCATGCCGGCCGCCAGCGGCCAGACCAGCCCCTGCATGTCCACGCTCATGACCGCCCTGTGGGATTCCTCGACGACCCAGCGCAGCCGGTCGGCGGAGGTGAGCGGTTCGGGCGGCGGCGTCGCCCGGCGCTCGATCTCGGCGAGCGCGCGATGGGCCCGGGCCCGCGCGGCGTCCGGCCGGGCCAGGCTCGCGGCGAGGCCGGCGACCGCGCCGGGCGCCAGCCGCAGGGCCATCCTCGCGGCGTCGCCGAGCCGGAACGGCAGGCCGCGGCGCGGAGCGAACCGCGGGTCGCCCATCATGAACTCGACGGCCCCCTGCATCCGCGGGCCGTACACCTCCAGCGAGGCTCGCAGCCGCCTGCGCAGGTAGGCGTTGCGGACGAAGTCGGTCAGGTCGAAGTACAGCCGGCCGCCGATGGTGATCAGCCGGGGCAGCGGGTCGCGTGGATCGACCCGTGCGCCCGCGCCCGTGAACCACATGCCCGCACCCAGCTTGATCATGGACAGCCCCATCGGCGTGATCGGCCTGAGCATCCCCTGCAGGTGCCCGAGTTCCAGGTAGAGCCGTGTGTCGCCGGTGTCGGGCGGGGCCGGGAACAGGGTGGTGATCGGCCGGGACTGGAGGAGCCAGAGCGTGCCGTCCGCGTCGAAGGCCCACTCGACGTCCTGCGGCGAGCCGAAGTGCCGTTGCAGCCGCAGCCCGGCGTCGCGCAGTTCCGCGAGCCGCCCGCCGGACAGGCACCCGCCGGGGGCCGCCGGAGGCGGTGTCCGGTGGCCGATGACGTAGTGGTCGGGCACGGCGGTGCCGTCCACGACGCCGGTGCCCGGGCCGGGGACGGCATCGACGACCATCCGGGTGCGGCAGCCGGCGATCGGGTCGGCGGTGAACATGACGCCGGCGGCCACCGAGTCGATCATGCGCTGGACCACGACGGCCATGGCGGCCTCGCCGATGCCCGCCCTGGCGCGGTAGGCGACGGCGCGTTCGGTGTTCAGGGAGTCCAGGCAGCGGCGGACCGCGTCGAGAAGCGGGCCGGGACCTTCCACGTCGAGGTAGGTGTCCTGCTGGCCGGCGAAGCTCGCCTCGGGCAGGTCCTCGGCGGTGGCGCTGGAGCGTACCGCGACCGGCCCGCCGCCCAGCCCCCGGTAGGCGCGCAGCAGTTCCTCCTCCGGCAGCGGCCCGGACCCGGCGGTCAGGCAGAAGCCCGCGGGGACCCGCTCACCCGCTCTGATCATCTCGCCGAGCCCGGCGGCCTTGCCGCCCACCAGCTCGATCATCGAGGAGTCGATCTCCGGCAGGGGGATCGGCCGCATCGCCACCTCCAAGGACCGCATCCTGCATCGGTACCCGGACTTAGCCGGACTTCACCCAGTTTCAGGCGGTGTCCCGCCAGCGGGCGGCGTGGGCGCTCAGGATGCGCACGAGCTGCTGTACCGGTTGGGGCAGATGGCGGGTGCGGGCGTACTGGGCGATGAGCAGCACGTCATCGGCCTCGGCCGCCGGGGGCGGGGCGGAGGTTCCGATGGCCGCCAGGAGTTCGCTGCGGGGCGTACACGCGCCCGTCACCGGGCCCCGTCACCCTGCTGGGTGATGATCAAGGAGGCGCGGATGCGCTGGCTCACGCCGCTGGCACTGGCGATACTCGTCCTGCTCACCACCGTGACCCCGGCCTCGGCCGAGCCGGAGGGCACGCTCACACTCGCAGCGCCGGCCGTGCGCGGCGGCGACCCGATCGAGGCGGCGTACAGCACGCCCCGCCCGCACGCGACCAACTGGCTCGGCCTTTACACCGACCCCGGCAACGGCCCGGTGGACCAGAGGTACGTCGGCCCGTCGGTCCGCTGGGTCTACGTCACCGAGGCGAGCGGGAAGGCCACCCTGCCCACCGACGGCCTCGACCCGGGGAACTACATCGTCTTCGCCCTGGCCGAGGACGGCTACCAGTGGTTCGCCCCGCCGGTGAAGGTGCGGATCACCAGTAGCGCGCCGCTGCACTTCGTGACCGACACCTTCGACCTGCGCAACGCCCGCGTGCTCGCGCCGTACCAGGCGACCGTGGGCGGGCTGGTCCGCGGCGACACCGACGGGCTCACCTTCCGCAAGATCGACGGCCCCCGGTGGACCCGGGTGGCGGCCGACGGCCGGATCACCGGCACCCCCCGGCTCGGCGACTCGCCGCGCCCCCGGCCGCTGCGCGTCGAGGCCCGCAACGCGCGCGGCGAGACCGGCACGGCGACCGTCGGCATCGACGTCCGGCCGCCCGGTCACAAGCTGGTGCCCGAGCTGAAGACGATGAGCTTCAACCTCTGGCACGGCGGCGGCCAGGTGGACAACGGCCGGGAGAAGCAGCTCCGGTTCCTGCTCAGGTCCGATGTGGACGTCGTGGGCCTGCAGGAGACCTCGGCGAGCTCCACCCGTGAGCTGGCCGAGTCGCTGGGCTGGGACCACCACCAGGCGGGCACCGACCTGGGCGTGATCAGCAGGTATCCCATCGTCGACCGCAAGCCCCCGGTGGACGGCGGCCCGCTGTCGGTGGCGACCAGGGTGCGGGTGCGGCTGGAGCCCCGCCAGGAGGTCGTGGTGTGGAACGTCCACCTCGGCTACAACCCCTACGGCCCCTACGACGCGTGCTTCGGCAGGATGAGGCGAGAACAGTTGCTGGCCAACGAGGAGCGCTCCGGCCGCACGCCGCAGATCAGGGCCATCCTCCAGGAGATGCGCCCCGACCTCGCCGCCGCGTGGCGCACGCCGGTGCTGCTGACCGGCGACTTCAACGCCGCCTCCCACCTGGACTGGACCCCGGCCACCCGCCGCTGCGGCTACCAGAGCGTCCCGTGGCCGGCCTCGGTGCTGCCGGAGCAGGCCGGGCTGCGCGACTCCTACCGGGTCGCCAACCGCGACCCCGTGGCCGACCCGGGCATCACCTGGTCGCCGATCTACCCGGTGTTCACCGGCGGCTACGGCCACGACTCGCACAAGGGCGAGCCGGAGCCGCAGGACCGGATCGACTTCGTCTACTACAAGGGCCCGCTGCGCGTGACCGGGTCCAAGACGCTGGTCGAGGGCACGCCCAAGGCCGTACCCGACCACCGGGGCAACGAGTGGACCTCCGACCACGCCGCCGTCCTGACGACCTTCAAGACCGCCTGGTTCTGACCCGCGCGAGACGGGGCCGGCCGCCGCGGGGATGCGGCGACCGGCCCTGACCGCGTCACAGCCCCTTCGGCCGGTCGCCGAAGTTCCAGCCGCCCGCGCACAGTTCCTTGATCGGCTCGAACCTCCTCAGCCTTCGCCGCCTGAGGAGAGCGCCCAGCGTCAGGAACACCGCGACCCCGGTGAGCCCGAGGAGCGTGACGCCGAGAACGGGGTTGAGCCCGTGCAGGAAAGCCGTCGCGAGTGCAGCCTTTCCGCGTGCCGCCGGATGTCGCGCGGGGCGGCGCGGACGGGGAGCCCGGTGATCCGGAAGGCGTTCTCCCGGTACAGGTCCGGTCGCAGGCGCTGCGATGTCATCCTTCGGCTCCGGAGATGCGCAGGGTGACCGTGCTGTTGCGCGCGTCGCCGCGGAACGGCGGCATGGTCCCGCCCATGGACGACAGCGCGAACCCGGCCGTCGGAATCCGCGCCCCGGCGCGGAGGATCTCACGGACCACGACGGCCCGCGCGAGGCCGAGTTCGGTGTTGCTCGCGTACTCGCCGCCGGGCGGCATGACCTGGCGGTCGGTGTGCCCGATCACGGCCTGCGCGCCGCTCCGCCCCGAGTCCCTGGAGATCGTCCCCGGCATCGACGCGAGGAGCCCCGATGTCGGGTTCGGCGGCTGGAAGTGCGGCTGGCGCAGCACCACCAGCGACACCTGGGTGGACCTGCGGTTCGACCGCGACCAGCCGCCCAGCGCCGGAGACGACGGCACGCCCGCCCGGTTCAACGACTACCCCGCGTTCGTCGAGGCGGAGGGCGACGGTGAGGAGACCTGCCTGGTCCAGGTGGTGTACCGCTCCTACACCGACGACCGGGGCCGCATCGCGGTGGAGAAGGTGCGCCTGGCGGTCGGCGGGTCGCGGCCGACGGACCGGCTGTGCCAGATGGCCAGGGGCCTCGCCGGTCCGGCGACCGCCCGGCTGCGGGCCGGCTGAGCGCCCGTCCGGGACCGCTCCGGACGGATCGAGAGACCTTTGCGAGTGCGCGCGTCCGACGAGCACCAAGAAGGCGAATCGATGAGCGTTCCCGACAGCCTCGCGCACGGCGTCGACCCGGCACGCCCCGGGACACTGCACGCCCGCACGATCGTGGCGGGCATCAGGGTGGGGCCGCGGCCCGGCCGTACCGTCCGGTTCGGCCGAACCGAGCGCCCCGACGTCGATCTGAGCGTGGGAGCGGACGACCTGTCGGTCAGCCGCCTGCACGCCGAACTCACCTACCGCACCGGCCGCTGGTGGCTGCGCAACCTGGGCCACCAGTTGACGCGCCTGCCGCGCGACCGGATGATGCACGGCTCCACCGAGCCCGTCCCGCTGGCCGACGGCTACACCCCGCTGTCCATCCGCGGCTCGGGCTACCGCCAGCATCTGGTGGAGCTGTACGTCACCGGCCAGGACGGCGAGACCCGCGTCAACCGCCACCAGGCCGAGACCATCCCGCCCAGGATCTGGGAGCCGAGCGAGACCGAGCGCCTGCTGCTGGTGGTCCTCGGCGAGCACTACCTGCTGTACGAGGAGCCCCCCGGCCGCTGACCTACGAGCAGGCCGCGGACCGGCTGGCCTACCTGCGTCCGGACGACAAGTGGCGGGTGCGCACGATCGAGCACCAGGAACCATGATCGTCACGAGGGTCAGGAGGGTGATGAGCAGCCGGTGCATTGGTTCCCCTTTCGGTAGATTCGCGGTGTTCACCGTGGTTCTATCCAGCCGACTCCGGGAGGGGTCCCGGTGCGGACGGGGTCATGAAGGGGTCATGAACTCGGCGGGGCGCAGCGCGCGGGACACGATGCGCACGTCCCCGATCCAGCCGTAGTAGCCCTGACCGTACCGCTCGGCGAACTGCGTGCCGCCGATCGCGAACGGCTTGCCCAGGGTGGAGATCCCCTTCGAGGGCTGCGTGGGATTGCGGGCGATCTTCGATCCGTCGACGTACACCACAGTACGCCTGCCGTCGTTGACGACCGCCACATGCGTCCAGCGGCCGGTCGGCAGGGTGTGGCTCCAGGAGGTCGGGTCCGCGTCCCGGTCCACCGGGTAGACGACGTACTGCAGGAACCGCTCCGGTGAGAGGTTGAGGCTGCACGTCGGCTCGTCCGGGGACCAGCCGCTGGACTTGCCCGCATCCCCGCTGCGCCCCTCCCAGCTCAGGATGCCCATCCAGGCGTGGTCGCCCTCGAAGGGCTCGGGGAGCTTGAGGAACACCTCGATGGTGTACCCGGACTCGAACTTCGCGGCGTTCAGCCGCGCGCCGGCCGCCGTCCTGAGCACCGCGCCGCGGTCGGGCGACTTGCCGCCGTCGAAGCGCAGGCTCGCGTGCGCCGGCTGGTCGCCGTGGTGCTCATCGGACCAGGTCAGCGCCCCGGCGGCGCTGTCGTGCAGCCGGGTGACGGTGAGGTCGTTGCCGTTGCCGCTGAGGTCGCGGACGACTGCGCCGTCCGGCACGGGCCTGCCCGCCGCGCCCGCGCCGGGCAGGCCGGCCGCGTCGAAGCGCCAGTAGGCCGCGGTGCCCCTGGGCATCACCGCCCGCGGCGGGCGCGGGCCGGGCTGCGGCGCGGGGGCGAAGCCCGCGAAGCGCCGGGCGGCGTCGAGTTCGAGGCTGAAGCGGTCCACTGGGCTCGTCAGTTCCAGGTTCTCGGCGGCCAGGAGGGTCCGGCGGCCGGGCTTTTCGGACGCAGCCAGGGGGAGACGGTCTCCACGTCGATCACGTCGCGGACGAGGTCGAAGGAGTACAGGCGGATCATCGCCGCGCCGCCGTAGTAGCGGTCCTGGTAGTTGGCCAGGTGGAGGTGGACGGGGTTGCCCGCGTCGTTGTTCAGGACGGTCCGTCCGGGCGGCCAGTAGTGCCCGCCCAGGGCGAGGAAGATCTGGTCGTTGCGCCGGATCAGCCGGTCCCACAGCCGCCGGCCGTGGTCGGACAGCCGGGCCTGCCCCTGCTCGTCGGCCACGGCGAGTTCGTGCGTGGTGAGGATGGCGGGAAGCCTGGCGTGCCGGTCGATGACGCCCTGCGCCCAGGCGAGTCCCTTGTCGGAGATCCGCCAGTCCAGGGCGAGCACCAGCCAGCGGCGGTTCGCGGCGGTCAAGACGTGGCAGCTGTTGTAGCCGTCCGGCGACGCGCCGCCGAACGTCGGCATCCCGGCGTACCGGCGCGGCCCGAAGGCCCGCAGGTAGGGGGTGTCGCCGCGCTGGTCGTCGGTCCGGGAGTCCACGTCGTGGTTGCCGGCGAGCACGCTGTACGGCACGCGCCCGTCCACCGCGCGGAACGCCCGGTCGGCCAGGCCGATCTCGTGCGCGCTGCCATGCTCGGTGACGTCCCCGAGGTGCGCCAGGAAGGCGATGTTCCGCTCCTCCCGCCGGTCGGCGAGGTAACGGAAGGTCTCCCGCAGCGGCTCGGGGTCGGAGCTGTCCTCGTCGAAGAGGTACTGGGTGTCGGGCAGTACGGCGATCGTGAACCGGGGGCTGTGCGGGTCGAATCGCCCCCGGCCGAACCCGGTGGCCTCCGCGCCACCGGCGGCCTCGGCGGGTGTGCCCGCCCACGCGACTCCCGCCGCGGCCACGGGGGTGGTGACCGCCGCGCGCAGCAGTCCCCTGCGCCCGACGCCCTCGACAACGTTGTCCTTGCCGTTCATGTGTCGCTCGTCCCTCATCCTGCTCGGCCGCCGATCGGTCGGTGGTGACCGCAGCACTGTCCCGCCCACGCGTGACGGGCCGATGGCGAGCACCCGAACACCGGGGGCCCGGTGATCGACACACCGGGACCCGCCGCCTGCCGTCTCTTCGGGCTCCTTTAAGATCCGTAAAGGCGCGAGTTTCAGGAGCGGACATGATCGAGCGGGAGCAGGCCCCGGCGGGCGTCGATCCGACGGTGCCTAGCGTGGCGCGGATATACGACCACCTGCTCGGCGGTAAGGACAACTTCGCCGCCGACCGTGAGGCCGCCGCGCAGATCGTGCGGCTCTCCCCCAACGCCAAGGACGCGGCCCGGGCCAACCGGGCGTTCCTGGGCCGGGCCGTACGTGTGCTCGCCGAGATCGGGATCGACCAGTACCTCGATATCGGCACCGGCCTGCCGACCCAGGACAACGTCCACCAGGTGGCCCGGCGCTCCGGCGACGCGAGCAAGGTCGTCTACGTGGACAACGACCCGATCGTGCTCACCCACGCCCGCGCGCTGCTCGCCGAAACCCCCGACACCATCGTGGTCAAGGGCGACATGCGTGAGCCGAAGGCCATCCTCGGCCATCCGGAGGTCGCCGCGCATCTCGACTTCCGGCGCCCGCTGGCGGTGCTCATGGTGGCGGTGCTCCACTTCCTTCCAGACGACGAGCAGGTCCAGGGGATCATCCGCACCATCCGTGACTCCGTGCCCTCGGGCGGCTACCTGGTGATCTCGCATGTGACGGCGGGCGATCTGGACCGCGAGGTGGTGGCGGAGGGCCGCCGGCTCTACAGCAAGACCACCGCCGGGAACGTGACGCTGCGCGGGCGCGACCAGATCGCCGCCCTCTTCGAGGGCCTGGAGCTGCTGGAGCCGGGGCTGGTGGCCGCGAACGACTGGCGCGGCGACGTCGCCCTGGACCCGTCGCTCAGCGGCCCGGGGGGCGTGGGCGTGCTCTGCGGGGTCGGCCGGGTGCCCTGAGCCGCGGCCGGGCCGGTCGGCGGACGTGCGCACAGTTCCGCCGGCCGACGGGCGAATGTGCACGATCATTCATGTTCTCGTCACGATGGATCAGTGAGATCACCCAGTGCTCTCCCTTCGCTCGTGTGCCACCCTCACCGTCGCCGCCGCCGTCGCCGGCGCGGCTGCCCAGGCGATTTCGCCCGCTCCTCGGGCGTCTTTCGCCATGGCGGCACGGGCACGCGGGGCCGAACCCCGGCCACGGGCTGTGGCGGAAGATCTCCTTCCCGGTGGCCGCCACATGGCTGGCACTGGTGTTGTACGGAGCGATCGTCTTCCTGCCACAAGGAGTCACGCACCTCTATCAGCAGGTGTGGCCACCGCCTTGCGCAGAGGCATTGCAGCTCATCGTGATCACCGAACCCGAGAACATTCCCACGGTGCGCGACAAGGCCGACGCGTTCACCCGGGATGAGACCGTCGACGGTTGCCCGAAGTACCGGATTCTGGTGAGCCCCACCCCGCCGGTCAATGAAATGATGTAAGGCCTGCAGAACGAGTGGCGGCGTGACGACGCCCTGGAAAGAGACAGCCCGCACCAAAGCCTTCTGGGGGCGCAACCCGACATATGTCGCCATCAGCACCGGGGAGGCCGAGCGTGTGCGCAGGGCGGTGAACTCCCGTTCCATGCGGCCGGTCATCGGCCGGTCGGTCGGCTCGGGCCGCCTGGTGGTCGCCTTGCCCGCCGGTGTGGCGGACGTGCTCGAACTCTCGCCGCAGGGCAGGCCGCTCGCGGAGATGCTGGGAACGATCCACTCGACCCTGGGAGTGCGGCCGCTGCACCCGCAACCGGCGCCCGTACGAAGCCCCGGACATGCGCGGAACTTCCCGGGCTCGGCACGCACGGAACGACTCCCCCCGCGCCGCGCGGGGCGGACGGCGAACCGCCGGACATCACCCCCAAGCAGTTGAGCGAGTTCGCCGACGCGATACAGCGCGCCGTGCGGAACACGAAGACCCGGCCTCCCTCCATCCACTACGCGACCTTCAGTGAGGTGTTCCGCACCTGCACGCGCGATGTCATCCTCGGCAAGCTGTCGCCAGACGACCTGGACTTCGACCGCTTCGCGGACGCGCTGCGCGCCGCGCTGGACGGCAGGCGCCTGGAAAGCCCCTGCCGCCCCCACTCCTAGGCCGGGCGCGCGGTCTCGGCCGTCGAGCCGGGGGGCGCGTAGCCGGTCTGCCGGAGGATCGCCACGAAGAAGTCCTTTATCATCGGGGCGCCGAGGGTGTCGGGGTAGGCGCCCAGGTGGTGCAGGACCGCGCCGTTGAGCATCTCCTGAAGGACGCGGACGTCGGTGACGCGGGGCAGGCGGCCCTGGTCGCAGGAGCGGCGGAGCGCGTCTCGGGTGGCCTCGGCGCGGCGGCCGCCGTGGGCGTTGCGGTAGGCCTGGAGGAGTTCGGGGTAGTCGTCCACCGCGCCGTACAGGCGGCGGAGCATGCGGCGGTTGCGGGGGTTGCTCAGGTAGGTCGCCCAGTTGTCCAGCATGTGCTCGAGGTCGGGCCACTCCAAGGTGTCCGGGTCGTGGTTCTGGTGTACCGACTCGATGGCCTGGATCAGCAGGGCGGTCTTGTCGGTGAACCTTCGGTAGACGGTGGCTCTGGTCACCCCCGCCCGCTGGGCGACCTGCTCGATGCTGGTCTCGCTGGCGCCGCGCTCGATCAGCAGGTCGAGCGCGGCGGCGAGGACCGCCGCGTCGACCTCCTGGCTGCGGGGCCGCCCGCGCAGACGCGGGGTTCGCGCGACGTCGGTCATGTCGTTAGGCCCATCACTCCTGCTGCGCGAACGAGACGGTGCCGGTTTGGCGGCACCAGTGTATTCAGCGGCGGAGGGAGAGTCTTTTTCATCGGAAGCGCCGTCAGCCGATCTTGGTGACCATGGCATCGAACCTCCTGTCGGACAGCAGCCGGTTGAGTGTCAGGATCGTCTTGGCCATGTAGCCCACGGCGTAGCGCGGCTTGGGGGTACGGAGTCCGAGCACCTTCCTGATCGTCTGGGCGACCACGGCGGGGTCGGACGCCTTGTGGGTGCCCTCGGCGCGGCTCGCCATCGCCTCGGCCAGCCTCCCGTACGGCCCGCTCCCGGAGACCTCGCGCAGTTCACGCGGCGTCTCGTCCTCGAACTCGGTCTTGATGATGCCCGGCTGGACGACCACGACCTTGATCCCGAACGGCAGGCATTCCTGCCGCAGCGAGTCGGAGTAGGCCTCCAGGGCGTGCTTGGAGGAGTGGTACCAGGAGGCGAGCGGCAGGGAGATCTCGCCCGCGATCGAGGAGACGTTGACGATCGTCCCCGAGCGCTGTGCGCGCATGTGCGGCAGGACGAGCTGGGTGAGTCGCGCCGGGCCGAAGAGGTTGACCTCGAACAGCGCGCGGGCCTTGTCGACGGGTATGTCCTCGATCGCGCCGTGCAGCCCGATCCCGGCGTTGTTGATCAGCACGTCGATCCGGCGCTGTTCGTCGAGGATCGTGCGCACGACGCGGTCGAGGTCGCCCTCGTTGGTGACGTCCATCGCCACGGCGTGGCCGCCGGCCCGCCGCAGGTCGTCCATCCGCTGTACGCGGCGGGCCGCGCCGTAGACGACGTGGCCGGCCCTGCGCAGTTCCAGGGCGGTGGCGCGGCCGATGCCCGACGACGCTCCGGTGACGAGACAGATCTTGGCTGCCATCGATGGCTTCCTTCGCTTGAGGTGCCGGGCGGTTCGGTGGACCCGGCTATTTAAATGCAGAGCTGTACTGTATTGTAATTACGCCGGAGATGTGGTCAACACCCCCGGCGGCCCCGGCGCCGGTTCCGCGCGAGCCGGCCACACATGAGAGAGACGGGAATCAGCCATGAGCGCTTACGTGCTCGGTTTCCACGACATCGACAAGTCCGCGATCGGACTGGTCGGCGGCAAGGGCGCCAACCTCGGAGAGCTGTCCGGGATCGATGGCGTCAACGTGCCGTACGGGTTCTGCGTCACCACCGACGCCTACCGGGAGGTGGTGGAGGGCGACGCCGCCATCGGCGCGATGATCGACGGGCTGGCGGGGCTGCGGGCCGACGACCGGGAGGCCATCGCCGCGGCCTGCACGCGGCTGCGCGCCGCGATCGAGGCGCTGGACGTGCCCACCGGCATCGGCCGCGACATCCTCGACCACCTCCGCCGGGCGGGCGGAGAGGACGTGCCGTTCGCGGTGCGCTCCAGCGCCACCGCCGAGGACCTGCCCTCCAGCTCGTTCGCCGGCCAGCAGGACACCTACCTGAACGTACGGGGCACCACGGCCGTGATCGACGCGGTACGGCGGTGCTGGGCCTCGTTGTTCACCGACCGCGCGACCGCCTACCGCATCCAGAACGGCTTCGACCACCGCGCGGTCCGGCTGTCCGTGGTCGTCCAGCGGATGGTCTTCCCCGAGGCGGCCGGCATCATGTTCACCGCCGACCCGATCTCCGGAAACCGCACGGTCGTCTCCATCGACGCCGGATTCGGCCTGGGCGAGGCGTTCGTCTCCGGACTCGTCAACGCCGACAACTACCGGGTGCGGGCGGGCCGGATCATCGAGAAGCGGGTCGCCACCAAGACGATGGAGATGCACGCCTCCCCCACGGGCGGCACGGAGGAGCGGCCGATCGAGCCCGCGCGGCGAAACGCCCAGACGCTCGGCGACGAGCAGATCCTCCTGCTGGAACGCCTGGGACGGCAGATCGAGGCGCACTTCGGCGCGCCCCAGGACATCGAGTGGGCCCTCTTCGAGGGGACCTTCCACGTGCTGCAGAGCAGGCCCATCACCACGCTCTACCCGGTGCCGCCCACCCACGACGGCAAGAACCACGTGTTCGTCTCCTACGGGCACCGGCAGATGATGACCGACGCGTTCGCCCCGCTCGGCCTGTCGTTCTTCACGCTGCTGCACGACAAGCTGGGCCGTACGGCCGGCATCGTGGCGGGCAACCGCTTCTACAAGGACGTCTCCGCCGAGCTCGCCTCGCTGTGGGCGCGGCCCGCGATGATCAAAAGCCTGCAACAGGTCGACGCCCTGATGGCCAACGCCCTGCGGGCGGTGCTGACGCACAAGGACTTCATCGGCTCGCTGGCGCGCGGCAAGACCTCGATGCTGGACTTCGGCGAGGGCGGCCTCATGCCGATCGCCCGCCAGTACCTCAAACTGGCCCGCGAGGACGACCCCCGCGTCGTGCCCGACCTGATCGCGCACACCGAGGCGACGGTCGAACGGCTCCGCCAGAACATCGCCGGCAAGACCGGCGACGAGCTGTTCCAGGTCATCATAGACGACCATGACGTGCTGTCGGAGCTGACCTTCGACCCGCGCAGCGTGGCCGCGGCCTTCCTCGGCATCCAGTCGGTGAACTGGGTGAACAAGCACATGGACGACTGGCTGGGGGTGAAGAACGCCGCCGACGCGGTCGGCAGGTCCGCCGACCACAACGTCGTCGCCGCGATGGGCCTCGACCTGCTGGAGGTCTCCGACATCGTGCGGCGCTACCCCGACGTGGTGCGGTACCTCAAGACGGCCCGCCGGGAGACCTTCTACAGCGGGCTCGCCGAGGTCGAGGGCGGCGAGACCGTGCGCGTCGCCCTCCAGAACTACCTGCGCCTGTACGGCATGCACTGCACCGGCGACATCGACATCACCAGGACTCGCTGGACCGAGGACCCGACGCTGCTGGTCCCGCTGCTGCTCGGCAACATCGAGAACTTCGCGCCGGGCGAGGCCCGCCGCAAGGCCGAGGGAGGCCGCGCGCTGGCCGAGCAGACCATCAACGACCTCCTCGCCCGGCTGCGCAAGCTGCCCGGCGGCTCGGGCAAGGCCAAGAAGGCCGCCAAGAAGATGAGCCTGATCCGCCACTTCATCGGCTACCGCGAATACTCCAAGCACTCGCTGCTGCTGCGCTACGAGATCTACAAGCAGGCGCTCATGCGGGAGGCGGCCCTGCTGGTGGACCGCGGAGTGATCAAGGAGCCGGAGGACGTGTACTTCCTGTCCATCGAGGAGTTCAGGAAGGTGGTCAACACCGGTGAGCTGGACTACTCGCTGATCACCAGCCGCCGGGAGGCGCACGAGGTCTACCAGAAGCTGACCCCGCCCCGGGTGATCACCTCGGAGGGCGAGGTGATCAGCGGCGAGTACGAGCCGGGCAACAGGCCGGAGGGCGCGCTGAGCGGCAGCCCGGTCTCCTCCGGCGTCGTCGAGGGCCGGGCCCGGCTCGTGCTGAAGATGGACGAGGCCGACGTGCAGGAGGGCGACATCCTGGTCACGGTCTTCACCGACCCGAGCTGGTCGCCGCTGTTCGTGTCGGTCAAGGGCCTGGTCATGGAGGTCGGCGGGGTGATGACGCACGGCGCGGTGGTCGCCCGCGAGTACGGCCTGCCCGCCGTCGCCGGCGTGGAGGACGCGACCAAGCGCATCAAGGACGGCCAGCTCATCCGGGTCAACGGCGACGAGGGGTACGTGGAGATCCTGGGCGACGCCTAGCCGTCGCGTTCCTCGCCGCGCATTGACGAGAATCGTTTGGGCCCATACATTCTCGTTCACCAGCAGACGCGGTGAGACGGAAGGACGGGGCCGAAATGCCGGGCACGGACATCTCCCATGACGAGTGGCTGGGCATGGCCGCCGCCCTCGCCCCGGCCACCCGCCACCACATCGACGGCGAGGACCTGCCCGGCGCCCCGGCCGGTTTCCCGGTCGTCTCGCCGCGCGACGGCGGCACGCTGGCCGAGGTCGCCGACGGCGGCGAGGCCGAGATCGGGCTCGCGGTGGCCGCCGCCCGGCGCGCCTTCGACGAGGGCCCGTGGCCGCGCATGGCCCCGGCCGAGCGGGGCCGGGCCCTGCTGCGGCTGGCCGAGCTGATCGAGCGGCACCGCGAACGGCTGGCCCTGCTGGTCTCGCTGGAGATGGGCAAGCCGATCAGCGACGCGTACGCCATCGAGCTGCGCGCCGCGATCGGCACCTTCCGCTGGTACGGCGAACTGGCCGGCAAGCAGTCCGACGAGGCGCCCCAGGTCGCCCCCGACGCCCTCGCCCTGGTCACCCGGGAGCCCGCGGGCGTGGTCGGCGCGGTCGTGCCGTGGAACTTCCCGCTCACGCTGGCCTCCTGGAAGGTCGCGCCCGCGCTGGCCGCCGGCTGCACGGTGGTGCTGAAGCCCTCAGAGCTGTCCCCGCTGTCCGCGCTGGAGCTGGGCAGGCTGGCGACCGAGGCCGGGCTGCCGCCCGGCGTGCTGAACGTCGTCTGCGGCGACGGCCCCACCGCCGGGCGCGCGCTCGGCCTGCACCCCAGCGTGGACGTGCTGGCCTTCACCGGCTCCGCGCCGGTCGGCCGGGAGTTCATGCGCTACTCGGCCGACTCCAACCTCAAGCGGGTCTGGCTGGAGCTGGGCGGCAAGTCCCCCAACATCATCCTGCCGGACGCCCCCGACCTCGCGGCGGCCGCCGCCACCGCCGCCTGGGGCGTGTTCTTCAACCAGGGCGAGATGTGCACCGCGCCCTCCCGGCTGCTGGTCCACCGCTCGATCGCCGAGGAGGTCACCGCGGCGGTGACCGAACGCGCCCGCGCGCTGGTGGTCGGCGACCCGCTCGACCCGGCGACCGAGATGGGCCCGCTGGCCGGTGAACGCCACCTGGAACGCGTGCTCGGCCACATCGAGGCCGGCATCGCGGCCGGGGCCCGGCTGCGCGCCGGGGGCGAGCGGATCGCCACCTCCGGCAGCTTCCTCCAGCCGACCGTCTTCGACCGGGTGGATCCGGGCATGCGGCTGGCCAGAGAGGAGATCTTCGGGCCGGTGCTGTCCGTGCTCGTCTTCGACGACGTGGACGAGGCCGTCGCGCTGGCCAACGCCACCGAGTACGGCCTGGCCGCGGGCCTTTGGACGGCCGACCTGCGCACCGCGCACCGGGTGTCCCGGGCGCTGCGGGCCGGGACGGTGTGGGTGAACTGCTACGAGGAGGGCGATCTGACCGTGCCGTTCGGCGGGATGAAGCAGTCCGGCAACGGCCGGGACAAGTCCGTGCACGCGCTGGAGAAGTACAGCGAGCTGAAGACCACCTGGATCCAGCTGTGAGACCGCTGATCGCCGTACCGGCCCGGTTCTCCGCCTCCGCCTCCGCGCTGCGTTACGCCGCGGAGGTCAGCGCCAGGGCCCTGGTCGAGGCGGTGTGGCG
>NZ_POUA01000670.1 GCF_003236385.1 Spongiactinospora gelatinilytica
GATCAGTTCCCACTGGGCGTCGGTCAGGTCGGAGGGGTAGCGAGCGGGGGGCATTGAGCCACTTTGGCGGTATCGGCATGTCTCGTCACGCCGCCACGCCGGACATGAACGATCTTCTCAAACACGCTCTGACGGAGCGGGTCAGCCCACGATCATCCGCTGTTCGGGCAACGGCCTGGCGCTGGGTCGCCATGCCCAGCGCGCGATGCCCGATGTCCACCCGAGGCTGGCCGCGCATATCCGCCCACACCATGAAGAGCAACATCCCGAACGTGGTCACCTTGATGCCACCGGCCGTCCCCGCGCTGCCCCCGCCGATGAACATCAGCACGTCGGTGGCCAGCCAACTGGAAGGATGCATCCCGGAGACGTCCAGGCTGTTGAAACCGGCGGTACGAGGCATCACCGAAGCGAAGAACCCGGCCAGCACCTTGCCCGCGCCGTCCAGCGGACCGAGGGCCTTCGGGTTGTGCCACTCCCCCAGCGTGAACGCCAGCGTCCAGGCCACCAGCAGCACCCCGGTCAACCCCACCGTGATCCGGGTCAGCAGCGACCAGCTCTGCGGACGCCGCGAACGCCGCAACTCGAATCGCCGTACCCCAGGGCGAACCGGCCGGTGAGCACCACCGCCACCACCGACTCACAGACCAAGCTGAACAACACGACGTAGCGCACGGTACGCCCGATGCCCGTCACCTCCAGCGACTTGGTCTCGGCCTGCGCCATCAGCCGCGAACGCAGCTTCAACCAGCCGGACACCGCCGCGGTGAACAACGTGGCCAACGTCATGATGCCCAGCCCGCCCACCTGGATCAGCAGGCCGATGTCCACCTCACCGAACACCGACCAGTGCCCCGCGGTGTCCACCACCGCCAGCCCGGTCACGCACACCGCGGACGTGGCGGTGAACAGCGCGGCCGCCCAGCCCGCCGACCGCCCGCCGGTCGCGGCGACGGGCAGGGCGAGCAGTACCGTGCCGACCAGCACGGCGGCGGCGAAGCCGATCACGACCGCCCGCGAGGGATGGTGTCCCCACCCGGAGACGACGGCGCCGACGGCGCGCAGCATGCCCGCCGCCGATGACGGCCTCGCCCCCGGTCGCATCAACGCCCCCATCGTCACGGCAGCGTGGCGAGCGCCATTCCCCCAGGTAGGCGGGCGCGCCACAGCCTGCTCTCGGCAGTGAACCGGTCAGCGACCCTATACGGCACTTGTCGGAATCCTTGTGATCTTGATGCGTTCTTGACGCCCACGACCCAATACGCCCCACCAGTACCCGCCACAACTCGGCAAAGCTCGCAACGCTGTAGGATCTGCCGTGTGGGCGACGGGGATAGGGCACGCGACGTACCCCCCCCCGACCACCTCTACGGATCGACTGGTGACGGTGACACGATGCGCGAGACCAACGACGTGCGGCCACTGATCCACCAGGCCCTGATCTACGACGACGACACCGAGTTCCTCGCCGCGACCACCGGCTTCTGCCGCGACGGGCTCGCCACCGGCGAAAAGGTGCTCGCCGTGACCACCCCGGCCAACATCACCCTGCTCACCGACGCCCTCGGCCCCGCCGCAGCCCGCGTCGACTTCGCCCCCGCCGAAGAGTGGTACCGCTCACCCGGCCGCACCCTGACCGCCTACGGCCACTACGTCGACACCCACGCCGCCACCGGCGTACGCATCATCGGCGAACCCGTCTGGCACGGACGCGACCACGCCGAACAGGCCGAATGGACCCGCTACGAGTCCGTCATCAACGCCGCGCTCGCCGACCGGCCCGCCCGCATCATGTGCCCCTACGACCAGCGGACTCTACCCGCCCACATCCTCACCGACGCCCACCGCACC
>NZ_POUA01000671.1 GCF_003236385.1 Spongiactinospora gelatinilytica
GGCCCGCCCTCCCGGCGCTGGCCGGGCGGCCGGTGTGCGTGGCCGCGAGCGCCGCCGGGTGGCTGGCGGGCGACCGTACGGCTGCCGCCCGGCAGGAGGCGGGCGGTGTGGTCGCCGTCGCGGGTCCGGGGCTCACCTACTCCCGTGCCGAGGCGGCGATGGTGGCCGCCCACCACCCCGGCGCGCGGCGGGTGCCGGCCCGCGCCGCCGCCGTGCTGGCCGCGCTCGACGGGGCCACGCTGGCACACCTCGCCACCCACGGCACCTTCCACGCCCACAGTCCGCTGATGTCCGGGCTGGTGCTCGACGACGGCCCGTTGCCGGCGTACGACCTTCTGGGGCTGCGCAGGCCGCCCCGGCTGGTGGTGCTGTCGGCGTGCGAGGCGGGCATGGCGCACACGCCGGCCGATGGCGGGCCGCTGGGGCTGGCGGGGGCGTTGCTGTCCCGGGGTACGGCGTGCGTGGTCGCCTGCGTGGTGCCGGTACGGGACGAGGAGGCCCTGGCCCTGATGACCGTCTTCCACGACCTGCTGGCCGCCGGCGGCACCCCCGCGGGGGCGCTGGCCGGGGCGGCCTCGGCGACCGGTGTCCGGGGCTTCGCCTGCTTCGGCGCCGGGCACCGGGCCCTGGGGTAGCTCAGCCTGTCGCGACCGGGCGTTCGGGTGAGGTGATCCAGTCCGACCACGAGCCGACGTAGAGGGCCGCGGGTATCCCCGCGAGGTGCAGCGCCAGTACCTCGTGGGCGGCGGTCACGCCCGAGCCGCAGTATGCGCCGGCCGGGGTGCCGGGGGTGACGCCCAGGCCCTCGAAGCGGACCTTGAGCCGGTCGGGGGGCAGGAAGCGGCCGGCCTCGTCCACGTTGGCCGCGGTGGGGGCGTTGACCGCGCCGGGGATGTGCCCGGCGACGGGGTCGATCGGTTCGGTCTCGCCGCGGTAGCGCTCGGGGGCGCGGGCGTCGAGCAGCACCCCGCTCGCCGGGAACGCGCCCGCCTGCTCGGCGGCGAGCAGGGGCATGCCGCCGGGGCTCGCGGTGAAGTCGCCGGGGGGTACGTCGGGCGTGGTGGTCTCCACCGGCAGGCCGGAGGCGGTCCAGGCGCGGAACCCGCCGTCGAGCACCCGGACGTCGGGGTGGCCGAAGTAGCGCAGGGTCCACCAGGCGCGCGCGGCGGCAGTGGAGTCGGCGTCGTCGTACACGATGACGGGCCGCGAGCCGGAGACGCCGAGGCGGCGCATGGCCGCCTGGAAGTCCGCGGGCCCGGGAAGGGGATGCCTGCCACCCGGTCCGGGCGGCGTGGGCGGCGCGGCGAGGTCGGTGTCCAGGTCGCAGAACACGGCCGTGGGGATGTGCCCCTCGCGGTAGGAGGAAAGGCCGGGCGGACCGGCCAGCCGCCAGCGCACATCGAGCACGGACGCGCCGGGCAGCGCGGCCAGACCGGCAGGTGTGATCAGCATCGGACGGCACTCCTCGGGATGGTCGAGGTTCCATACATCGCAGCGAAACGCTACGACACAGCGCCCCCGCACACGGCCACGCACCGCCGACCGTGGCACGGCTCCAGCGAGGGACCCGGCCGGGAAGGGACCACGGCGCGGGGCGCCACCGAGCCGGGGCGCCGGAAGTACCGCGTGCGCGCGGCGGCCCCTGGGAGCGGCCAGGAAGGATCATGGCTCGGGGCACCGCCTCCGGGGCGGGAGGCGACCACCGCTGTGCGCCGCCGGGCCGCGGACTCAGGCACAGCGGACCATGGTGCGAAGCCGCCCTTCCAGGGACGCGAACCAGCCGCCGGATGGGCGGTCACGGCCGCGCGCCGCCGGTCGGGGCGGGGCTGAGGAGGTGTCGGGGG
>NZ_POUA01000672.1 GCF_003236385.1 Spongiactinospora gelatinilytica
GGCAGGATGGGGGCGCAGGGATGTGTCGGAGGTGGAGGAGCAGGGATGACGGGATTCGATGGTGAGGATGACGTCGTCGAGCTGTGCCGGGATCTGATTCGGATCGACTCGACGAACGCGGGGGACAACGCGGGGCCTGGGGAGAGGGCCGCGGCGGAGTACGTGGCGGAGAAGCTCTCGGAAGTGGGGGTGGAGTCGCGGATTTTGGAGAGTGACGCGCGGCGGGCCAGTGTGGTGGCGCGGATCGAGGGGACCGATCCGGGGCGGGACGCGTTGTTGCTGCACGGGCATCTGGACGTCGTGCCGTTCAACGCCGACGACTGGACGCATCATCCGATGAGCGGGGAGATCGCGGACGGGTGTGTCTGGGGCCGTGGGGCCGTGGACATGAAGGACATGGACGCGATGATCCTGGCGGTCGTGCGGCGGCGGTTGCGGGAGGGGCGCAGGCCGCCGCGGGACGTGGTGCTGGCGTTCACGGCCGATGAGGAGGCCGGCGGGAAGTACGGCGCGCAGTGGCTGGCGCAGGAGCACGCGGAGGTGTTCGAGGGCTGTACCGAGGCGATCGGCGAGGTCGGCGGGTTCAGCGTCAGCCTCGGGCAGGACAAGCGGCTCTACCTGATCGAGGCCGCGGAGAAGGGCATCGCCTGGATGCGGCTGACCGCGCGTGGGCGGGCCGGGCACGGTTCGATGCTCAACGCGGAAAATGCGGTGACGGAGCTGGCCGAGGCGATGGCCAGGCTCGGGCGGTACGAGTGGCCGGTACGTCTGACGCCCACCGTACGCGCGTTCCTTGAGGAGACGTCGGCCGCGCTGGAGATCGAATTCGATCCGGAGCGGCCTGAGGCCACGGTCGCCAAGCTCGGCCCGCTGGCCCGGATGATCGGGGCGGTGCTGCGCAACACCACCAACCCCACG
Organism: Spongiactinospora gelatinilytica; assembly: GCF_003236385.1. Classification (GTDB taxonomy): domain Bacteria; phylum Actinomycetota; class Actinomycetes; order Streptosporangiales; family Streptosporangiaceae; genus Spongiactinospora; species Spongiactinospora gelatinilytica. The sequence goes on from NZ_POUA01000672.1 coordinate 919, forward strand.
ATGCTGGAGAGCGGCTACAAGGCCAACGTGATCCCGCAGACCGCCACCGGGCACGTGGACGGGCGGTTCCTGCCGGGATATGAAGAGGAGTTCTTCGCGACCGTTGACGAACTGCTCGGGCCCAACGTGACCAGGGAGTTCGTGTACCACGACATCGCGGTGGAGACCGGCTTCGACGGGCCGCTGGTGCGGGCGATGGCCGAGGCGCTGGAGGCGGAGGACCCCGGGGCGCGGGCCGTGCCGTACACGCTGTCGGGCGGGACCGACCTGAAGGCGTTCAGCCGGCTGGGCATCCGCGGGTTCGGGTTCGCGCCGCTGAAGCTGCCCGCGGACCTGGACTTCTCTGGGATGTTCCATGGGGTGGACGAGCGGGTGCCGGTGGATTCGCTCAGGTTCGGGGTGCGGGTGCTTGACCGCTTCCTGGATCACTCGTGAGCGTTTTCCCGTAAAGCCGTTGCGCTGACATGGCGTAGTGATAATGTAACTCTCCGTTGAGGGGGTTTGGGTCGCTCGCCTTCGGGCGGCTCGACCAAGAGGGGAGGTCACGTGACACGCTCGCCTGTCGTGCGGGGAGAGATGGCATTGCCGTTGCGCAGCGGTCCTGCGCGCGTGGCCTCCTCTGTTGAGGGTGTCGCATCCCCGGTCGGCCCGTTGGGCCGGCCGGGGGGTGCCTCCTTCGCCATCGCCTCGTCTGCCATGCCCTCGTTCACCCTCCTGCCCTTGTTCACTCTGATCGCAAGGGTGGCCGGGAGGGGCTTGGCCGGGCTCGGCCTGCTGGCCGCGGGGTGGCTGCTGGCCGTTCTGTTCGGCCTGCTCGGCGCCGCGCCCGCCAGTGCGGACACCTCCGTGTACGGCGAGACCGAGGGCGGTACGGAGACCTCGTATGCGCTCGGCGTCATGGCGGATCTCAAC
>NZ_POUA01000673.1 GCF_003236385.1 Spongiactinospora gelatinilytica
GCTTCTTGTGCTTGCCGGAGTAATAGGGCCGATCAGCGGCCACACGGTCGATCGGGATGAGCGTGCCGTCCATGATGAGGTAGGGGTATCCGGCGCGTCTGGCGGCGCGCAGGGCCTGATCCAGGCGGGGTGAGCGGGCGGCGAGCAGGGCGATGGCTCGGTGACGTAGCGCCAGGCGGTGGCCAGGCCGATGGCGAATCCGGCGGCGAGTTCGGCGTAGGTGTCGCCTTTGCGCAGGTGGACCAGGACGAGCATGGCTTGTCGGCCGGGGTTGAGGCGGCGCGGTGTGGAGTTGATCTGCCGCCGGTGGCGTCGCAGGATGCCGGCCAGGTGGTTCAGGGTTTGAGATGACAGTGGCAGCGCGGCACGATGCTTCTATGGCTTGTCAAGAGAGCACGGGCGATTCGGCTGCTGGTGCCTGAGGGCGGACGATGACCTTGTAGAGCTGGCGGGCGACGTATCGCTTCAGACAGCGGATGATCTCTCTCTTGGAGAGCCCCTCGGCGGTCCCGCGCTCGACATAGGCGCGGGTGGGTGGGCCGCAGGACATGCGTGACAGCACGACGACGTACAGAGCTCGATTGGCCTGCCGGTCGCCGCCATGGTTGAGCCGGTGGCGCCGCGTTCTGCCGCTGGAAGCAGGGACGGGCGACACCCCGCACAGGGCCGCGAACGACCCCTCCGAGCTCAGCCGCTCCGGATTGTCACCACATGTGACCGGTAGTTGTGCAGCGGTCTCAACACCCACGCCCTTGATGGCCGGCAACTCGGGCCGGGCCTGCTCAACCAGCGTCTTCAACTGGTCGTAGGTGGCGTCGATCTCGGCGCTGAGGGCACGGTAGCGCCCAGCGAGGTGCCGCAGCGCCACCTTGACGCTCTGAGCGGGATCGGCCAGATCGGCGGAGGGCCTCAACCGGGAGCAGGCATCGGCGAGCCGGGCCTTCTTCAGGCCGCCCAGCTGCTCGCGGAGCTCGGCCGGGGCGGTGACGAGCAGCGCCTGCAACTCGTTGAGGCAGGCGGTCCTCGCCTTCACCGCACCGGCGCGGATTAAATGCAGCACCCGGATCGACTCGGCCAACCCGTTTCCGCTCTTCGGGACGGCACGAGCCCGATCGGCCAAGACGGCCTCGGCAGCCGAGTAGGAGTCCAGCGGATCAGACTTGCCCTTGGCCCTGCGCTGCTGCCTATCAGGGCGATTGACCTCGACCACCTTGACCTCCGCGTCGCTAAGGTGGCGAGCCAGGGCGGCACCGTAGGAGCCGGTACCCTCCACCCCCACCGCCTGTAGCCGGCCGAAGGAACGCATCCACTCCAGTAGGTCCGCATATCCCGCTCGGGTCGCTGAAAACTCGCGATCGGCGACCCTGCGCCCGTTCATCAGCACCACTGCGGCGTGGTGCGTGTCGGCATGGGTGTCGACCCCGCCCACGATCCGTCGCGCCTTGGGCTTCTTGAACTCCGTCATGTGCACCCTTATCGGCTGGGCGATATCCGAAGGCGGTGCGCGCCGGGGTGGCCGAGCAGGCGGACCAGTGACGGGACGGGTTCTCTCGTCGAGGCTTCTATCAAGCCATACACCGGCCGGCCCGGCACACACCTTCGGGAGTGCTCCCCCGGGGAAGAGGCGACAGATCGTGCCGATGGCACCAGGATGCCCGGGCCAGGTAGAACAAGGGTCAGCCTCAGGGAGGAACACTTCCTGCCTCTGCAACTTCATCAGCAGCAGCAGTGATTCCCGATAGCACCAGTCTCACTGGTAGAACAGCATGTAGGCCTCTGGTTGGTGGTTGATCTTGGTCGACAACCCTT
>NZ_POUA01000674.1 GCF_003236385.1 Spongiactinospora gelatinilytica
TATAAGAGACAGGTTACTCGGGAGCGCCGTCGATCACGCGGTTGGGCGGGCGGTCCGTCACGCGGTCGATGGCGCGGTCGGCGGCGGCGGTGTCGGCCGCCGGGCGTTTGGGCTGTTTCTTCGCCTGCTTGGCGCTGCGATTGGCCTTGAGCGCGGCCTTCTTGGCCTTCGCGGACGACTTGATCGGCTTCTTCTGGGTGCTGTCCCCCATGATCCCCCCTCTTGTCCTGTGATACCCCCACATGGGATATCACCGCGATTACTACCCCTCTGTGAGAGATTCACCACATAGCGCTACATAAGGGAGAGCTGCTCGCCCGTCTCGACAACCGGAGCCTGGGGTCGCGTGCGGATCCTGCGCGCCGCGGCCCGGCCGGAACGGCCGACGCCGTGGCGCTCCGCCAGCTCGCGCACCTGATCGGTGATGCGCCGCTGGTAGGACTTGGGGGCGTAGGCGCCCCTGCCGTACAACTCCAGGTAGCGCGGCACCAGGCGCGGGTGCTCGCGCCCCAGCCAGGACATGAACCACTCGCGCGCGCCGGGCCGCAGGTGCAGCACGATCGGCGTGATGCCGGTCGCCCCCGCCGCGGCGATCCGGCGCACCGCGCGGTCCAGCGCCTTGGGGGAGTCGGTGAGGTACGGCAGGATCGGCGCCATCAGCACCGAGCACGGCAGGCCGTGCTCGGTCAGCGTCGCACAGACCTCCAGCCGTTTACCGGGACTCGGCGTACCGGGCTCGACCGAACGCCACAGCGCCGCCGCCCCGTCATCGTCGCCGTCATCGCCGACGAACCCGGCCGACACGGCCGTGCCCACGTCGGTGACCTCGGCGGCCTCGGTCAGCAGATCGAGGTCACGCAGGATCAGCGACCCTTTGGTGAGGATCGAGAAGGGATTGGCGGCGTCGCGCAGCGCGGCAAGGATGCCGCGCATCAGCCCATAACGACCTTCGGCGCGCTGGTAGCAGTCGACGTTGGTGCCTATCGCGATGTGCGCGCCCCGCCAGCGTGGCACGGCCAGCTCCCTGCGGACCAGCTCGGCTGCGTTGACCTTCACCACGATCTTGGAATCGAAGTCGCGGCCCGCGTCGAGGTCCAGGTAGGTGTGGGTGTTGCGGGCGAAGCAGTAGCTGCACGCGTGGGTGCATCCGCGATAGGGGTTGATCGTCCACTGGAAGGGGACGTGGGAGGCGCCGGGAACGCGGTTGATGATGGTGCGGGCGTGGATCTCATAGAAGGTGACGCCGCGGAACCCGGGGGTGTCGAAGGTCCGCGTGACGGCTTTGCGAGCGAAGAGCGGCGTGGCCGAGTCGGGCTCGCCGACGTCGGTCAGTCGCAGGTTGTCCCAGCGCATACCTACTGATTAGAACAGCAGTTCGAGCAAGATCGCAAATGCGAAGACACGTTAATTACCTGCTCTTGAAATGGCTAATGATCTTCATGATGGGCAAGAAATCGGCACATGCCTTGCGATGCGGGAGGTGCGGCATGGCCTGGTCGCAGGACGAGGAGCGGATGCTGGCCCAGATCGAGCGTCACCTCGTCGACGATGATCCGCGGCTGGCCGCCCGTCTGGAGTCGTTCAACGAGCGTGTGCGCCGCAAGGAGGGTGGCGGTCGCCGGCGCGGGGAGCAGGGCCGATCGCGCAGGCCGCGGCACTCGACGGTCATCATCGCGGTGAGCTGGGTCCTGATCGCGACGCTCATCGCCACTCTGCTGATCATGGTACTGCGCAACGAGGCCGCCAGCGCCCTCGGATTCGGCGCGAAGGCCGGCCGCACGGCGGCCACCCTGCCCGC
>NZ_POUA01000675.1 GCF_003236385.1 Spongiactinospora gelatinilytica
GGTCAGGGTTCGGTGGGGTGGTGGTCGTGGTGGATGCGGACGGGTGGTAGGCCGTCCTGGCGTAACCGCTGGGCGGCCTTGCCGACCATGGCCGGTGGGCCGCACAGGAAGGCGTCGTGGTCGCGCCAGGATATTGCCTCGGGGAGGGTGCCGCGCAGGCCCTCGTAGGCGTGGTCGGCCGAGACCACCGGGAGTACCCGTAGCCGGGCATGGTGCGCCCGCATGCGGATCAGGTCCGGCAGGTCGTACAGTCCGCCGCCGTTGCGTGCGCCGTACAGCAGGTGGGCGTGCGGGCGGCGGTCTTCCGGGCCGGGGACGTCCTCGGTGAGGACGGACTCGATGATCGCCTTGAGCGACGCCGGCCCGGTGCCTCCCGCCACGGCCAGGATGTCGCGGCCGGAGGCGGCCGGGGCGGTCATGGAGCCCCGCGCCGGGCCCAGCGTCGGCGTGTCGCCGACGCGGGTCCGGCGGGTCAGCGCGGTGGAGACCCAGCCGCCGGGGACCGCGCGCACGTGCAGCCGCAGCGTGTTGTCCGCGCGCGGGGCGTCGGCGATGGAGAACGCCCGCCACACGCGGGGCCACCTGGCCGTCTGCACCGTGGCGTACTGGCCGGGCAGGAAGGGGAACGGCAGCGCGGGCCGCAGCGTCAGGACGGCGATGTCGCCGGTGCGCCGCTCATGGCCGATCACCTCGGCCGGCCAGCAGGGTGGCGAGGTGTCGGCCGCCGCCGCCTCGATCATGATCTCGGCGGCGGTCGCGTACGCGGTGGCCCACGCCCGCTCCATCTCCGACGACCACGCCTCCGCCGCGAACCGCCGGACCGTCGCCAGCAGCGCGTCCCCCACCGCGGCGTAGTGGGCGGGGGCGAGGCCGTACTTGCGGTGGTCGCGCCCGAGTCGCGCCAGGTCCGTCGCCAGGCCCTGGGGGCAGTCCAGGCTCCACACGATCCGGGTCAGCGCCCGGAACAGACGCTCCCGCTGCGCGTTCATGGCGGGCGGGAACAGTGCGCGCAGGTGTGGGTGCGCGGCGAACAGACGTCCATAGAAATAGGCGGTCGCCCGCGCCGCCGCGGGCTCGATGAGCGCGAAACCCTCCTTGACCGGACGCGGATCGAATTGCATCTCCGGAAAACCCCCACCCTGGATGAACCCTTTTCGGCCGCGGGTGCCCGGAAGGGCCGGCCGGCCGTGCACTGCCTGGCCGGAAGTGGGTACGGCCGAATTGGCGCCGCACCCGCGGTGTGGTCCGGGTGATGAGCGCACGGTGGTCCCGGTCCCGGGCGCTCGATTTTCGGGTGTGACACTCCGGGTGGATCGAGACAAGAGTTGCACCGAAATATCCGGCATAATTGGCGAGCGGATATATTGTATTGTGAGAATAATATTCACGATCGCATTCGCCGGCCGGCCTGCGCGGTGCCGCACCCGCCCTCGCAAGGAGAGGCGGCCGCGCCATCCAGGAGCCGCCCGCCCCATACGGGTGGGCCCACCGTGTAACCATTTATCGTGGTTACGTGACGGAGACCGCGGTGGGACTGATCCTGCATACCAGGGAAGGCGTCGCCTATCGGTTCGATCCGGGGGCGCTGTGCCTGGAGCTGCTGCCCACCGGTGGGCCGGAGGCGCCGGGAGGGTACGAGGTGATGCGTACACCGGCCGATCTCGCGGCCTGGGCGGGCCGCTCGCGGCTGCGGGTGGATCCCGCGCTGGTGGAGGCCGGGCCGGGCGATGTTGAGCGCGCCAGAGCCCTCCGGGACGCCCTGTGGCGCATCGCGTCGGCCCACGCCCACCC
>NZ_POUA01000676.1 GCF_003236385.1 Spongiactinospora gelatinilytica
GGCGATGGCGGGCGCCCCCTGCCCGGCGGCCGGCGCCCCGTCCCGCCGCTTCCGCGCGGCCTTCCCCGACCTCACGTCAGGGTAGGTGCAACCAGCCGATCAGCGTCAAACGCCGCCCGCCGGATTTTTTACCTCGCGCTTCACTTCACTGGGGCCATTGCCCTGCTGATCTTGAGCCCGAGCGAGGCGAACTGCTCGAACGGCCGGTGGTAGCCCCGCTCGATGTGGTGGACCCCGCGCAGCGTGGAGGTGCCCTCCGCCGCGGCGGCGGCCAGCACCGCGGAGAACCCGGCGCGGATGTCGGGCAGCCGTACGTCCGCGCCGCGCAGCTTGGACACCCCGCGCACCACGGCGGAGTGCTTGGCGTTGGTGTCGTGGTAGCGGCAGGCGGGCCCGCCCAGGCACACGTCGAACACCTCGATCTCGCAGCCCATCTTCTGTAGCGCGGGCACGTAGACCAGGCGGTTTTCGAAGACCGTCTCGTGCAGCACGGACATGCCGTGGCTCTGGGTGAACAGCACCATCAGCGGGGTCTGCCAGTCGGTCATGAACCCCGGGTGGGTGTCGGTCTGCACGGCAGCCTGGCGCAGCCCGTCGGGCGCGGACGCCGACAGCCAGTCATCGGTGATGTCGACCTGCGCGCCCATCCGGGCGAGCGTGGTTATCGCGGTGACCAGGCGGTCCTGGGGACAGCCGTGGACCCGCACCTGGCCGCCGGTGATCAGTCCGGCCACCAGGTAGGAGAACGCCTCGATGCGGTCGCCGGCCAGCCAGGTGGAGGCGCCGCGCAGGCTCGGCACGCCCTCGATCACGATCCTGCGGTCGGGACTCAGCTCGATGCGCGCCCCCATCCGCTGCAGGAACAGCGCCAGCTCCACGACCTCGGGCTCCATCGCCGCGCCCTTGAGCACCGTCTTGCCCTCGGCGCGCACCGCCGACATCAAGATCGTCTCGGTGGCGCCGACGCTCGGGTAGGGCAGCTCGATCCGGGTGCCGTGCAGCGCCTTGGCCTTGGCGGTGATCCCGCTGTCGCCGACCTCGATCTCGGCGCCCATCGCGCGCAGCGCCTCGACGTGGAAGTTGACCGGCCGGCGGCCGATCGGGTCGCCGCCGACCAGCGGCACGAACGCCTCGCCCGCCAGATGCAGCAACGGCCCCAGCATCAGGATCGGAATCCGGTTGAGACCGGTGAACGCCGCCGGGACCTGCGGCTGGATGACCGGGCCCTGCGAGATGGCGATCTCGCGTTGGGTGATCTCCACGTTCATCCCGAGCGCCCGGAGCATCGCCGCGGTGATCTCCACCTCGCCGACCTCGGGCGCGTTCTGGATCGTGCTCTCCCCCGTGCCGAGCATCGCCGCGACCATGTGCTTGGACACGGCGTTCTTGGACCCCCGGACCTCCACGTCGCCCCGCAGCGGCCCGGAGGGCTCGATCAGCCAGACCTCTTCTTCGTTCACGGGCCAAAGCCTAGCGAAGCGGCTCTCGTGGGCCCCGTGACCGTCGGCGGGCTTCTGTAGCATCGGAGGAATCCAACCAAAAGGGGGCCCTCCTTGCGGGAGTTGCGGGACTTCGCCGGAACCGTGCTCGTGCTGGCCGTGCTGGGTGTCGCGGCGGGGGTGGTCTGGTCGCTGGTCGCGCCGCGCGCGCCGTACGTCGCGCTGGACGGCGGACCGGCCCTCGCCGATCCGTCCACGCAGGCTCTCGTCGCCGCCGACGGGTGGTTCGCGGTGATCACCGGCGCCGTGGGGCTCGTGGTGGGGCTGGTGGGGTT
>NZ_POUA01000677.1 GCF_003236385.1 Spongiactinospora gelatinilytica
GTGCGGCGGCGGGCCGGGCGTACCACGACGGCTCCGATCAGATGCGCCCCCGCCCGGTGAAGCGCCTGCGCCGCCGCGACGACCTCGCGCGCCGGAACCCCGCGCAGCGCGACCAGCAGCACCGCGCTGTCGGCGCGGGCGAGGTCGTGCAGGCCCTCGCCGGTGAGGACGCGGGTCGGCCCGAGCGGCCGGGCGAGGGCGTCGGCGAGCTGCCGCGCCTCGTGGTCCGCGCCGACGGGACGGATGAGCAGGTGGCCGCCCGGACGGGCGGCGAGCAGCGTGGATGCCAGCTCCTGCGGCGTGTCGGGGTCGCGGCCGGCGGGCACCCCCGACGGCCCGGCGATCACCGGGACGCCGGTCAGCCGCTCGACGTCGCGGGCCGTGCGCAGCCGGGTGTCGAGGCGGTCACGGGCGAAGGCGGCCCCGGCCCCCGCCAGCATGCCGAGCATCAGGCCGCTGCCGAGGTAGAGGGCCGGGCTGGGCGCGCTCGGCGCGCCGGGCGGCACCGCCTCGCTGATCACCGAGCCGGGGGTGATGGCGACCGTCCTGAGCGTGTCGTATCGGACGGTGAGGTTGTAGACCTGGCGGGTCAGCACGTCTTGCTGCTGCTGGGCGATCGTGCGTTCGGCGGTGCCCCTGGCCAGGCCGGGCAGCGTGGTGGCGATCTTGCTCAGGTCGTCGTTGAGCTGCTTGAGCTTGGCGGCGAGCGCCTTGAGCTGGGCGCTCACGTCGCGCTGCGCGGCCTCGGTGCGGTGCTGGAGGTAGGCGTCGGCGTAGGCGCGGGCGTGGGCGGCGGCGGACGCCGGGGTGGCGGCGGTCGCGGAGATCGACAGCACGGCCGAGTTGGGGGGGACGGTGACGGCGATCGTGGCGGCCGGGATCGGCTCCGCCATCGCGGAGGGCGTGAGCTTGGCGCGGGCCTGCTCCGCGACCACGGCCGACTGGGCGACCTGCGCCTCGGTGTCGAGGTTGAGGGACTCCCGCTGCCGGCCGTTGACCTGGTTGGCCTGGTCGTTGACCCCGGTGGGGGAGACCAGGACCTGGGTCGTCGAGGTGTAGGCGGGCGGGGTCACCCTGAGCAGCGCGGCGCCGCCGGTGAACCCGGAGGCCAGGCAGAAGAAGAAGATCAGCCAACGTCTGCGCAGCAGTGAGGTGTACTCGGACAGGTCCGTGCCCGAACCGCGCTCGGGAAAGTCCGGCGACAGGCCGCTCATGGAAATCGTGCCCCTCCCGCCTGGTTCGGGTAGTTGCGCGAATCGGCTCGCGCACGCAAAGATGAACGGCTCCCCACTATAAGCCGGTCGGCCATTTCGCCGACCTGGTTGACCGAGATTTTCCGTCCTGTGGATGAATCTCGGCAAGTAAAACATGCTGGGTTAGTGTGGATTGCTCGGAAATATTCGGACATAGCTGGGCGAGTGGCCGGGCAAGAGCTATGTAAAGTGCCTGACGTGAGGTGATCCGCCGGTGGGATGGTGGTGGACGGCGGTGTCGGAAAACGCGCGGGCGTGGCGTATGGCGAAGGAAGCGGTGAAGTCTTGCGTCATTGTGGTCGTAAGGGTGGAAAATCCGGAATCGGGGCTCTGGTCAAGCCGCTGCTGGCTTTCCGGCTTAATGTGATCTGCCCGTTCTTTCTCCGGAAAATCGCAAATAGGGGGCGTATCCGAAGCCTTCGGACGCCCGTTGTGACAATGCCGCCGACCCACTCCCGGCCGGCCACGGCCCCGGTCACGCCCTGCGGGCGGTCTTCGGTGGGGCGCTGGGTGGCGGT
>NZ_POUA01000678.1 GCF_003236385.1 Spongiactinospora gelatinilytica
ACGGCATACGAGATGAGCGCTAGTCTCGTGGGCTCGGAGATGTGTATAAGAGGCAGGGGCCGTCGATCCCGCCCCGGCCGCCGAGGTGCTCGGCTGGTCCCCGCGCACCGACCTGCCCACCGGCCTCAAGGCCACCGCCGAATGGGCCAGGGCCCGCGCCGTTTCCTGACTTCCCGCCGAAGTTGGCGGACAGGGCTGGTGTGCCGTCACGAGGTGTTGTGACATGGGATCGGACAAGTGGCCCGCAGTCTCCACAAAGGTGGCGGGTGGTGACGGCTTGATTACGCTTTGCTTGCGATTCCCCGGGATTCCACCCCTGGGGGCCCTGTCTTTCTGTAGCCTGAAGTGCGAAATCGACGTGGAGGCGGGCGAATGTTGAAGGGTATGGCCACCTGGCTGCTCACAGCACTGGTGCTGTTCGCCCCGGTGGCGGTGGAGCCGAGCGCGAGCGCCGCTCCTCCGGGCATCTCCTGGACGTGAGCACGCGCCTGTAGCACCGGTTGGGTGGGGCAGCATTGCGTGGACTGCCGTGGCCGGCCAGGGCCCACCTGGTCGCCGTTATCGCGGGGGCGTTGGGCCTCTTCGGCCATGCGCTTCTGAGCGGGCGCTTCGCGCGCCCTGACTGGCCTGCGCTGCTCGTGCTGGCCCTGCTGTTCCTGGTGTGCGAGTCGGTTCCCGCGCTGCTGCACGTACGGCAGGCGGCCATCTCGGTCAGCTTCTCGGCCGCCCTCGCCGCCGTGGTGCTGGTCGGGCCGGAGGGCGCGGCGCTGGTCGGGATGACCGCGATCTTCAGCGTCCGTCCCGGCCTGGCGCTGACCAAACGGCTCTACAACGGGGCGCAGTTCGCCATCTGCGGCTTCGCCGCCGGGGAGGCGTACCTCCGGCTCGGCGGCAAGCGGGGCGTCCCGGAGATCGCCGGGTTCGACGACCTGATCATGCCGTTCGCCGGGGCGGCGGCGGTTTACGTGCCGCTCAACTTCGCGCTGATCGCGATCATGCTGTCCCTGGCGGGCCAGGTCGAGCGGGTGCCGCTGCGCGGCATGGCCCAGCTCCTGGTCTCCTACCTCGGCTACGCCACCTTCGGCCTGTTGATCGCCGGCCTGTGGGCCACCGTCCAGTCGATCTCGGCGGTGCTGGTGCTGCTCCCGCTGTTCGTGGCGCGCTGGGCGTTCGGCCAGTACTGGGCGCAGCAGCGCTCCTACGACGCCACGATCGCCGCCCTGTGCCAGGCCGTGGAGACGAAGGACTACTACACCCGCGGCCACTGCACCCGCGTCTCGCTGGCGTCCACCCTGATCGCCGAGGAGATCGGCATGGGCCCTGAGCGGCTGCGCGCGATCCGCTACGCCGGCATGCTGCACGACGTGGGCAAGCTCGGCGTCCCCACCAAGGTGCTGCAGAAGGACGGGCCGCTCACCGAGGAGGAGTACGCGGCCATCCAGCTCCACCCGATGCGCGGCCTGGAGATCGTGCACGGCATCGACTTCCTCGACGAGGCGTTCGCCGGGATCATGCACCACCACGAGCGGCACGACGGCGGCGGCTACCCGATGGGCCTGGCCGCGGGCGAGATCCCGGAGTTCGCCCGGATCATCGCGGTGGCCGACGCCTTCGACTCCATCACCTCCGACCGCTGCTACCGCGTCGCGCGTACGGTGCCGGTGGCCATGGAGGAGTTGCGCAAGGGGGCCGGGACGCAGTTCGATCCGGTCATGGTCAACGCTTTCGTGCGCGCCATCGAGCGCAAGGGCTGGCATCCCCCGC
>NZ_POUA01000679.1 GCF_003236385.1 Spongiactinospora gelatinilytica
ACCCCTCGCCGAACCGCCCCTTCCTCGACCATCACGCCCCTGAGGCTTTCCCACCATTACCCGCCCTGCGCGCGGGGAGCGCGCTCCGCGCGCCCAATCGCCCTCGCTCCGCTCGGACGCCTTTCTTAGGTCGGGCTCCGTCCGACGCTGGCGCCACCAGCCGGTCAATCCCAACGGCATCAAGGCCAACGCCTCCCAACAATGGCGGAACTTGTCGATCGCCGACTAATTCAATGGGCCTATATGTCAGGAAACCAGTTCAGCCAGCGGGAAGCGAGATCGCCATGCGCCGCACCACCGAGATCTTTGCGCCCTTCCCCGCGGGAAGGCATTGGGAGGGGTCGGCCGGATACCGTCGGTCATGGCCGGACGCAGCCGGAGAGCGGCGAGTGATTCAGGACATGAAAAGGCCCAGCTCACCGGGTGGTGGGCTGGGCTTTCGCCTTGCGAGGCCGAAAGGGCTCGACCCTCTAACCGTCTGATCAGTAGACCCCAAACGATCTTTAGGGTCGCTCAGGCTCGTTCGCCGCGCTGCTCACCAGACCTCCGACCGTTCGAGCCCGTTCGCCTCAGTTCGTGATCGTCCGCCCGGGTGGCTCCCAAGGTGGCTCCCAGCAAGCCTGTGGATCACCTGCTTGCAGAGGCGCATACCGATCACGCGTTTTTCTGGGACGAGGCCAGGCCATGACAGAGTGAGCAATGTGGGTAGACCGACAGACGATCAAGAGATGGTTGAAGTCTTGAGGGCGGTTCAGGTCGGCGACATCGTCTCGGGGACGATCACACATGTGGGACGTCCTCACGGCGCTGCGGTGAAGCTCGACGGGCGCGCCTGAGTCTGGTCTCGGCGGGCATCGGGCCTTTGGACGTCTCCTGGCGCCACCGGTCGGATGAGGCTATACAGCCAGGCTCCGGGACCGATGCGAATGCGCCGACCTCACCGAAGGTGTGAGGCACGTACAGAGAGGTGCCCACTATCCCGGTGGGCCGGGGCTGAGGAACGAAGCCCTGGACCTTCGATCGCCCTCAACCATGTGCGGTGACCAGCCGTGCAGTGGCGATCATAGGGCTGCATCCGTGCGGCGGCGTGGCAACCCCGGTCGGAGCGTTCGGTCCGTACGGGCGGGGCCGGCGTACGGTGCCCGGCTCGGTGTCCCGCCGCCGTCCGGGACCGGCTCTAGGCCGCACACCCGGACGGCGGGCGGGCGGCGGGCCGAGGGTACGGCGGCGCGCCGCGCCGCCGCCTTGATCTCTACCGCGTCCCTGATGTGATCAGGCAGAGGGTCGGCTCAGGCTGCGGTGTGCCGCGGTGATGGCGGCCGAAAGTTCGCGGGCTGAGGAGCATCGGTCGCCGGTGAGGGCGTTCTCTACTCCGGCGAGTTGTTGGATGTCCAGCGGGATTGGGTGCGCTGTGCGGTTTCCAGGGCTGGCCGTCCGCTGGTGACGCCTTCGTTGAGGTGCGGCCCCTGATGGCGTAATGCCTGTTCAAGGGCCTTTCGTATCGAGCGAGGACGACAGGAGTCGAACGCGTGACCTTCTGATCCGTAGTCAGATGCTCTGGCTGTGCCGGTGCGAGCGTCCACACATTGCGATGGCGCGTTTCGCCGCGGCTCATGGGCCGCTTCAAAGCGCTGCCCGCCTCGTTCATGAACCGCGGCGGATCAACGGATGAAGGGGGTCAGGGTGGTCAGGTGGGTGCGTAGGACGGTGAGTGTGGTGG
>NZ_POUA01000067.1 GCF_003236385.1 Spongiactinospora gelatinilytica
GGTCCCGGGGGCGGAGCCGCACTTCAGGCGGGCGCCCTTGGAGTGGGCGACGTGGCCGTCCGCGTCGGTGACGATCGTGTAGTAGGTGCGCCAGCCCGTTGAGCAGCGGACTCCGGCGCTCACCTTGCCGTTCGTCAGGGTCGCGTGCTTCTTCGCGAGCAGCGGGTCGGGTCCGGGGCGCGCCCAGCGGATCTGGACGCGCAGCCTGCTTGAGTCGGTGCAGTTGGCGCGGGCGCCGACGGCGCGCACGGTGGTGCCGTTGAGTTGGGGCAGGGCCGCTTGGACGCGGCAGGGGTCGTGTCCGGCCTGCGCGGGGGCCGCGGCGATGACGGCCGGGGTGGTACTGACTACTGCGAGACCGCCGAGGCACGCGAGTGCCCGGATGAGTCTGCGCATGTGCTCCTCCAGGTGGTTGACGCCTGTTGGAACACGCATTCTGTCGCGAACAAACCGGACATGTCAGGATATTTCTGAGAATATTGGGGCTCCAGGTGAACCTGGGACGACCCTCCGACGTCACAAACCCCGCCGAACAAGGGGTTTGCGGCCCCGGTGCGCGTTGGAAACTCGCCACGGCCGTACGAGCTGCGCGCAGCCGCCGCCCGCCGCGGCGGGCAATGGTCAGGGGATGCCCCGCACGGCGGTGGCGGAAACCGCGCCCGGCGAGTCGCGGGCGGGCCGACTCAGGCGGCGAGCTGCGGCGGGGAGACCAGGAAGGCGCAGTCGCCGAAGGAGACCTCGTCGCCGGGACGAACGCGGGCCGGGCCGACCAGCCGCCAGCCGTTCAGCCGGGTGCCGTTGAGCGAGCCGAGGTCGATCAGCATCCACTCGCCGTCGTTCTCGCGGCGCAGCTCCGCATGGACACGGGACACCGTCAGGTCGGAGAGCACCAGGTCGCAGGCTGAACCCCGGCCCACCACATAGCGCAGCCGCTCGTCGTCGGGCAGCAGCAGCCGTTGCAGCCGCGGGCGGCGCCAGGCCCGCTGCAATCGCGAGGTGAAGTCGGACGCCGCGCCGACGACCTCGGTGAGCATCCGCCGCAGCCGTCCGCGCGGGGGCAGATCGGCGACCAACTCGTCGAGCTCGCCGCGGCTGCGGGCGCGCAACGCCATGTCCACACGACCGAGGAACGTGTCGTGGGACATCCGCCCCTCGACCACGCGGTCCCGCAACTCGTTGATCGCCCGATCGCGATCACCGTCGGACGCACGGGACGTGGGCGGCGTCGAGCTCATGCTCAAAAGTATCGGCCCACGCGGGGTTTCGTGTCCAGAACAACGTCATCGAGCGGGGCCTCGCGGGATTCCCGGGGGTTAAGTCCGAATTTACCGGAGGTTTGGAGCATGGTTGCATCGCGGTAGGTAACTACGTAGCCGGGGGTAAATGAGTGAGCTTGTGGGAGTACATCGCGGACCGGAGGGATCTCCTCCTGTTCGAGGCGGTACAGCACGCCAGCATGGTCGCCCAGTGCGTACTGATCGCGGCCCTGGCGGGGGTGCTCGCCGGGGTCGCGACCTACCGGCGGCCACGCCTGTCCGGGCTGGCCACGTCCACGGCGGGGGTGGTGTTCACGGTCCCCTCGCTGGCGCTGCTGGGCCTGCTGATCCCGGTGCTCGGGCTCGGTGTGGCGCCCAGCGTCGTCGCGATCACGATCTACGCGCTGCTGCCGATCATCCGTAACACCGTCGTGGGCCTCAGCGGCGTCGACCCGGCGCTGGTCGACGCCGCCCGTGGCATCGGCATGAGCAGGCGCCGCTCGCTGCTGCGGGTCGAGCTGCCGCTCGCCTGGCCGGTGATCCTCATCGGCATCCGGGTCGCCACCCAGCTCGCCATGGGCATCGGCGCGGTCGCCGCGTACGTCTCCGGCCCCGGGCTCGGCGAGCAGATCTTCTCCGGCCTGGCCCGGCTGGGCGGGGCCAACGCCGTCAACTCCGCGCTGACCGGGACCATCGGCATCGCCGTCCTCGCACTGCTCTTCGACGCCTGCTACGTGCTGATCGGCCGGCTGACCATCCCGGGAGGCGTCCGTGCCTGAGGCCGCGAACCACATGAGCGGCGGCAAGGGCGTGCCGATCGAGCTGCGCGGGGTGACCAAGGTGTTCCCCGGCACGGGCGAGCCCGCCGTACTGGACCTGGACCTCACGATCGAGGCCGGTGAGACCGTGGTGCTGCTCGGCCCCTCCGGCTGTGGCAAGACCACCACCATGCGGATGATCAACCGGTTGACCGAGCCCACCTCGGGCGACATCCTGATCGGCGGGCGCAACTCCAGGGACATCGACCCCGACAGGCTGCGCCGGGGCATCGGCTATGTGATCCAGCAGGCCGGGTTGTTCCCGCACATGACCGTCGCCGGCAACATCGCGCAGGTGCCGAGGCTGCTCGGCTGGGACTCCCGGCGCGTGTCGGAGCGGGTGGACGAACTCCTCGCCCTGGTCGGCCTGGAACCCGCGACCTTCCGCGACCGCTACCCGCGCAAGCTGTCCGGCGGCCAGCAGCAACGGGTCGGCGTGGCCAGGGCGCTGGCCGCCGACCCGCCGGTACTGCTGATGGACGAGCCGTTCGGCGCGCTCGACCCGATCAACCGCGCCCGGCTCCAGGACGAACTGCTGCGCCTGCAGGAGGAACTGGCCAAGACCATCGTCTTCGTCACGCACGACGTGGACGAGGCGCTGAAGATCGGCGACCGGATCGCGATCATGCAGCGCGGCTCCCGGATCGTGCAGTACGCGAGCCCCGCCGAGATCCTCGCCCACCCCGCCGACGACTACGTCGAACAGTACCTCGGCGGCGGTTCGTCGATGCGGCTGCTGTCGCTGACCAGGGTCGGTGACATCGAACTGGACCAGGTACCGCACGCGACCGAGGACACCGACGCCGGCGACCTGCGCGCCCAGGCCGAGGCCGACGGACGCGGCTACGCGCTGGTGCTCGACCGGCTGCGCCGCCCGCGCCGCTGGGTCACCACCAAGGCCCTCGCGGGCGCCGATGGCACGGCGGGCGAGGTCGAAGGCGAGCCCGCCGGCGTCCTGATCGGCGGCCGGACGACCCTTCAGGAGGCACTGGAGGCGCTGCTCAACACCGACAACGACGTGGTTCCGGTGGTCGGCAGGCGGCAGGTCTACGCCGGGGCCGTCTCGCTCGGTACGGTCCAGCAGGCCATCCAGACCATCAAGTCCCGGGAACGGGACCGCCGCCGGCGCCAGCACGGGGACGGCGGCGAATGACCCTCACCGAATCCGCCGAGCCGGCCACGCCGGCCCCCGAACCCCGGCTCGGCCGTTCCTTCTGGCTCGCGCTGTCACCGCTGTGCTACCTCGCCATCGGCGCGGCGATGATCGTCTACACCCAGGTGACCGGCCTGGACAGCCTCGAACGCAACTCCCTCGGCCTCGGCTTCATCGTGCGGCGGACCTGGGAGCACGTCGAGCTGGTCTTCTTCTCCACGCTGCTGGTGCTCGCCATCGCGCTGCCGCTCGGGGTCGCGCTCACCCGGCGCGGGCTGCGCCGGGCGACGCCCGCCGTACTCGCCGTGGTGAACCTCGGCCAGGCGACGCCCGCCGTGGGCCTGGTCGTGCTGCTGGCGCTGGTGTTCCGGATCGGGTTCTGGATCGCGGTGGCGGCCCTGGTCGCCTACAGCCTGCTGCCCGCGCTGCGCAACACGATGGTCGGCCTGCAACAGGTCGATCCGCACCTGGTGGACGCGGGCCGCGGCATCGGCATGTCCGCCGCGGGCGTCCTGTTCAAGGTCGAACTCCCGATGGCCGTGCCGGTCATCCTGTCCGGCGTGCGTACCACGCTGGTGCTCAACGTCGGTACGGCGAGCATCGCCGCGTTCATCGGCGCGGGCGGCCTCGGCGACCTGATCACCGCGGGCGTGAGCACCCAGCGCAACCTCGTCCTGGTCACCGGATGCGTGCTGATCGCCGTGCTCGCGCTGCTCCTCGACTGGCTGGGCGGCGTCGCCCAGCGCTACCTCTCCCCGAAAGGACTGTCCTGACATGCGCCGCGCACCGGCGCCGCTCGCGGCTCTGCTCGCCGTGCTGCTGCTCACCAGCGCATGCGGGCTGCACCCGGCCTCCGCCTTCGTCCCGCCCGTCGAACCCGGCGCCATCCGGCCCGTCCCGGGCCTCGCCGACGTGCGGGTACGCGTGACGTCCAAGGAGTTCACCGAGCAACTGGTACTCGGCAAGATCGCCGTGCTGGCGCTGACCGCGGCCGGGGCGCAGGTGTCCGACCAGACCAACGTGCAGGGCAGCGTGAACGCCCGCGCCTCACTGACCCGCGCCGACGCGGACCTGATGTGGGAGTACGTGGGCACCGGGTGGGTCACCTACCTCGGGCAGGAACGCACCATTCCGGACCCCCGCAAGCAGTACGAGGCGCTGCGCGACCTGGACGCCAGGCGCAACGACATCACCTGGCTGCCGCCCGCCGCGCTGAACAACACCTACGCGGTGGGCGTCACGCGGGAGTCGGCCGCGAAGTACGGGCTGCGGAAGATCTCCGACATCACCAAGGTGCCGCAGGCCCAGCGCACCTTCTGCGTGGACCACGAGACCTTCGGCCGTGAGGACGGGTTCCTCGGCATGCTGCGCGGCTACGGGCTGAAGTACGGCGCCGACATCCGGCAGTCCGCGGTGCGCCGCACGTCGGTCGGCGTGCTCTACAACTCCATCGCCAGCGGCGTCTGCACGATGGGTATGATCACCTCCACGGACGGGCGGGTGCGGGCGCTCGACCTGGTCACGCTGGAGGACGACCGGAAGTTCTTTCCGGCGTTCAACGCGTGCCTGACCGTGCGCGGGGAACTGCTGCGGGCGCATCCGGAGATCGCCCGCATCTTCGCGGCGATCAGCGAGCGGCTCACCGACGACGTGATGCGCGCCCTCAACGCCCAGGTGGACGTGGACGGCGGCGTGCCCGTGCTGGTCGCCAAGGAGTGGCTGGTCTCGCAGGGCTTCGTGAACTGAGCCTGGTCAGGTGACCGGCCTGGTCAGGCGGATCTTGGACTGCTTGTGCGGGAGCTTCTCCCAGTCGTCCATGAACCGCCCGGCCAGGCCGTGCCGGGCGGCCAGGTCGATCAGCGTCTCGGTGCGGTAGTAGAAGTCCTCGCGGAGCACCTGGTGCTCCTTGCCCTCGGTGCGGTCGAAGGTGAAGTCGAACCACGCCCCCGGCCGCATGACCCGGCCGACGTGCGCGAAGCACTCCTCGATCACCGGTAGCGGGGAGTGGGAGAAGACGCTGTGCGCGTGTACGACGTCGAAGGTCTCGTCGGGCAGGAAGTCCAGGCGCAGGTCCCTGACCGGGGTGAGGTGCGGGAGCTTGTCGCGCAGGCCGTACTCCGCCAGCACCCGCTGCGCCGACATCAGGATGTCGGGGGAGATGTCGATGCCGTAGTAGTTGCCCGGCTGGAGGTGTTCGATGAACAGCCGTCCGGCGCGGAGATTGCCACAGCCGATCTCCAGCATCCGCATGTCCGGGCGCAGGCCGTGCTCCACCAGGTAGTCGAACTGCATGCGGCCGAGCGCGATCCAGCGCTTGTGCGACTTGCTGCCGACCGCGCCCTCCGGATCGCGGGCGGTGTCGGACCTCATCACGGCCCGGTAGTAGCTCACGTGGTCGCGGGTGCGCAGCCGCAGCCAGGTGTCCCTGGTCAGGCGGCGCAGGTGAGGCGCGATCTTGTCGGGATTGCGCCAGGCGTAACGGAGCTGGTGAATCGGGTTGTTGCGGTTCATTGCACCCTGTCCGCGGTCAGCCGATAGTTAAAGGTCATCAGGACGGCCATCAAAATGATCACCGCCGGGACCAGGCACTGCCCGATCATGATGGCGGCCTCCGCCCCCGCCGGCTGGGTCACCCGCCGGCTCGGATCTGAGGAGATGAACCCGCCCGCCGTCAGCACGGCCGCGAAGATCATCGTGCCGAACGCCGACACTCCGCTCTCGATGGCCGTCCACAGCCCGGTGAACATCCCCGCCCGTCGCCTGCCGGTCGTCGCCGCGTCGGCGGCGACCACGTCGGCCAGCATGGAGAACTGCATGAGCTGGACTCCGCCGAGCCCCATGCCCGCCACCAGCAGGGTCAGATGGGTGTAGACCGTGCCGAACGCCGGCGTCGCCAAGGCCGCGGCGGTGCCCCCGCCGAGCAACAGCCCCGCGAGGATCATCGCGCCGCGCTTGTCCAGACGCCTGGCCAGCCAGACCCACACCGGCATGGTAAGCAGCAGCGGTATGACGAGGGCGGCGAACAGCGTGCTCGTGGCTTTGGGATCGTCCATGATGTAGGTGGCGAAATAGGGTGCGCCGGCCAGCATCACGCCGGCCGAGAGCGTCTGGCTGGAGGCGATGGCGAGCAGCCACCAGAACGGGCCGTTGCCCCTGGCCGCCATCAGTTGGGCGAACGGCGACCCCTCCTGGGGGACGGCGCGGATGACCGCGGGGGCGCGAGCCGTACCGAAGAACGCGCCCAGCATCGCGGTCAGCATGACCAGCGCCACGAACACGGCCATCAGCCGGTAGCTCTCCGTCGTGCCGCCGGGCCGGTCGGCGTCGACGATCGCCGGGGCGGCGATGCCGCTGATCGCGGTGGGCCAGGCCGACGAAGATCATGCGCCACTGCGACCGCGAGGTCCGCTCGCGGTGGTCGCCGGTCATCTCCGCCGACATGGTCTTGTACGGCACCTCGAACACCGAGTAGGCCGTCGCGGAGATCAGGAAGCAGACGCCGACGTAGATCGCGGCGGGCGCGCCGGTGATCGGCGGCCCGGCGAAGGTGAGCGTGAAGGCCACCGGCAGCGTCAGCGCGCCCGCCAGCAGCCAGGGACGGCGCGGGCCGAGCCGCGACCTGGTGCGGTCCGACCAGCGGCCGATCAGCGGATTGGCGACCAGGTCTCATGCCTTGGGCGCGGTGACGACGATCCCGGCCGGCCAGGCGGGGGCCGCCATGATGTTGGTCATGTAGTAGAGCAGCAGCAGGCCGGGCACGGCGCCCCAGGTCCCCGTGCAGAAGGAACCCACGCCGTAGCCCAGCCGGACTTCCCGCGTGACCGTCCGGGTCACCGAACCTGACGCCGTTGCGTTCACGACGCCATTACAGCGAGTGTCACGCCGGGTAGCGAGCCACCACCCCAGGGCCGCGGGAAACCGCTGGGTTTCGTCAGTCGGCGACGTCGGCGCAGACGACGTGAGCGCCGATCTCGATCATCCGGCGTTCACTGCGCGCGTCGGCCACCCGGGCCATCAGGATCGGCGCCTCGCTGGCGGCGAGCTGCGGCAGCCGGGCGCGTACGCCGCGGTGCAGATCCCGTACGACGTCCTCGGCCGCCATCATCTGCACCTTGACGTGCAGCATGATCCCCGGTGCGCCGGAGGCCGTGCGCGCTTCGGAGATCCACACGTGGTGGACCAGCGGATAGTCCGTGAGGATCTGCGCGATCGCCTTGCGCAGGCCGGGCAAAATCGGGTGGGTGCAGCGGCGGTACCCCGGATCGACCTGCTGCATCGGCCCCGACAGGTGCGGGCGCGGAGCCGGGATCCACGACTGGGCGGGCGCCGGTGTGGAGAACGCCGACACCGGGACGGCGGCCGCGGGCGCCTGTGAGGGCGCGCTGTTCACCGTGGCGGCCCGACCGACCGTCGCCATGGCCCCGGTCGCGTACGCGTTCGGCGCGACGTGCGACATCACCGGGGTCGGTCCCGTGCGGGTCACTTGCAGGAAGCGTTGCAGGTCGTCGATCGGGACCGCCGCGGCGGCCGGGCCCGCGGCGTCGATCACGACCTCTCCCACGCCGGTCACCCGCTGGATGTCCAGGATCGTGTCGGCGTCACACGGCGACAGGGAGTGGCTGCCGCGGTGACGCGCGTAGGTGTGCGGGCTGGTGTAGCCGAGCAGCACGCGATCGCCCGCCTGGGTCGTGCCGAGCACGACGGAGCGGTCGGGGCGGACGGCTACCAGGATTCCTCCATCGGCGAGCGCCGACAGGAGCCGGTGCGGACTGCCGTGCTGGGCGAGCACTTCGCCGAGAGCGGGGTTCCCGATGCTCATATGACGAACGATAGGTAGTGAACCACGGCTTATCAGGGTAATCGGGAAGATTCTTTGCGAGCAATACCAAGATGACGGCAGAACGGGTGGATTCGCCCACGGTGGGTACGCGGGCCGTACGCCCGGCGTGAACTCGCTGCCTGGGGCGTCTCGGATGCCGGGACACTCGTGAACACATTCACAAGCGGTCGATAGACTGCATGGCGTCCCATGCCGACCAGTAAGGACCGTCCCGTGAACAAGCCCGTTGTCCTGGTGGCCGAGGAGCTCTCCCCGGCCGGCATCGCCGTACTCGGTGCCGACTTCGAGGTCCGTCAGACCGACGGAGCCGACCGCTCTCAGCTTCTTCCCGCGCTCGCCGAGGCCGACGCCCTCATCGTGCGCAGCGCCACCCGGGTCGACGCCGAGGCGCTGTCCCACGCGCCGAAGCTCCGCGTCGTGGCGCGGGCGGGTGTCGGACTGGACAACGTCGACGTCGAGGCCGCCACCAAGGCCGGCGTCATGGTCGTGAACGCGCCCACCTCCAACATCACCAGCGCCGCCGAGCACACCGTGGCGCTCATCCTGGCCAGCGCGCGCAACGTCGCCCAGGGGCACAGCGCGCTCAAGGGCGGCGAGTGGAAGCGGTCCAAGTACACCGGCGTCGAGCTGGACGAGAAGGTCGTCGGCATCCTCGGCCTCGGCCGGATCGGGCAGCTCGTCGCCCAGCGGCTGCAGCCGTTCGGCGTCGAGCTGATCGCCTATGACCCCTTCCTGCAGCCCGCGCGGGCAGCGCAGATCGGCGTCCGCATGGTGTCGCTGGAGGAGCTGCTGGCCGAGTCCGACTTCATCACCGTCCACCTGCCCAAGTCCAAGGAGACGGTCGGGCTGATCGGCGACCGTGAGCTGCACGCCGTCAAGCCCTCGGTGCGCATCGTCAACGTCGCCCGCGGCGGTATCGTCGACGAGGCCGCGCTCTACACGGCGCTGAAGGAAAGCCGGGTCGCCGGGGCGGGCATCGACGTGTTCGCCAAGGAGCCCTGCACCGACAGCCCGCTGTTCGAGCTGGACAGCGTGGTCGTCACCCCGCACCTCGGCGCCTCCACCCACGAGGCCCAGGAGAAGGCCGGCACCCAGGTCGCGCGCAGCGTCAAGCTGGCGCTGTCCGGCGAGTTCGTGCCGGACGCCGTCAACGTCCAGGGCGGCGCGGTGGCCGAAGACGTCAAGCCGGGCCTCGCGCTGGCCGAGAAGCTCGGGCGCGTCTTCACCGCCCTGGCCAGGGAGACCGCCACCAAGCTGGACATCGAGGTGCGCGGCGAGATCGCCGCCCACGACGTGCGGGTGCTGGAGCTGGCCGCGCTCAAGGGCGTGTTCACCGACGTGGTCGAGGACGCCGTCACCTACGTCAACGCCCCGCTGCTGGCCCAGGACCGCGGCGTCGCCGTCGAGCTGGTCACCAGCCAGGACAGCCCCGACTGGCGCAACCTCGTCACCGTGCGCGGCGTCCTCGCCGACGGCCGCAACGTCTCGGTGTCGGGCACGCTGTCCGGCACCCGGCAGGTCACCAAGATCGTCGAGGTCAACGGCTTCGCGATGGAGATCGAGCCGACCGACCACCTGGCCTTCTTCGGCTACCACGACCGGCCGGGCATCGTCGGCATCGTCGGGCGCATCCTCGGCGACCACTCCATCAACATCGCGTCCATGCAGGTGGCAAGGGATGAGAAGGGCGGGCGCGCGCTCATCGCCCTGACCGTGGACACCGCCATCCCGGACGACCTCCTCCCGGCCATCATGGCGGAGATCGGCGCGGACACCGGCCGCACGGTCGACCTCGCCGACTGACCGCCCGCCTTTCGCTCCGGCGGGGGTTCACCTCGCCGGGGCCAGGCGGATGATCTGGTCGCGCAGTTCCTCGGTGCCGTCGGCCTGGAGCGCGCCGTTGTCGATGGGGGGCGTGCAGCCGGACGTGAACCAGATGTCCACCGGCGGCCCGTCCCGGTAACCGAATATGAGCCGGAAGGTGCCCTCGTCGTCCGGCGGGCCCTGGCAGCCGTTGGCGGTCTTCCATGCGTGCCGCGCGTTCAGCGGCCCGGCGAGGGCGGCGGCCTCCCGCGCGCCGTACTTCCGGTGGGGCCACGTCTTGGTGGGTGAGCCCTGACGGCACACCGTGACGGAGACCGGTTCGCCGGGGACCATCGTGTCCTCCTCCCCGCGGCGGCCCGTGGTGCCCTCACAGGCGTCGGTCTGCCGGACGGGAAGCCAGGTTCCGGTGCGGTAGGCGGCGGTGATGTTCCGGCCGATGTAGGCGCCGGACCGAACGGTGCCGTTGGTGGTGACCACGCAGGAGTTGACCTCCTCCGCGCTGCCCAGCCACAGCGCCGAGCCGTCAGGGTAGGCGAACCGGATCAGATAGTTGGTCGTCGGGCCGCCCATCGCCGTGCAGGCCCCCGGCCCGGAACCGACCGGCAGGTAGGCGATGTCGTGCAGCATCGCCCGCGTTCCGGTGGTCAGGGTGCGCGTACCGGCCGGCCGTTCGCCGCCGGGCTTGTAGTTGAGGCCCGGATAGGCGCAGATCAGCGCCTCCACCGGAGCGCCGGGCACGAGCGTCTCACCGGCGCCCTCGACCCGCGCCGCGGCGGGGACCCAGCCGCCCGTGTCCGCGCCGCCCCACCGCTGCGGACACGTCGCCGGTACGGCCGGCGCGTCCTTCGCCACCGGCTCGGGCGCGCTCACCGCGATCACTCCGACCATGACTCCGGTCGCCAGGAGAGCTCTCACACCGCTGAGAACGTCAATGCCCCACGATCGGTTCACCGGTCCGTGACACTCGTCAAAGTCGGGTCATGAGCGATCCGGTGGCCGCGGGAGCGGCCGTGCGCCTGAAAGGGCTGCACACGACGTTCGGTGACGTGCATGCCGTGCGGGGGGATCTGACGATCGCCCCCGGGCAAGGTGCTCGCGCTGCTCGGGCCGAACGTGGCGGGCAAGACCACCACCATGGACATGCTGCTCGGCCTCACCCCGCGCAGGGCCACGGCGGAAGGGCCGGCCGGGGCGATGCCCCAGTCGGGCGACCTGCCGGCGAGCTGGCCGCCAGGGAGATCGTTCAGGTGATGGCGGCGCAGTACCCGCGCTTGGCGGAGCCATCAGGATCGCCGTGGACCGCGGCCGGCTCTGAACGCTGCCGATGTCTCACATGGTGGGACAATCCGACGGCCAGCGAGACGCACCCTGGAACGCGGGGTAGTCTTATGTGGTAATGCGCCAGGTATTCGTAATTCTTACCTGCCGCGGCGGGGCCTGATCAGGGCAGGCCGGCGACCCGCCGCGGTGCGTGCGCTTGCCGGCCGGTGATCCGCCTGAGGATCTGTGACCCGGATCCCATTGACGGGTCGATCAAGGGTTCGTGTGCCGAATCCACTTTTCCCGCCCGATTCCGCGTGCGCGTGTCGTCACGCGGGCGTTCGCCCACGAGATCGAGAGAAGATCATGTACGATATGTACCCCTGGACCCCCGCCGACGAAGAGCGCGACGAGGCTGCGGACGCCGTCCAGTTCGCGCTGGACCGCCGTGACAACGGTGGCTCTCCGACGCGCTGACATCCAGCGGCCATTCCCCACGGACCCCCGGACACGAGGGGCGCGGTGTGGCACGATGCGTGGGGCATGTTTCGCCCCTCGTGAACCGCCGCATCGATCGAGGAAACCAGAACATGGACTCACGCGCTCGCCAGTGGAAGAAGAGCTCGCGCAGCGACGGACACTGCGTTGAGGTCACGACCGTCGATTCGGCGGACTCCAGCCACAACAAGGCCGCCGAGGGAGAGCAGCTCTTCCTGCTCCGCGACTCCAAGAACCCGGACGGCCCCGTGCTGACCTTCACTCCCGCCGAGTGGGAGGCGTTCGTGGCCGGCGTCAAGGACGGCGAATTCGACATCTGACCGGCGCGCCGCCCGTCGGCCGTGACACGGACCGGCGGGTGGGGGCTCTAAAGTGATCCGTGACCGTACGGAGCGGAGGAGGCCCGATGGCATCGGTGGTCAAGATCAATGTCCTGAGCGTCCCGCCGGACATGCGCGAGGAGCTGGAGCGTAGATTCGCCGGCCGCGCGGGCATGGTCGAATCCCAGGACGGCTTCGAGTGGTTCGAGCTGCTGCGCCCTCTGGACGGCACCGACCGCTACCTCGTCTACACCCGCTGGCGCAGCGAAGAGGACTTCCAGCGCTGGCAGAGCAGCCAGGCCTTCCAACGCGGCCACGCCCAAGCCTCAGGCGAGCGCCCATCCGGCCCCCCTCAGGGAGTCGGCCACGGCCAGGGCCCGGCCGCCACCGGCTCCGAACTCTGGTCCTTCGAGGTCATCGAAACCGCCGCCCCGAAGTAGCGCGTGCCCTCGTCGTCACAGCCCTTTGAAGGGCGTGGTGTCCAGGGTGAGCCGCCATGGCTCTGGTAGTTCGAGCGGGTCGCCGAAGGCGGCCTCGGTTTCGGTGGCGTAGCCTTTTTCGCCGGGGTCGCTGAGCAGGCGTACGCGTTGTTCGTAGGTGTCGATCACCAGGTAGAGCGGCACTTTTCCGCGTGCGCAGGTGGCCGGTTTGAGCTTGTGGTCGTCGTGTGAACTGCTCGGTGACACCACCTCCACCACCAGCAATGTGTCCTCGGCGTACACATGGTCATCCCCCCACATCCGCCGATCCGGTCCGACGATCACCAGATCCGGAATGAACCGCGCCTCCTGCGGCCCGAAGAACAACTTGATCATCGGCCAGATCCGCCACCCCTTCTCGGCCACCACACCGACAAGCTGCATCAGCAGCATGGAAAAGACGTCATTGTGCGCCCCGGTCGGCATGTCCGTCACCACGATCCGGTCATCGTGGAGCTCAACACGCATGTCCGGTAGTAGCTCGCAGACCCTGGCGTAGCGGTCGTAGATGGTCTCGTTGGTAGAGGCGGGTGGTGCCTCCGGGCGATCCAGAACCTTGGCCATGAGGCCGTCATCCCCTTCAGGCTCATTCTCACAACGTGTTTGCCGTAACACTTACTGTAGTGGCTTTCGAGTCGTACCGCACGCCAGTTCGAGAAGATTCCGAAGGGCTGCTGCGAGCCTGATAACGATGTGGCTCATGCGCCTGCGGTGACTTGACCGGGCCTTCCGGAGTCGGAAAGCATGATCCGCTCCCTTCATCCCGGTCCTGGAAGGAAACTGGCGTGCGCCGCCGATCGAGTGCTGCCCTGGTGTTGTCCGCCGTCATGCTGCTGGCCGGTGGCGGGGTGGTGAGCGGGGCCGATGCCGCGGCCGTGAAGCGGACGGCGGAGTGTCAGGGGGACTGGCTGCCCGCCACGCCGACGTCGGAGGACGTCATGGCCGGACAGCTGTCGTTCCTGGGGCTGCCCGCCGTCAAGGTGGGCAAGAACGTGAACTGGCGGTGGAGTCCCTACAAGAACCGCTCCTGGGACATGGTCTTCCACTCCCTGCGCTGGATGGGCAGGCTCGTCGCCGACTACGAGCTCAACGGCAAGGAGAGCTACCTGCGCCGGGCCCGGGAGATCGCCAAGGACTGGGTGGACGACAACCCCCGCGGCGGCCGGAACACCAGCCCCTACGCCTGGCAGGAGCACCCCATCGCGCTCCGCGCGCCCGCGCTGGTGTGCCTGAGCAAGCACGTCGGCGAGGACTGGCTGAAGAAGAGCCTGGCCGAGCACGGCCGCATGCTGGCCGACCCCAAGCTCTACGAAAAGGGCCACAACCATGGCATCGACCAGGACATCGCGCTGCTCGGCATCGGCTGCCGCTACGGCCGTGACGAGTGGTCCGAGCTGGCGATCCGGCGGCTCACCGAGACGGTGAAGCTCGACGTCGACTCCCAGGGCGCGCTGCGCGAGCAGGCGCCGCGTTACGCGATCTACGTACACCAGCGGCTCAAGGTCGCCATCGACAACATCAAGGCGTGCGACCGCGCCGTGCCCACGCAGATCACCAAGCGCTGGAACTCCCTGGAGACCTTCATCGCGCACGCCACCCAGCCCAACGGCCACATGGTCCCGATCGGCGACGGCGGAGCCGACGTACGGCCCGCCGGCTACGACGCCCCCACGCAGAAGGTGAAGGTCTTCGGCAGCTCCGGATACGTGTTCGGCCGCTCCTCCTGGAAGGACGAGAAGGAGTCGGCCTTCTACTCGATCAGGTTCGGCCCCGGCCTGAAGTTCCACGGCCACGAGGACCACCTGGGCGTCACCTACTTCGCGCAAGGCCGTGACGTGCTGGTGGACGTGGGCTTCCACTCCTACGAGAACACGCCGTACCGCCGCTGGACCATGTCACCGCAGGCGCACAACGTGCCGGTCGTGGCCGGTGCCGCGTTCCGCGGCGGCACCCCCTCCAAGCTGGTGAAGTCGTCCACCGGCGGGAACCGGCAGAGCTACCGGCTCACCGACCGGGCGTACGGCGTGGCGCGTACCCGCTCGGTGCTCGTCAACCACGGCGATGACCTGATGGCCGTGCTCGACACCGCGGCCGGCAAGTCCAGGATCAGCAACATCTGGCACTTCGACCACGGGCTGACCGCGGCCGCCTCCAGCGGCGGCCGGGTCGTGCTGCGGGACAAGGACTGGAAGGCCACGCTCGTGCAGGTCGCGCTGCCCTCCTGCCGGCCGGTGAGCGGGCTGAAGGTGGTCAGGGGCGCGAACAGCCCGATCCAGGGATGGGTCTCGCCCGCCTACCTGAAGAAGACCCCCGCGCCCGCCGTGCTCTCGCCCGCCTCGGCCGACCCGCTGCTGACCATCGTGGTGCCCGGTGTGGCCGACCCGAAGGTGCGGTGCTCGGGCGGCAAGGTCACGGTGGAGACGGCCGGCGACGCGGTGTCCTTCAAAGCCACGCCCGCCGGGGCGCTCTCCTGAGCGCCCCGCAGTGCGCCTGACCTCGCTACTCGCCCTCGTGCCCGGCCCGGAGCAGCCCGTACGTCACCGCCTGCTCCAGGGCCTGCCAGGACGCCTCGATGATGTTCTCGTCGACGCCGACCGTGGACCACTCGCCGGTGTCGTCGCTGGAGGTGATCAGCACCCGGGTGATCGCCTGGGTGCCGTGGCTGCCTTCGAGTATCCGCACCTTGAAGTCGGTGAGCTCCAGCCTGGCCAGCTCGGGGTAGAGGCGTTCGAGCGCCTGCCGCACCGCCTTGTCCAGGGCGTTGACCGGGCCGTTGCCCTCGCCGGTGGCCACGATGCGCTCGCCCTTGGCGTGCACCTTGACGGTGGCCTCGCTGACCACGTCGCCGCCTGCGGGGCGCTCCACGATGACCCGCCAGGACTCGACGGAGAAGTGCCTGCGGCGGTCGCCGCCGACCGTGTCGCGGAGCAGCAGCTCGAAGGAGGCGTCGGCGGCCTCGAACGTGTAGCCCTGGGACTCCAGGACTTTGACCCGCTCGACCAGCTCGCGGGATTCCTGGGGGCTGAGGGTGTAGCCCAGCTCGCGGCCCTTCAGCTCGACCGAGGCGCGACCGGCCATGTCGGAGACCAGCATCCGCATGTCGTTGCCGACCTCGGCCGGGTCGATGTGCTGGTAGAGGTTGGGATCGACCTTGATCGCGCTGGCGTGCAGGCCGGCCTTGTGGGCGAAGGCCGACACGCCGACATAGGGCTGGTGGGAGTTGGGCGTGACGTTGGTGACCTCGGTGATCGCGTGCGCGATGCGGGTCATGTCGGCCAGCGACTCGCGCGGCACGAGGTCGAAGCCCCGCTTGAGCTGGAGGTTGGCGACGACGGTGAACAGGTTGGCGTTGCCCGACCGCTCGCCGTAGCCGTTGGCGCAGCCCTGGACGTGCGTGACGCCCGCGCGTACCGCGGCGAGCGTGTTGGCCACCGCGCACCCGGTGTCGTCGTGGCAGTGGATGCCGAGCCGCGCCTGCGTGCCCGCCGCCGCGAGGACCACGTCGGCCAGCTCGTCGGGCAGCATGCCGCCGTTGGTGTCGCACAGGGCGATCACGTCTGCCCCGGCCTCGGCCGCGGTGCGGACGACTTCGAGCGCGTACGCTGGATTGGACTTGTAACCGTCGAAGAAGTGCTCGGCGTCGAGGAAGACACGCTGACCCTCCGCACGAAGGTGAGAAACCGTGTCGCGGATCATCGCGAGGTTCTCCGTGAGAGTCGTGCGAAGGGCCAGCTCCACGTGCCGGTCGTGACTCTTGGCGACAAGGGTCACGACCGGCGCGCCGGATTCGCGCAAGGCGGCCACCAATGGGTCGTCGGCGGCCTTCAGTCCGGCCCGGCGGGTCGCGCCGAACGCGGCGAGTTGCGCGTGCTTCAGGTCGAGCTCTGTTCGAGCCCGCCGGAAGAATTCGGTGTCCTTGGGGTTGGCGCCAGGCCAGCCCCCCTCGATGAAGCCGACGCCCAGGCCGTCCAGGTGGCGCGCGACGGTGAGCTTGTCGGCCACCGTGAGGTTCAAGCCCTCCTGCTGGGCCCCGTCGCGCAGCGTTGTGTCATAGACGTGGAAGCGGTCGTCGGCCATCGGTTCGTCTCCTTGACGGTCTTTTCGCGGTTCGATCTTCGATCGCCATGTGCACGCTCCGGCAAACAAAAAGACCCCTCACGGACGTGAGAGGTCTGCGCGCCGGCGTGGTCCTGTTACGTGCCGGCGCGCCTGCCGATAATGAGCAGACCGTTCTTCATGGTCCTAGCAGTCTGCCACATCCTCCGGCATCTGGCACATTGATCTCAGAGTCCGAGACACGGAGCGTACTGCGGGCGAGCCCGCCCCTCCCCGTGCAGAATGAGCGCCATGAAGGCCACCTACCTGGATCCCGCCGTCGGCCAGTACGTCCTGGCCCACACGACACCCCCCGATGACCTGCTGGAACGCCTCGCCGTGGAGACTCGCGCGGCCACCGGAGGCCACGCGGGCATGCAGATCTCCCCGGAGCAGGGGCGGTTCATGACCATGATCGCCCAGATGGCCGGGGCGGCCAACGTCGTCGAGGTCGGCACGTTCACCGGCTACTCCTCGATCTGCCTGGCCCGCGGCCTGGCCCCCGGGGGCCGGATGACCTGCTTCGACGTGAGCGAGGAGTGGACCTCCATCGCCCGGCGCTACTGGGCGGAGGCCGGCGTGGCCGACCGGATCGAGCTGGTACTCGGCCCGGCCGCCGAGACCCTGGCGCGCTTTCCCGCCGACCCGCCCATCGACCTGGCCTTCATCGACGCCGACAAGCCCGGCTACCCGGTCTACTACGAGCTGGTGATGTCCCGGCTGGCCCCCGGCGGGGTGATCATCGTCGACAACACCCTGCGCGACGGGAACGTGGCCGATCCGACGAACGACGCCGCGAGCACGGTGGTGATGCGCGCGTTCAACGACCTCGTGCGCGGCGACGCCCGGGTGACCAGCGTGCTGCTGCCGGTCGCCGACGGCCTGACGCTGATCAGGAAGAACTGACGGCCACGGCCGGGATCTCGGGCGAGTCCCGGCCGCGAGCGCTCCCGCGGGTCAGCAGATCTTGTGGACCCAGGAGTGGGTGTCGGGGCGCGCGCCGTACTGGATGCCGACCAGCTCATCACGGAGCTTGAGCGTCACCGGGCCGGGCGTGCCGTCGCCGATCGTCCAGCCGCGGTCGGTGCCCTTGACGGTGCCGACCGGGGTGACCACGGCGGCGGTGCCGCAGGCGAAGACCTCGGTCAGCTCGCCCGACTCGCATCCGGCCTGCCACTCCTCGATGGAGAGGCGGCCCTCGGCGACCTCCAGCCCCAGATCGCCCGCCATGCTGATGATCGAGTCGCGGGTGATGCCGGGCAGCAGCGTGCCGGTGAGGGCGGGGGTGAGCAGTTTGTTGCCGAAGACGAAGAACAGGTTCATTCCGCCCATCTCCTCGACGTAGCGGTGTTCCACCGCGTCGAGCCAGACGACCTGGTCACAGCCGTTCTGGACGGCCTGCCGCTGGGCCACGAAGGCCGCCGCGTAGTTGCCGCCGCACTTGGCGAAACCGGTGCCGCCGGGGGCGGCGCGGGTGTACTCGGTGGACAGCCAGACCGACACGGGCTTGACGCCACCGGAGAAGTAGGAGGCGGCGGGCGAGGCGATCACCATGTACTTGTAGGCGCGCGACGGGTAGTTGACGCCCAGCGCCGCCTGCGTGGCGATCATGAACGGGCGCAGGTAGAGGCTGTGCCCCTCGGCGGTGGGCACCCACTCCCGGTCGGTCTGCACGAGCAGTTCCAGCGACTCGACGAAGGTGTCCTCGGGCAGTTCGGGCATGGCCATGCGCTGCGCCGAGAGGTTGAAGCGGGCGGCGTTCGCGAACGGCCGGAACGTGGCGATGCTGCCGCCGGCCTGCCGGTACGCCTTCAGGCCCTCGAACAGCTCCTGCGCGTAGTGGAAGACGGAGGTGGCCGGGTCAAGGGTGAGCGGGCCGTACGGCAGCAGCCGCGCGTCGTGCCAGCCCACGCCCTCGGTGTGGTCGACCGAGATCATGTGGTCGGTGAAGTGCTGGCCGAACCCGGGGTTCGCCAGTACCTGCTCGCGCTCGGCTACGGTGCGAGCGTGGTCCGAGAGCTGCACGTCAAAGCTGAGCTTCTGAGCGGTGGTCATGGCGAGGTCCTTCTCTTGGATGGTCTGCCCTGCCTCCATTGTGCGACGGAGGCAGGCCGTAACGGAAAGCTACTGCATAATCTGGACATTCGGCAGAGCCTCGGAGTCCAGGTTTGGGTGACCCGGCTCCTGCTGCGCCGTCTCCCGCGTGTGACGGTACTCTTCGGTTCTTCGTGTGGTGTGTAACACCTTACGAAGCTCACAGGCTGTCGCCTTCGGGGGGTCGCGAAGATCTTCGGCCGGCAATGCGAACGCGCATGGCACCCCTCCCGGGTCGCCATGCGCGTGAGTGTGAGCGGCCCGGGACTACCCGGCTACTCGTGCGGTGATGTCGTCGCCGATCCGGCTGGTGCCGCGCACCGCGTCGCCGCGCTCGGCCAGGTCGTCGGCCACCGCGCGCTCGATCGCGCCCGCCGCGTCGGCGAAGCCCAGGTGGTCGAGCAGCATGCCGACCGACAGGATCGTGGCGGTCGGGTCGGCCTTGCCCTGGCCCGCGATGTCGGGCGCGCTGCCGTGGACCGGCTCGAACATGCTCGGCGCGGTGCGGTCGGGGTTGACGTTGCCGCTGGCCGCGAGGCCGATGCCGCCCGCGATGGCGGCGCCGATGTCGGTCAGGATGTCGCCGAACAGGTTGTCGGTGACGATCACGTCGAACCGCTCCGGCTGGTTGACGAAGAACATCGAGGCCGCGTCGACGTGGCAGTAGTCGGTGGTGACCTCGGGGTATTCGGCGGCGACCCGGTCGAACGTGCGCGCCCACAGGTCGCCCGCGTAGGTCAGCACGTTGGTCTTGTGGACCAGCGTGAGCTTCTGGCGGTCGCGCCCGCGCGCCTTGTCGAAGGCGTACCGGATAACCCGCTCCACGCCGTGGGCCGTGTTGAACGACTCCTGGGTGGCGATCTCGTGCGGCGTGCCGCGGCGCATCGCGCCGCCCGCCCCCGCGTAGGGGCCCTCGGTGCCTTCGCGCACGACGACCATGTCGATGTCGCCGGGGTCGGAGGAGGCCAGCGGGGTGGCGACGCCGGGGAAGAGCTTGACCGGACGCAGGTTGACGTAGTGGTCGAGCTCGAAGCGGAGGCGCAGCAGCAGCTCGCGCTCCAGCACGCCGGGCGGCACGCTGGGGTCGCCGACCGCGCCCAGCAGGATCGCGTCGTACTCGCGCAGCTCGGCCAGCACCGCGTCGGGCAGCGTCTCGCCGGTGGCGTGGTAGCGCCGCGCGCCGAGATCGTAGGTGGTGGTCTCCACCTTCGGGCCGACCGCCTGGAGCACCTTCAGACCTTCGTCGACGACCTCGGTGCCGATGCCGTCGCCGGGAATGACCGCCAGGCGGATGCTGCGAGAATCCATGCGCATACCATACCTGTTCCGTCTCGCCTCGCGAGCACGCCATCTCAGCTTGTGGACATTTCTCCGGTTGTCGGAGGCTTTTTCCGGTTACTGGATGTTTCGCGCGGGTGAGGAGGGCTCTTCCAGCTTGAGCCGGACGACGGCGGGCAGGTTCTCCACCTCGAGCGCGTCGCGCATCCGCGGGATCGCCTTGCCGCTGAGGTGCCGCCGCACCTCCTCCATCGGCGAACGCTCGTCCGCCACGACCGCGAGCCGCACCCCGGGCTTCTTCCGCGTACCGGTCAGGTCGGCCTTCGCCCGCAGTATCGCAGGATGGTCGGACACATCCGTCTCCAGCGCCTTGGACACGCCGCCGGCCTCGACGTCCGTCTTCCCCGTCGGCCCCTGCGCCAGCCGCAGTCCGGACAGTACGTCCTTGCGGGCCTGGGCGAACAGCCAGCGCAGCCCGAGCACCGCGAGCAGTACCGAGACCACCGCCAGCACCCACCACAACCACGGGTTGGCCGTGAAGAAGCCGGTCAGCCCCGGCCCGATCACCGGCTGGTTCCGCGCTCCCGCGCCGAACAGCCCAAGCCCCCTGGCCAGTGCGTAGAGCCCCGGAAGGAGCAGCGCCAGGCCGCACAGCATCAGCCCCAGCCGGTTGCCCCTGGCCGTCTTACGTTCCATGGCGCCGGCCCTTTCCGTCGCGTACCGTCACCTTGACGTCCGGCGTGGACACGGGAGCCAGCGCGCGGATCTTCGCCGCGGCGGCCTGCCGTACCGCCTCGGTCAGCCGCGGCGCGGCCGTCAGCAGCGACGTCGTCGCCGTCACCCGGACGCGTCCCCGGCGCAGCCGGGCCTTGGCCTCCCTGACCCCGTCCACGTCCTCGACCGCGTGCCGTACCGCGTTGGTGAAGCTGCGGCGCTGCATGCCCATGATCAGGTCACGGTCACCGGTGCGCAGCGGCACCAAACGCGGCCGTCCAGGGATCAGCGCGGCCAGCAGCAGGACGAGCCCGAGCAGGGCCGCGATGGCGGCCCCTGTGAGCATCGCGGGGTCGTTCCAGGGCGTACTGGTCGCCCACCGCCGCAGCGGCTCGTACGGCACGATGCGCGCCGCACCGCCGAACAGCGCCGAGATGATCTCGATCGCGGCGATGATGCCCAACGCCATCAGCACCACCGAGGCGATCACCGCCGGCCACCTGCGCCATGGCCGGAACGCGTGCGCGGCGGCATGGTTCGCCCGCCTGCCGCTCCGGCGGGGCGGGACGTCGGCCTGTGGGTGCGTGCCGGCCGCGGTCATGGCGTCCGCCCCATCGTCTCTCGGAGTGCGTACGTGGCGGTCATCGCGGCTTCCCGCGGCCTGCCTCGCCGGCGCGCTGGGCCGGGACCATCGCGGTCACGTCGATGTCCACATGGCCGATGGCGAGTCCCGTCAACTGGTGGACCCTGGCCGCCACGTGACGGCGTATCCGATCGGTGAGCGTGCGCAGCGGGGCCGGGTAGGCCACGGTCACGTCCAGGGCGAGCGTGGCCAGGCCGCCGTCCACGCTGGCGCTGGACCGCTCGTTCCACGGCACCGCGCCGCGCCGCCGTACTTCGAGCACGCCGTCCACCTCACGGGCCGCGCGGGCGGCGACCCGCGAGACCACCTGGTCAGGGATGATCGTCCGGCCGCGCCGCTCCGGCGGCGCCGTCGCAGGGGCCATGCCCGTCGTCTGGGTCATCGCCGTCTCGCGGCGAGCCGTGAGAGATCGACCTGGCCGCCCTCCATCAGGTGGCCGATCAGCAGGCCGACCGCCCCGAGAACGAGTACCAGCAGGAACGCGCCCAAGCCACCGAACGCTCCGGCGAACCCGAGGGCCAGACCTACGGTGAGGCCGATCAGCGGCCACAGTGGAAAGGTGTCCATTCCTGCCTCCTTGAGGCTTCGGTGTGGTGTTGAGCGTGCTTCAGCTGCTCATTTGCAGGTCGTCGATCGTCACGTTCACCGGTCTGCCGCCGGCCGCCTGGCCGACGGCCTCCCGTATCCGGTCGGCGACCTCGGGCAGCGGCGTGCCGTATCGGGCGGTGACCGCGATCTCCAGCCCGTCGTCCCGCAGCGCGACCCCACGGACGCGGCCGCCGGGCAGGTACGTCGCGATCGTCCCGAACGGGCCGCCGGACAGTTCCGCCACATCCGGGCATCCCGCCACCCGCTGCGCGATGTCCCGCACCAGGTCGTTCTCGGTGCCGGCGCTCGGGTCGCCCCCGTGTTCCGGGGCGTCGTGGCGCGGGCGCGCGGGCTCGTCGGCGGGCGCGTGCCCGCCGGTCTCGCTCGGTGGCCCGGGCGGTGTCCCCTCCGCCGGGTACCCGTCGTTCACTGGACTCGCGACTCTTCCTGCTGCTGGCTCTTCTTCTGCTCGCCGGACTGCTTGTCGTCGCCGGGCAGATACACGTCGTCGACCTTGACGTTCACCTCGGTGACCTCAAGGCCGCACATGCGCTCCACCGCCGTGATCACGTTCCGGCGTACGGCGGACGCCATGTCCGGGATCGCGACCCCGTAGTCCGCGACGAGGTTCACGTCCACGGCGGCCTGCCGTTCGCCCACCTCGACCGAGACGCCGTGGGCCGTCGGTCTGTCACCGCCGCCCACCATGCCGCGCACGGCGTTCAGGGCGCGCCCGGCGGCGCCGCCCATCTCGTGAACCCCGGACACGTCGCGCGCCGCCATCGCGGCGATCTTGGCGACGACGCCGTCGGCGATCGTCGTCTTCCCCTTGCCCGACTGCAACGGCCCGGCCGCGCCGGACTCCTCGGTGCGGGCTCGGGGTACCGCTGCTTCCCTGTGCGTGGTCTCGGACACGTCGGTTCCCCCCGGCTCCTCGTACTTCCTCGTGGCCCACCTCAGTGACCCCCCGAGTGCCCTCCCAGTGCGCTCAGGGCATCCAAAAAACGCGATATATCCACCTATTGCCGCAGGTCAGCGGCACAATCCGCACTTGATGCCCATTTTCCGGGTAGTTTCCGTGTCGTTTCCCTTCGTGTACGGCCTCCTGGTCATCCGCTGGAAAGCCCCGGCGTCCTGCTGGCCGAAACCACTCGACGGCCTCAGTAGGCTCGTGCCGTACGGCATCCGACTGTCAGGGGCGGTCATCCAGTGCGCATAGCGAGGTTCACCACCGGCGAAGGTGTGACGTTCGGTGTGGTCGACGGCGGGCCCGGCGAAGAATTCGTCGCGGCCGTACACGGCCATCCGTTCGGCACGGTCCAGTTCACCGGTGAACGCAAACCCCTCTCCGAGGTGCGCCTGGTCGCGCCGATGCTGCCCAGCAAGGTCATCGCGATCGGCAAGAACTACGCCGACCACGCCCGCGAGATGGGCGCCGAGCCACCGGCCGAGCCGGTGGTCTTCAGCAAGCCGTCCACCTCCGTGATCGGCCACGGCGAGGCGATCGTCTACCCCGAGAAGCTCTCCGAACGGGTCGACTTCGAGGGCGAGCTGGCCGTGGTGATCGGCCGGCTGTGCCGCGACGTGCCCGTCGAGCGGGCCGCCGAGGTGATCTTCGGGTACACCTGCGCCAACGACGTGACGGCCCGCGACCTGCAAAAGAAGGACGGTCAGTGGACGCGGGCGAAGGGCTTCGACACCTTCTGCCCGCTCGGCCCCTGGATCCAGACGGATCTCGACCCGGCCGACCTCGCGATCACCACGACCGTCAACGGCGAGATCCGGCAGAGCGCCCGGACCTCCCAGCTCCTGCACGACATCCCCGCGCTGATCGCCTATGTGAGCGCGGTCATGACGCTCATCCCCGGCGACGTGATCCTCACCGGCACACCGGCGGGTGTCGGTCCGCTCAGCCTGGGTGACGAGGTCGGTGTCGGCATCGAAGGAATCGGCACTCTCAGCAACCGGGTGGTCTCCCGTGATTAGGGTTCGTTTCGCCCCCTCGCCCACCGGCATGTTCCATGTCGGCGGCGCGCGTTCCGCGCTGTTCAACTGGGCGCTCGCCGAACGGTACGGCGGGCAGTTCGTGCTGCGCATCGAGGACACCGACGCCGCGCGCAACCGGCCGGAGTGGACCGAGGGCATCATCTCCGCGCTCGCCTGGATCGGCATCCACGGCGAGAACCCGGTCTTCGAGGGCCCCTACTTCCAGTCGGCCTACGAGCCGCAGCACCGCGAGGCGGTGGCCAAACTTCTCGCCGACGGCAAGGCCTACCACTGCGACTGCACCAGGGAGCAGCTTGAGGCCCGCACCGGCTCGGAGCACCGCGGCTACGACGGCCACTGCCGCGACCGCGGGCTGACCTCGGGCGCCGTCAGGTTCCGCACGCCCGACGAGGGCGTGACGGTCGTGGACGACGTGATCCGGGGGCGCGTGGAGTTCCCCAACGACGCCCAGGAGGACTTCGTCATCGCCCGCACCGATGGCTCTCCGCTGTACGTGCTGGCCAACGCCGTTGATGACATCACCCAGTCGATCACCCATGTGATCCGCGGCGAGGAACATCTGTCCAACGCCGCCCGCCAGCAGTTGCTCTGGCCCGCCCTCGGCGCGACGCCGCCGGTGTGGGCGCACCTGCCGGTGATCGTCAACGAGCAGCGCAAGAAGCTCTCCAAGCGCCGCGACAAAGTCGCCCTGGAGTCCTACCGCGACGAGGGCTACCTCGCCGAGGCGATGGTCAACTACC
The DNA here is from genome assembly GCF_003236385.1 of Spongiactinospora gelatinilytica. Taxonomy (GTDB): domain Bacteria; phylum Actinomycetota; class Actinomycetes; order Streptosporangiales; family Streptosporangiaceae; genus Spongiactinospora; species Spongiactinospora gelatinilytica. Next base: position 24,608 of record NZ_POUA01000067.1, read on the forward strand.
TGATGCTGCTCGGCTGGGGGCCGGGCGACGACCGCGAGATCATGCCGTGGCCGGAGATGGCGCCCCTCTTCCGGCTGGAAGACGTCAACTCCGCCTCCGCCTTCTTCGACGAGAAGAAGCTGCGGGCGTTCAACGGCGAGTACATCAGGGCGCTGCCGCTCGCGGAGTTCATCGCCCGCTGCGATCCCTTCCTCGACCCGTCCTGGGACCGCCAGGTCTTCGCCGAGATCGCACCGTTGGTCCAGACCCGCATCTCGGTGCTGTCTGAGGTGTCGGCCAACGTCGACTTCCTGTACCTCCCCGAGCCGGTGTTCGACCAGGCGAGCTGGGACAAGGGCATGAAGAACGCGCCCCGCGAGATCTTGTCCGGATACCTCGCCCGGCTGGAAACCGTCTCCTTCGACCCTGAGTCGCTGAAGACGGCCCTGGAGGAGGTCGGCGCGGAACACGGCCTCAAACTGAGCAAGGCCCAGGCCCCGATCCGCGTCGCCCTCACCGGCCGCACGGTCGGCCTCCCCCTCTTCGAGTCCATCCACGCCCTAGGCCCCGCCCGCACCCAGGCC
>NZ_POUA01000680.1 GCF_003236385.1 Spongiactinospora gelatinilytica
CCGCAGGTCCGGGTTCGGGGGTGGGGGGTGACGTAGTATGGATTTCGTGAACAGGAGAACACTCACCGTGACGGCCATCGTGGTGCTGGCCGTCGTGGGGGCCGCCGCGGCGGCGGTGGCGCTGACCCGCGGCTCCGGCGACGCGGCCGAAGGGGTCCACAACCAGGGCGACCCCGCCAAGGTCGCCGACTACTGGACCGACGAGCGCATGCGCGACGCCGTCGGCAACTGACCGTGCGCCGTCAGGTGCCGGTGGTGCCGTCAGGTGCCGGTGGTGCCGTCCACGCGCTCGCGTAGCAGGTCGGCGTGCCCGTTGTGGCGGGCGTACTCCTCGATCATGTGCAGATACACCCAGCGCAGGGTCAGCTCCACCTGCCGGTGGGTGTGGTAGAAGGTCTCGTCCAGGGAGCGGCCGGCCGCCGCCGCGCGGGCGAGTTCGATCTCCCGCTGGAGGGTGGCGAAGTCCGCCTCGGGGTCGGCGGTGCCCACGTCGTCGAAGTCACCGTCCGGGTTGTCCGGATCGGCGCAGTACAGCGACTCGACGTCCTCCCCGGCGAACCTGTGGCGAAACCACGAGCGCTCCACCTCGGCCATGTGCCGCACCAGGCCGAGCAGCGTCAGCCCCGACGGCGGGGCCGCCCGCTCGGTGAGCTGGGCGAAGGTGAGCCCGGCGCACTTGGTTAGCAGCGTCTGCCGGTGAAACTCCAGCCAGCCTTCCAACAGCGTGCGTTCGTCGCCGGTCAGGGGCATCTTGTCGCGGGTGATGGGGGGCGCGGTCCAGATCATGCTCCCATCATCGCCGGGAACCATCATGGCCGGAAACGCATTTCGGCGTTCGCCCCAAGTAGGGATGTAAGGGCGGACGACGAAGGGAGCGAGGCCGGTGCGCCTCCATCAGGACCCCGCGGTCTTTGAGGACTTCTACCGCCGTCACGTGGACGCGGTCATGCGGTTCGTCGTACGGCGGGTCAGTGATCCGCACCTCGCCGCCGACCTGACCGCGGACATCTTCCTGGCGGCCCTGGACGCCGCGCACGGGTACCGCCCCGGGCGGGGCAGTGAGATCGCCTGGCTGTACGGCGTGGCCCGCAACGTGGTGTCCGCCGAGCACCGGCGCACGGCCATCGAGAGCCGGGTGACCGGCCGGGTCGCCGGGCGGCGGCTGATGGACGACGACGATGTCGGCCGGATGGAGGACCGGATCGACGCCGAACGCGGTACCCGGCGGGCCTGGGAGGCCATGCGCGACCTTCCGGAAGGCGAACGGGCCGTGCTGGAACTCGTGGTGATCGACCAGCTCACGGTGTCGGAGGCCGCCGAGGCCCTGGGCGTCAAGCGGGTCACCGCCCGGGTCCGCCTGCACCGCGCCCGCCGGGCGCTGGCGGCCGTCGCTTCGCCACCGGTCGCGTACGTGGAGGGAGTCGAGGGAGAGGTATGAGCAACTTCGAGGAGCGCCTGCTCAGTGCGCTGAAGCAGGACATGATCAGCAGGTCCGAGGAGGACACGATGGCCGTACGGACACCGGTCACCCGCGGCCCGCGGTGGCGGCGCGGGTACGGCCTGGCAGCCGCGGCGGCCGGGGTCGCGGCGGTGGCCGCGGCGACGGTGACCATCAGCGGGGGGATCGGCGGGGCCGCCTTCGCGGTGACCAGTGACCCGGACGGAGACGTCGGGGTACGGATCGACGACTTCCGCGACGCCGAGGGACTGGAGG
>NZ_POUA01000681.1 GCF_003236385.1 Spongiactinospora gelatinilytica
AGTACGCCCGGGGGTCGCTCGCTGCGCTCGCGCCGAAGGCCCAATCGGAGGCTTTTGAAGGCCGAGTCCTTCCCTGGGGGCTGTTCCGGCGGCCGGCGCTGACAGCCGGTTCTCTTTTCCCGCCGCCGATCCGTATGTTCCTCGCCCCTCAGTCCAGATACGCCTGCGCGTGGTTGCGGTGGGGACATCGCCTGGCTGGCGTCGTGGCGAGGGTGCTGATGGCCGGACATGACTGCGCCCGGGCCGCGCGCTTCGCTCGCGTGCGGGCCCGGGCGGGGGTCGTTCGGCCGGTCAGTCCAAGGCGTGGGCGTACTCCCGGGGGCCGCAGGATGGCCGCCGTACGCCGGTGCGGCGGGCGATCTGGGCCTGTAGGCGGGCCATCTGCCAGTGCAGTTCCAGTAACTGTTCGGCGAGTTGGGTGTGCGGGATCTCCCCCGGATCTTCGGCTGCCAGGTGGTCGATCGCGATCGACAGATCTCTCATCGCGCGCCCCTCATCGACGGCGTCTCCGGATCGAATAAACGTTCGGAATCATAGCGGAACGCCGCCCACGATGTCAGGAAGTCGGGGTGTGGCCTCAGGTCTCGTAGGTCGGCGCGATGTAGCCACGGGCCAGCGTGTTGGCGGTGATGTTGAAGCCCACCGCGGCGGGCGGCGTTTCCGGGTCCAGGCCCAGCTTCTCGACGCCCAGCGCGTGGACGGCGAACAGGTAGCGATGGGGGTAGCCGGGCGGCGGCGCGGCACCGCCGTACATGGCCCGGTTGTAGTCGTTGCGGCTCTCCACGGTCCCCTGCGGCAGCCCCTTGGTGGCCACGGAGCCGGAGGCGCCCCTGGGCAGTTCGGTCACGTCGGCGGGGATGTCGAACGCCAGCCAGTGCCAAAAGCCGCTGCCGGTCGGCGCGTCGGGGTCGTAGCAGGTGACGGCGTAGCTCTTGGTGCCCTCCGGCCCGGGGGACCAGCGCAGGTGCGGCGAGATGTTCTGTCCCGTCGAGCCCCAGTCGTCGAACACGTGCGCGTCCGACATCCGCTCACCGTCGCGTACGTCGTCACTCTCGACGGTCAGCGTGGGGACCTGGGGAAGAAAGTCGTACGGGATCGGTGGCCGCTGCGACACGGGTCTACCTCCGATGGATCTCGTCCTTCGTGAACGGTCCCATCTTGCTCGCCTACCACTCCAGAAGCGAACCTCCCACCCCACCGGTAGTGGTGTCGGCCCTCTCCCGGAACGCCCTCACCGCGACGCGCCGCCAAGCGGCGTACTGAGCGCGACCACGCCCACGCCCCGAGGCCAGGCGCGTGCGGGGGTTGAAGGAGCCCGCAAGAGTGCGTCGGTGCCACGGACTGAGGAGCGAGGGAGCCTGTGAGCGTGCGCCGGCTATCAGTGCCTGGGCCGCGACGCGTCAGCGTCGCGTGGCTCACACGCGAGCGTAGCGAGCGACCCCCGGTACGGCGC
>NZ_POUA01000682.1 GCF_003236385.1 Spongiactinospora gelatinilytica
GAGATGCGGCACTCTCACGCCAGCAACGCCATTCCTGAAGTGGGCCTGGAACAGGTGTCCAAGCGGCTCGGGCACGCCAACGCCACCATCACCAGCTCGGTGTACTCCCACCTGACGCCGGACGCCGACGCCAAGACCGCCAAGGCCATCGACGCCGCGCTGACACGGGCCGGCGCGGAACCTGCCCTCACCGAACAGGAGCCCCTGGAAGGTACGATCACCGCCACGCCCGCCCCTGCGACCGAACTGCCGCCTGAACTGGCGGCGGTACTGACCAGCGCCATCGGTCAAGCCCTTGGGACGCTGGACCTCGCCCCCTTCCTCCAGAAGGCCCCAGACCGGCCCGCAACCTGAGATCGATGTCCGTGTCCGCCCGCGGGCGGACACGGACACCTGCCCCTGCACTCGCGCATGATCCGGGCATGGCAGTACACATCTCAAAGGGCCTCGTTGAACGGCTCGCCGCCGGGCCGGTACGCCGCAAGGTCGAACGGGTCGTCGAATCCGCGGCGAGGGAGACCCGTGACCGGGCACCGGACGCGGCGTGGCAGTCGCTGCTTGAGAGGGCAGAACGCGCGACCGCGTTGGCGTACGGGCTGGGATGGACGTTCGCCGAGAGGCCCGAAATCGCCGTCGCAGACGACCGGGACGGCCCGCGCCCGTCGGGGGGCCCGCTCGGTGTGCGCCTTACGTTGCTCCTCACCGGCGTTCCTGTCACCCGGGCGGGCGTGGACGCCTCTCCCGGCGTGCCCGTCTGATGGAAGAAGCCGTGACCGAGACCCATCTCCCCGCCGTCCGCCCGGCCGGGCAGCTTCCCGCCGTCGCCGAGCCGGTAGACCCTGCGCGTGACCCGTACATGGTGTACCTCGCGACCTTGGGGAACGCCGAGTCCCGCAGGACCATGGCGGACTGCCTGGACCGGATCGCCGCCATGGTCCACCCCGGCGCGACCTCGGGGGCGGGGCAGCCGTGGCATCGGCTGCGGTACGAGTACACCGCCCGCATCCGGGCGATGCTCGTCCACCGCATGGAGCACGGCGATGACGCTGGGGTGAAGTGGTCCCCGGCGCATGTGAACAAGCACCTCGTCGCGCTCCGCCGCGTGCTCAGGGAGGCGTGGAGGCTCGGGTTGATGACGGCCGAGGACATGGCCCGCGCGAGCGACGTCCAGAATGTGAAGGCCACCCGCTTGCCCGCCGGGCGGCACGTCGCCCGGTCGGCGTTCGGGGCGATCCTCGCCGCCTGCGACGAAGACGACACCCCCGCCGGACTACGCGACGCCGCGCTCCTCGCGACCCTCTACACCTCCGGGATGCGCCGAGAAGAACTCGCCGCCGTCGAGCTGGGCGACTACGACCCCGCCGAACGGTCCCTGCGCATCCTGGGCAAACGTGACAAGGAGCGCCAGGTGTTCATCACCGAGGATGCCGCCGCCCGCGTCGAAGCCTGGCTCGGCATCCGTGGCACTACTCCGGGCGCCCTGTTCCCGCCCCTCTACAAGGGCGGCCGGGCCCGCACCGGCCCCGACGGCACCCACCCCCGCATGACCGGCCAGGCCGTACGCAAGATCCTGCGTAAGCGCATCACCCAGGCCGAAGTGAAGAACGCGACCCCGCACGACTTCCGACGCACGTTCATCGGCGAACTCCTCGACGCCGGCGTGGACCTCGCCACCGCCCAAGACCTCGCCGGGCACTCCACCCC
>NZ_POUA01000683.1 GCF_003236385.1 Spongiactinospora gelatinilytica
GGCGATGAGCGAGCCGGGCGGGGTGCCCAAGGTCGTCGCGGGGGTGAGCCGGTATCTGGACGACCGGCTCGGGCTGGGGAACGTGGTGCGGCGGAACATACGCAAGGTGTTCCCCGACCACTGGACGTTCCTGCTCGGCGAAATCGCGCTGTACTCGTTCATCATCCTGCTGCTGACCGGAACGTTCCTGACGTTCTGGTTCCAGCCGAGCATGGGGCACGTCGCCTACACGGGTCCGTACGCGCCGTTGCGCGGCGTGATGATGTCGGAGGCGTACGCGTCGACGTTGCACATCAGCCTCGAGGTGCGCGGCGGGCTGCTGATGCGGCAGATCCACCACTGGGCGGCGCTGTTGTTCGTCGGCGGGCTGATGGCCCACCTGCTGCGGATCTTCTTCACCGGCGCGTACCGCAAGCCGCGCGAGCTGAACTACCACATCGGCCTGGTGATGTTCGCGATCGCGCTGGTGGAGGGCCTGACCGGGTACTCACTGCCGGACGACCTGCTGTCCGGGGCCGGGCTGCGGATCACCCAGGGCATCCTGATCGGGCTGCCGCTGGTGGGGACCTACCTGTCGTTCTTCCTGTTCGGCGGCGAGTATCCGGGCGAGGACGTGATCGCCCGCTTCTTCACCATCCACATTCTGCTGCTGCCCGGCCTGCTGGTCGCGCTGGTGACCGCGCACCTGACGCTGATGTGGGTGCAGAAGCACACCCAGCTCGCCCGCAAGGGCCGGACGAACATGAACGTGGTGGGCGGGCCGTTCTTCCCGTCGTTCATGCTCAAGTCCGGCGCGTTCTTCATGTTCACCTTCGCGATCCTGGCCGGGCTCGGGGCCGCCGTGCAGATCAACCCGATCTGGTTGTTCGGGCCCTACACCCCGGCGGACATCTCGGCGGGCTCCCAGCCGGACTTCTACATGGGCTTCCTTGAGGGGTCGCTGCGGATCACGCCGGGCTGGGAGATCAACTTCGCCGGGTACACCCTGCCGCTCAGCGTGCTCATCCCCGGCCTGCTGCCGCTGGCCCTCATCTTCGGCGGGCTGATCGTCTACCCGTCCGTGGAACGGTGGATCACCGGCGACACCCGCGAGCACCACTTCGCCGAACGGCCGCGCGACAACCCGCACCGCACCGCGATCGGCATGGCGGCGGTCACCTTCTACGGCGTGCTGTGGCTGCTCGGCGCGAACGACGAGATCTCCGACCACTTCCACATCCCGCTGTTCGCGACCACCTGGTTCGGCCGGATCGCGATCTTCGCCGGGCCGGTGCTCGCGTACGTCGTGACGTACCGGCTGTGCCGGGGCCTGCGGCTGCGGGACGCGCAGATGATCGGGCACGGCGTGGAGACCGGCGTGATCAAGCGGCTGCCGGAGGGCGAGTTCACCGAGATCGACGTACCGGCCAGCGACGACATGGCCGCGCCGCTGCTCGGCGCGGAGACGATCCCGGAACTGCGCGGCGCGGAGCTGGCGGCGGACGGCGCGGAGGACGGCGAACCGAGGCCCAAGGGCCTGCGCGGGCGGATCGGGCGGCTGCGGGCCAGGATGAGCCGCGCCTACAGCGAGCCACCGATCACCGAGGGGCCGGGGGCGGACGGCGAGGGCAGGAAGGCCGTCACCGCGGGCGAGAGCTACCGCAGGCCCGATCAGGGAAGTTGACCGCTCGTTGAGGCAATCGGGGAAAGGCGGGGGGTGTCC
>NZ_POUA01000684.1 GCF_003236385.1 Spongiactinospora gelatinilytica
TCCTGGGGGTGGCTTACTGGCGGTGAAGCGTCTTCTCCTCCCGCAGGGGCGTTCTGGGCGGCGTCCGGGACGTCTCCGCTCGCGTGGCGGGCGCGCCGACCGTACGGCGGCGCGTATGGGCGGCGGCGCGGCCGCCGGGGCTCGATGGACGGCGAGTCCTCGGGGGTCGGTGCGGAGAAGGGCGGCATCACCCACGGCGAGGCGAGCGGCACACCCGTGGTCTTCTCTTCGGACGGACCCGGAGGCGAGTGCCGGAGGGCGGGCGGCGGGTGCGGCCCGGGCTCCGGGCGGCCCGGAATCGCCTCTTCGGGCGTGCCGTCGTCGTCCATCGGCGAGCGCGGGTCGTGGGGGCCCGAAGCCACGCTCAGCACCTCCTCGTCGGGGCTCGCACGTTCGTCTCTCCCAAACCTGGCGACGTCGCCAATCCCTTCCCAGGCCGGAGTATCACACACGGACCGTTCCACCGGTCCGCTCCCGAAATCCCGGACGGCACGGGATATCCGGCGCCCTCGGCTGAACCACCGTCCGCTTTGACGATCACCTCCCGATCCCCGGCCCGCCTTACGCCATGCTCCGCACACACCAGGGCAACACGACACGCCCGCTCTGGCGAGACCTCTCTAGTCAGATTTTTTTATGGCCCGTGGCCTTTAATGTGGTTTGTAGCTCTTTGTCAGGTATTAATCGGCAGCGGTGGCGACACCTCCCGGCCCGGCACCGTCGTCTCGACCCCTCGCCGGCGCGCGAGCAGCAGCACCACGACGACGAACACGGTGAGCTGTACCGCGCTGGACGCTAGCGCCTGCCAGGCCACCGCCCCCTGCTCCAGCGCCCCCTCCAGGTCGCCGGAGGCGGAGCTGATCCCCAGCCCCAGCACGTTGTTGACCACGTGCAACGCGATGGGGGCCTCCAGCCCGCCCGTACGCACGGCCAGCCAGCCCGCGACCACACCGAAGGCGAACACGTCGACGATGCCCCAGCCGGTGTACCTGTGCAGCGCCGCGAACCCGGCCGAGCCGAGCACGATGCCCGGCCAGGGAGTACGCAGGAAGGCGCCGAACGCCTGGATCAACCACCCGCGGAACAGGTATTCCTCGCTGGCGGCCTGGATCGGCACCAGGATCAGCGTCACGGCCAGCCCGGAGATGAAGGTGTCCCATCCGGCCCAGCCGATGCCCGCGGACATCTCCCCACCGGTCAGGCCGAAGACGATGGACGCGGTGAGGTGCCCGAGCACGCCCGCGCCGAGCGCGACCGGCATGCACAACAGCATCCAGCCCCAGCGCAACCGGCCCAGCACCGAGGACAGCGTGCCGGGCGGGCGTCGCTGGATCAACCAGGCCGCGCCGAACACCACGGGCAGGGCGGCGGCGATGGACAGCAGCATCACCGCGAGGCCGAGCACCGGGTCGGCGAACGGGATCGCTCGGGTCATCGAGATCTCGACGCCCGCCATCACGGCGAAGAGCATGCCGCCGAGCAACACGATGAGGCTGACCAGGAGATAACCGGCCGCGACCACCACGGTGCCGAGCACCGGCCGCCACCAGCGGTGCACGGGGGTGCGGGCCATCTGGTCATAGGTCACGCCGGGCTCAGGGCCCCGCGTCCACGGCTGCGGCGGCGGTGCCGTGCCGTACGGGTAGGACGGCACCCCCGCACCCGCGGGCCCGTACCCCGCGTACGGC
>NZ_POUA01000685.1 GCF_003236385.1 Spongiactinospora gelatinilytica
GGCCAGGGGAGGGGGTACAGCGGCCCGGTGGGCACGATGACCAGCGGGCCGTCACCGAGATGTCCCGTCAGCGGGCCGATCAGCTCGGCCTGCACGGCCGCCGCCTCCCGCTCCACCGGGCCGGCGGCCTCTCCCGCCCCGTCCCGGCAGGCGGCGCGCCGCAGGCCGTACCGCAGCCGCAGGCCCGCCTCGGCGGCGCGCCTCGCCGGGCCGAGCGCGTGCATGGTGATCTCGGTGCGGCTCACCACGACGGCGGCGAGCCGGTCGCCGTGCCGCAGGTACTCCACCAGCCTGGCCCCGCCCAGCGCGGCCTGCAACGCGCCTGGCTCGGGGCAGGAGGGGACGCCCGTACGGACGACCGCGCGCCAGCGTTCGGCCCAGGCCAGCGCCGTACCGGCGCGCCCGGTGCCGATCGCGACCGACAGGCCGAAAGCGGCCAGCCGTTCGCCGGCCTTGACCGCGTGGGCGCGGGTCATCGGATCGGTGAGCGCCGCCACCGACGCGCCCACCTCGGTGAGACCGCCCGCCACCGCGCGCAGCGCGCCCTCCTGGTCGCCGCTTGACGCCCGCGCCATGGCCTCGGCGTGCCGCCGCACCACCGGGTCGGTCGTGCCCGGGCCGCCGTGAAGGGGCGTGAGCAGCGCGTCGGCGAGGTCGCGGCGGCCCGCCTCCAGCGCGATCTCGGACGCCGTCAGCCGCAGCGCGTCGGCGGCGGCCGGGAATGGGCGGGCGAGCCGGTCCGCGCAGTCGATCAACGCGGGGAGCAGCGTCGGGTCCGGGCCGCGGGCGGCCAGCCGCGCCCGCAGGGCGACGCTCGCGGCCAGGGGGATCCAGCCGTCGCGGCCCTGGTCCTGTAATTCGGCGCGGGCCCGCGCCGCCGTACGGGCCGCCCGGTGCGGGTCGCCGGTCTGCAACTCCAGCTCGGCGAGCAGCAGCCTGGCCTCGGCCAGGACACCGAGGGCGCGCGCCGACTCCAGCTCCGGCACGGCCAGGCCGAGCAGCGCCCTGGCCTCCCCGGGCAGGTACGCCGCCACCAGCGCCCCGGCGAGGTCGCAGCGCATCGTGGCCAGCCGTTCGGGGTAGGCGGCGAGCGCCTCCTCCGCTTCGCGGTAGTGCGCGAACGCCCCGCCGATGTCGCCCCGCCTGGCCGCCACGAACGGCAGGTTGGCCTTGGCCAGCGCGGTGACGTGACCGAGGCCGACGGTCGCGGCCAGCTCGGCGCAGCGCTCCAGGTCGTCCTGCGCGGCGCGCGGGTCGCCGAGGTAGGCCGCGGTGATCCCGCGGTTGAGCAGCGCCCCGGCCAGGAACCGCAGGTCGTCCTGCCCGGTGTCGGCTCGGCCCGCGGGGGTCAGTACGCGTACGGCGTGGTCGCAGCACCGCACCGCCTCGCCGAACCGGCCCAGGCGGCTCAGCGCCACAGCGCGCTGCGCGTCCAGCTTGGCGCGCTCGGCCCGGCACAGGTACGGCTCGGCGGCGTCGGCCACCTCCAGCGCCTGCGCGGGGCGGCCCAGCTCGGTGAGTACCGTGACCAGCGACAACCGGGCCTGAGCGGTCGGCTGCGGGGCCGCCGCCGCGCCCTCCCTCACGGCCCGACGCAACTCCTCCTCCGCCAGCGGAAGATCCCCCAGCTCCCGCGCGGCCAGCGCGAGCGCCCGCCTCGCCACCACCCGGGCAGCGAGATCCCCC
>NZ_POUA01000686.1 GCF_003236385.1 Spongiactinospora gelatinilytica
GGGCAAGGGAGCGGACGGCTGGGGCCAGGGGTTGTCCCCGTCGGAGTAGGGGGCTCGCGGCGGTACCTGTGGCACCGCCGTTCCCGGCTCCGGAGACTGGTGGTGCGTCGGCTGGCCGAAGCTCGGTGGCGGGGTCGCCGAAGCGGCCGAGCCGCCGTTGTCACGGTCGTGCTCGGACACTGAATCCTGGCCACGCATACGCCGAAGCGTAGCGAGAGTCCGGGACCGTCACGCCGGTATGGACGGATCCGGCACACCTTTCCTGGCAATTGCCCACAAATGGTGCATTTTAGGACGAGGTCACTCCGGTTTCCGGCCCGTCAGGGCTCGCGAGTCCAGGGCGGGGTAGACGGTCTTGTCGGCGATGGCCATCGCCGCGGCGGTCAGCTTCTTGCGCTCGGCCTTGCTCGGCTCGTGCCCGTCCTTGAACTGGAACCACAACAGCACCGCGTAGTGCCCGTGCCGCCACGCCCCCGCGTTGGCCTGGCCGGTGCCGAGGGTCTTGGTGGCCTCGTCCTTGCCGGGCAGCGGCTTGACGTAGTCCTCCAGCGCGCCGCCCGCCGCCGCGTCCACGACCTTGCTCGCCTGCTTGGCGGTCTTGAGGTTGGCGACGCCCACCGTGCCGATGATCTTGCCGGACTTGTCGCGGTACGTGGCCCTCAGCATCTGGTTGCAGTCGGCGTCGTCGAGCGCCTTGACCAGCTTGTCGCCGGTTGCGGCGTCCTTGCACTTCTTGTCGAGCCTGCGCGCGGTACGCACGTAGGAGCCGGCCTTGGCGTCGGGGAACACCTCCTTGAGCGTCAGCGGGTGCTTGTCGGTGGTCCGGGAGGAGGCGAAGCCGTCCTTTCCGGCGGGGCGGTTCTGGACGAGCGGGTTGGTCGCGGCGGCGGTGGGCTGGGGGCTCGCCGCCGGGTCCGGATCGGCGTCGGCGGAGGCGAGCATCGCCAGGCCGACACCGCCCGCCACCAGGACGAGCAGTCCGGCTATGGCGATGTAGATGGGGCGGCGTGACCGGGGGCCCTCGTCGTAGGGGCTCCACATCTCGCGCCGGGGGCGAGGGGGCTCGAACTCCTGCTTGGGACCATCCGCGCCCGTACCGGACGAACCCGCGCCGCCGGAGATGGTCGTCGGCGCTTCGGACGAGGAGGCGGGATCGCCGCCGGGAGGCGTACCGTCGCCACCGCTTCGCGCGCCCCGTCGCCTGCGACCGCCCCGGGGAGCGGCACCGGGCTCGGGCCCCTGATCGGCCCCCGCGCCCGAACCGAACACACCCCCGAGCTCGTCAGAGTCCGGCTTGCCGCCGAACACCGAATCGAGCCCGTCAGGGCCGGGCTTGCCACCGAACGCGGGACCGGGTCCATCAGCCCCGGATTTGCCGCCGAATGCGGCTCCAGGCATGTTCGGGGCCGGTTCGCCACCGAGCTCCTTGGACCCGAACTCCGGCCCCATGCCTGGTCCTGCGCCGGGCGCTGCACCGGGTCCTGTGCCGGACTCCGGCGTGGGCCCGAACGGCGACCCCGGAGCGGGGGTGGCGGAGGTGCCGGGAAGTTCGCCGAAGAGCGGGTCGTTCGCCGCCGGCCCGGGCGTGAACGGGCCGGGCCCGCCGAACGGCTCGCCGGCGGCCCCGGGACGTCCTCCCGCGCCGCCCGGCCCCGCCGCCGGACCGCCGTCACCGGCCCCCGGC
>NZ_POUA01000687.1 GCF_003236385.1 Spongiactinospora gelatinilytica
GCCTTCCACCGGGTCCTGCCCGCGCCCTGAACGCCGCCCCTGCCTCCCAGGTGGCGGTGCCGATGCGCGTGTTACGCACAAGTAGGCTTCAGGGCATGCGATCGTGGTCTGCTCCCAAGCTCTCCAGGCTCCCCGGCCAGGGTGAGGTCCCGCGCCTGCACGACACCGCGGCGGGCGAGGTCCGCCCGACCCGGCCGGGTCCCACCGCCCGGATGTACGTCTGCGGCATCACTCCCTACGACGCCACCCACATGGGCCACGCCAACACCTACCTGGCGTTCGACCTGCTGAACCGGGCCTGGCGAGACGCCGGCCACGACGTGAGCTTCACCGAGAACATCACCGACGTGGACGACCCGCTGCTGGAGCGGGCCGAGCGGGACGGCCAGGACTGGCGGCGGCTCGCGGCCAGGGAGATCGACCTGTTCCGCGCCGACATGGAGGCCCTGCGCATCCTGCCGCCCAGCCGCTACGTCGCGGTCACCGAGGTGATCGGCGAGGTCGCGGAGCTGATCGAGCGGCTGCGCGACAAGGGCGCGACCTACGAACTGGACGGCGACGTCTACTTCAACGCCGACGCCGCCCCCAAGTTCGGCGCGGTCTCCGGCTACTCCGAGGAGCGGATGCTCGCCCTGTTCGGCGAGCGCGGCGGCGACCCCGCCCGGCCGGGCAAGCACCACCCGCTGGACTGGGTGCTGTGGCGGGCCGAGCGGCCGGGAGAGCCCGGCTGGGACTCCCCGTTCGGCCGGGGCAGGCCGGGCTGGCACATCGAGTGCACCGCGATCGCCCTGGCCGACCTCGGCCCCGGCTTCGACGTGGCGGGCGGCGGATCCGACCTGATCTTCCCGCACCACGAGATGGGCGCCTCCGAGGGGCATGTGGCGGCCGGCGAGTGGCCGTTCGCCAAGGCGTACGTCCACGCGGGGATGGTCGGCCTGGACGGCGAGAAGATGTCCAAGTCCAAGGGCAACCTGGTGTTCGTCTCCGCGCTCAGGCGGGAGACCGACCCGATGGCGATCAGGCTGGCCCTGCTGGCCCGGCACTACCGCGCCGACTGGGAATGGACCGGCGGGCAGCTCACCGAGGCGCGGGAGCGGCTGGAGCGCTGGCACCGGGCCGTGGCGCTGCCCGCGGGCCCCGCCGCCGAGCCCGTGCTGGCGGAGGTCCGCGCCCGGCTGGCCGACGATCTGGACGCCCCGGGGGCCCTGGCCGCGATCGACTCCTGGGCGCGGGCGGCGGCGGCGGGCGGCGGCACGGACGATCGGGCCCCGGCGCTGATCCGCGAGATCGCCGACACCGCGCTCGGGGTCGCGCTCTGATCAGGAGCCGGCGGCCTGGAACCTCTCCCGCTCCTCGGCGGGCAGGTGGTCGATGAACAGCACGCCGTCGAGGTGGTCGGTCTCGTGCTGGAGCACTCTGGCGAGCACGCCGAGCGCCCGCACGGTGACCGGCTTGCCGTACATGTCGCGGCCCCTGGCGGTCACCGCGTAGGCGCGCTCCAGGGGCCACCACTGGCCGGGTGCCGACAGGCACGCCTCGTCGGCGACGACCTTGCGCGAGGACGGCTCCAGGCGCGGGTTGACGATGTGGCCGGACCTGCCGTCGTAGTCGTAGACGACCACCCGCGCGGAGATCCCGATCTGCGGCGCGGCCAGGCCCGCCCGCCCGGAC
>NZ_POUA01000688.1 GCF_003236385.1 Spongiactinospora gelatinilytica
GTCATGCTCATGACCGCATTTTCCGGTTCACCGACCCCCCACCACCAGGCCAAACCCGCGGGACGCGTCCGCTGGACGATGATCTGGCTGGCCTTCGGCGCCACGACGATCAACTACCTGGACCGTGCCAACCTCGGCGTCGCGCTGCCGTACATGACGGAGGAGCTGAACCTCTCCAAGACCGGCGCGGGCGTGCTGCTCGGCGCGTTCTTCTGGACCTACGCCGTGACCCTGCTGCCGTCCGGATGGCTGGTGGACCGCATCGGGCCGCGCCGGATGATGGTGATCGCGGTGGCCGGGTGGTCGATCGTGACCATGCTGATCGGCGCGGCGAGCGGCTTTTTGGTGCTGCTCCTGCTGCGGCTGCTGCTCGGCGCGGCCGAGTCCCCCTCCTACCCGTCCAGCACCAAGATCGTCGCCCGCTGGTTCCCCTCCAGGGAACGGGCGATGGCCGCGTCGATCTTCGACAGCGGGGGCAGGGCGGGCACCGCGCTGGCGCTGCCGGTGATCACCGTGGTCATCGCGGTCGTCGGCTGGCGTGGCTCGTTCGTCGCGGCCGGCCTGCTCGGCCTGCTGTTCTGCGCGCTGTGGCTGCGGGTCTACCGCGACCCCGAGACGCACCCGCGCCTTTCCGCGCAGGAGCACACCTACATCAAGGAGGGCGGCGGGGCCGACGCGGGCTCGGACGTGCCCCCCATGGCCTGGGCCAAGCTGCTGCGCTACCGCACCACCTGGGGCATGATCCTGGGCTTCTTCTGCCTGTCCTTCGTGCTCTACTTCTTCATCACCTGGTTCCCGTCCTACCTGGTCGACGCCCGCGGGTTCGACCTGCTCAAGCTGGGGATCTTCGGCATGCTCCCGGCGCTGCTGGCCATCCCGGCGCAGTGGCTGGGCGGGGCGCTGCAGACCCGGCTGATCAACGCGGGCCGCAGCGTCTCCTACGCCCGCAAGGTGCCGCTGATCAGCGGGCTCGTGGTGTCCTCGGTGATCGTCTTCGCCGGGGTCGTGGAGAGCCCGGCCGCGGCGCTGGCCCTGCTCGCCCTCTCCCAGTGCGCGCTGTGCTTCGCCGCCTCCAGCCTGTGGGCGCTGCCCGCCGACGTCGCGCCCGCCCCGGGCAACGTGGCCTCGCTGGCCGGCATCCAGGGCTTCGCCTCCAACGCCGCCGGGTTCGTCAGCCCGCTCGTGGTCGGCATCCTGCTGGACTCGACCGGCGGGTCGTACGTGGCCCCGCTGGCCGTCGCCGGCGGTGTGGCCCTGGTCGGCGCCCTCGTCTACGCGTTCGTCATCGGCAAGATCGCACCGCTCGGCGGCGCGGTCACCGGCCCGGCGACGGACGCCGCACCCACCCCCCAGCAAACCTGACCCAACACCTTAGAGAAGGAGAACAGCCGGTATGACCAGCATCGCCGAGGATGTCCTGGCGGCGTTCCGCGTCGTCTCCACCGCGTCGGTGGCCGACGCGGTGGAACTCCAGGGGGTCCGCGGCTACATGAGCGGCGGAATCCGGATGCAGACGCCGGGCGCGGGCACGCTGGCCGGCCCCGCGGTGACCGTGCGGGAGGTGCCGACCGAGGAGGCCGAGCCGCCCACGCACGCGCTGGCCGCCATCGACGAGTCCGCCCCCGGCAGCGTCGTGTGCATCGACGCGGGCGGCGCGGACGTCGCGGTC
>NZ_POUA01000689.1 GCF_003236385.1 Spongiactinospora gelatinilytica
CGGAGGTGGGGGGCTTGGCGGCTTTTCCGGGGGATTTGCCTTTTTCGCTGTCGGCAGCGGGGGTCGCTGGTTCTGTGTTCGTGGCCTTGGGGGTCGCGGCCGGCTTGGCGGGTTTTCCGGAGTCCGCGCTTGCCTTGTCCCCCTTGCCGTCGGTGGCGGAGCCGGATGGCCCGGCTTTCGGCGTCGAAGAAGTGGCCTTGGGTGATTTGGCAAGTTTTCCGGTTGCCGCGCTGGTTTTGTCCTTTTCGGCGCCGGCGGGGGCCGATGTTCCTGTTGTCGTGGCCTTGGCGGTCGCGGCGAGCGACGTGGTCTCCTCGCCGGTGGTCGTGTCGCCCTTGCCGCCGCCATCGGCGGACGCGGCCTCGGAGTCGCCGGGGCCGGAGGCCGTGGCGGGGGTACGTGCTTCGCCGCCTGTGCCCGGCCGGTCATCGCCGGGAGCCGAAGGCTCCTGCGCGGAGTCGTCCGTCTCGGGCGCTGTACCGGCCGCTGCGCCGCGCTCGCCGTCGTCCCCATCCTCGGTGCCGTCGTCGCCCGGCGACGCCGTCTCGCCGCCTGAGGCCGCCACGGAACCGCCGGCCTCACTCTCGGCCGTGGCCATGGCGGCGACGTCCGGTGAGGTGCCGTCCGCGGCGGCGTTCGCGTCGCTTTCGGCGTCGTCCGTCGCGGAGGCGGCGGTGTCAGGCTTGGCGTCCTTGCCGGGCCCGGCCTTGCCGGGTTTGCCGCTCTTGCCGCTTCGGGCGCTGGAGGACGCCGCCATGTCGTCACCGGCCGGCGCCTCGGCCTTGGATCTGGCCGAGGCGGCGGACTTGGCGCCGGATGCGGTCTTCCCCTTCGCGGTGGCCGTACCCCCCTGCTTTCCGGGCTTGCCCGAGGGCTCGGCCTCCGGCGCGGTGCCGCCCGCGCCCTTTGCCGTACCGGCGGCCTTCCCGGCCTCCGGGGCAGACGCGCTCTTCGCATCCGCAGGTTCGCCGGAGAGCGTGACCTTGGTGGTGGCCGCCTGGTCGGGGACGGGCTCGGCGGCGGGTTTCGGCGTCGCCGCACGCGCGTAGGGCGGACGGCGGCGCGCCGCCGCGTCACCCTGCTCGGCCGCCGCGTCCTCGTCGGGAGACGACGCGAACGCGCCCTGGCCGTACCCCTTGGGGCGCGCGCCCTGCCCGAAAGCCCCGCGACCGGGGGCGTCCGGGGCGGGCGCGGAGGCGAACGCCCCCAGCCCCGAGGTGCCCGGCTCGGTACCGGAGGCGGACACCGGCGGCCTGGCCACCCGCGTCTCCGGCTCGGAAGACGCCTCCGCCTCAGGCGACTCGCCCTGAGACTCATGCTGCTCGGCGGACGACGGTGCGGACCCGCCTAACGCCGATCCCCCCACAGGCACGGCCGACGACGACGCGCCTCCTGGTACGCCGGGCGGCGGCGTACCCGTGGTCCCCCCGGCCGGTGCTCCGCTGCCGGTTACGGCACCCGGCGGCGAGGCCGCGGCCCCCCCGGCCGATGAACTGCTCACGGGCCCGGCCGATGACGACGCGCCCCTCGGTACTGCGGGCGGCGGCGTGCCTGCGACCCCGCTGGATGGTGATCCGCTCTTGGGCGCGGCGGAAGGTGGCGCGCCGCCGGGTGGGGCAGGCGGTCGGCCGCTTGCGGGTGCCGCCGGTGGCGATGCGTTGCCG
>NZ_POUA01000068.1 GCF_003236385.1 Spongiactinospora gelatinilytica
CGGGCAGGGCGCACGCGGATCGGCGTGGTCAGCCCCCGGCCACCTGCGCGCAGCGCTGCACGGCGGCGAGCCGGACGTCCCACGGGGTGCGGGACTTGGCCGAGATCATCATTCCGACCGCGGACGGGGTCAGCCGGTCGGCGAAGTCGAGGGCGGCGGCGAGGTCGAGCGGGGTGTCGTCCCAGCGGTTGTGGCACACCGAGTCGGTGTACGGCGGGGGGCCCGCCGTCGCGCCCACGACCTCGTCCACGAAGACCCCGTAGAGGATGAACTCGGAGATGTGCAGGTGCGAGTTGAAGGCGTCCATCCAGTGCCGCCCGGTGACCTTGGTGATGCGTTCCTGCATCTCCCGCACGAGGGCCGGGTCCCAGAAGTTGAGCGAACTGACGTAATCGGGGAGCGGCAGCGCCCGGGTGGCGGGCAGGCCCAAAAGGCCGCGCGCCGCGTGGTGCCACTTGATGTGCCGGTCCATTCCCGCGTGTACGCCGTCCTCGACCCGGTAAAGGCTCAGCCGGTCGTCGGTGGTGAAGTTCTCCGCGTGGGTCGGCCGCACCAGCACGACGTCGGAGTCGAGCAGCAGCGCCACATCGGCGTCCACGTTCGCGGCGGCGGCTATCTTGAGCGCCTGCTGGATGACCCAGCCGCGCACAGGTGGCCATGGTCTGCGCAGATTGGCCCACAGTCCGCTGCGAGGAACGCGGACATAGCGGCGGGGGAGGAGCTCGGGTTCGGTCCAGATCCGGCAGCGCGGGCCTGCGAACCTGGCGAACACCGCCTGGTCCGCGGTGGGCACGATCACATGGTGGACGGTGTCTTCTGACGTGTGGTGGAGCACGGACCGGTGGAGCTCGCCGAAAAGCTCCGAGTCCGGTCCGTAGCTCGGGGTGATGACCGCCAATTTCCTGCTCACGGGTATCCCGCTCCCATCCCTGCCGGAGGGTACGAATAAGCGCCCCCGATTCACTGCCGTCACTTCTTCTACCGCCTGCGCGAGGTTTCGGCAACGGGCGTCTTGGAACGTGCCAGGAAACGTTACGCTACAAGCGGTTTTCGGCCCCTCGGAGCGCTGCGCCGGAACGACTCGGCGGGCGCTGGAGCCCATAGTGCTCGCGAAGTGTGGAGCTCTCGTATTCGGCCCGGAACAGGCCCCGTTTCCGCAGAATGGGGACCACGTGGTCGGTGACCGCGTCGAAGCCGCCGGGCAGGTACGGCGGCATGATGTCGAACCCGTCGGCCGCGCTGCCGGGACCGCCGCGTCGGAGAAGAGGCCGAGCAGGCCGTACAGGACGATGCCGACGAGGATCACGTCGGTCTGCCCGTACGCCCGAGCCAGGTCCATCATGTAGCCGATGCCGCTGGTGGAGTTGATCAGCTCCGCCACCACCAGGTGCAGCCAGGAGACGGTGACCGCGAACCGCATGCCGGGCAGGAACCCGGGCAGCGCTCCCGGCAGCACGACCCGCCGGATGAACGCGGCCCGTCCGAGGCCGACGGTGGCGGCCAGCTCCACGTAGCGGCTGTCGATCGCGCGCAGTCCGTTGTGGGTGTGGACGTAGATCGGGACCAGTACGCCGAGCGCGATCACGGTGACCTTCATGACCTCGCCGATGCCGAGCCAGAGGATCGGCAGCGGCATGATGGCCAGGGCCGGGATCGCCCGTTTGATCTGGACCGGGCCGTCGATCAGCGCCTCGCCGTACCTGCTCAGGCCGGACAACAGGGCCAGCGCCACCCCGCCGGGCACGCCGATGGCCAGGCCGAGGCCGACCCGGCGCACCGAGGCGAGCAGGTTCTCCTGGAGGCGGCCGTTCTCGATCAGCTCGATGGTGGTGGTGATCAGCGTTCAGGGGGCCGGGAGCACCCGGGGGTCCAGCCCGCCGGTGAGTGACCCCACGCTCCACAGGGCGAGCAGCAGTCCCGGCCCGATGAGCAGGCCGAACCTGATCGGCCTGCCGGGGCCGAGCCGGCGCCGGGCCGCGCTCGGGGATGTCCGCGGCGCGGCGGCCGGGGCGGTGGGGTGAGCAGCGAGGTGGCCATCAGACGCCCTCCTTCAGGGCGTCGGCGCCGACGGACTGGTAACGCAGGTCGTAGAGGTCCTTCGCGTTGATCACTTCGTTGCCGGTGTCGGCGGCCAGCAGCTCGATGGTCTCCTGGTGGCGGGCGATGGCATCGCGAGGCGACGATCTTGACCGGCAGCCCGGTCCAGGTCGCGTGGATGGGCGGGATCTCCGCGACGGCCCCCACGTCGAGCGCGTCGGCCCGGAACGCCTCGGTGGTCTGCGGGCCGCCGCTGATGTTGGCCCACTCGACGGGAAGGAGAACTTGCCGATCTGGCCGGACAGTTGCAGGGCGACCTTGGTCTGCGGGTCACCGATGGTCAGTTTGGTCCCCTGCGGGACCTTGGTGGGCAGCGCGGCGTCCGGCGCCAGGCCCTGCGCGGCCTGCCCGGCGCCGCCGCCGCACGCGGCCAGGAGCGCCAGGATCGGTACGGCGAGCGTGGCCCGCAGGCCGGCCGTTTCACGCGGAGGGTTACCCGGGGTAGTGCAGGCATGCGTCATCGCCCTTCGACGCGCGGGGGAACAGGTACGGCTGGACGGGTCAGGCAGGGACGGCCCGGAGCGGAGGGAGTTCCGCTACCACGGGCGGTGACATCGCGCGCTGATGGCGTGGCCGAGATCGATGTGGTGCGACGGGTCAAGCGAACGCCTTGACTCATGGCGTTCACGCTAGGACGGACCTACCTATAAATCAACATTTCCTACAGCATTTGCATGAAATGTCTCGGCCGCTTCAGTCGAACAGCCGCAACCGGTGCGCCAGCGCGGCGGCCTCGCCGCGCGAGGCGACGCCGAGTTTGCCGAGGATGTTGGAGACGTGGACGCCGGCCGTCTTGACCGAGATGAACAGCTCGCCGGCGAGTTCGCGGTTGCTCCGGCCGGCCGCGATCAGGCGCAGCACCTCCAGCTCGCGCGAGGTGAGGCCGTGCGCGTCGCCGCCCGGCCGGGCCGCGACGCCGATCCGCCGGGCCAGCCGGTCGATCTCGGCGGCCAGCGGGCGGGCGCGCAGCGACCCGGCGATCTCGGCGGCGCGGGCCAGCCGTACCGCCGCGCCGTCCCGGTCCGAGGCGGCGGCACACGCCTCCGCGGCCCGGGCCAGCGCCTCGGCCAGCGGGTACGGCTCACCCGCCGCCTCCCACGCGGCCACCGCCGCCTCCCAAGCGGGAAGATCGCCCACCCCGGCCGCCTCCGCGGCGAACGCCACCTTGCGAACCGCCCAGAACGGCGCCCCCGCCGGCACATCCCTGGCGACCTCCACCAACGCCCTCCGCAACGCCGCCGCGGAGGTTTGTTCCCGGCGCGGATCCCGGCCATGGCCCGCCGCCACGGGATCTCGCGTACCGTCCGCCGCCGCGGCCGGCGGATCCTGGCGAAGATCTCGGCCGCGTCCCGCCGCCGCGCAGGCTCGCATCGCGGAGTGCAGGATCGGCCACAGGTACCACGGGTTGCCCGTTGGGCCGAAGCGGTCGAGGGCGTCCTGGGCCGTGGCGAGGGCGCCCGGAATGTCGCCCTCGGCCGTTCGGTGGTCGATGAGCAGGCACGCGTACGCCCCGGAGCCGAACCGGCCGAGCCGGGCGGCGAACCGGCCGAGTTGTTCGGTCAGGGCGTTCAGCAGTGGCGTTTCGCCCCTGGCCAGGGCCACCTGGGCGCGGAAGATGAGCATCTGCCCGCGCAGCGGCGGGTTGGGGTCCAGCCGCATCGCCTCCTCGTAGGAGGCGGCCAGGTCGTCCCAGCGCCCGAGGGCGAACTGCGCCTCGATCAGGTTGCCCGCGATGTAGCCGCCCCCGGCGCGGATCTGCCCGAGGCGGTGCGCCAGGGTGATGCCCTCCCGCGCGGTCGCGATCGCCTTGGCGTACCGGCACCTCAGGATGAGCTGCGCGGAGAGGTTGACGAAGGCGCGCAGCAGCCTGCGAGCCGAGCCGCCCTGCTCGGCCATGCTCCGCGAACCCTCCAGGGCGTCGCTCGCCGAGGCCAGATCGCCCTTGACCGCCGCGACGAACGCGCTGGTGGTGAGGGCGTCGGCGGAGGCCGCGGCGTCGCCGAGCCGGGCGGCGAGCGCGACCGCCTCCTCGATCATCGCGTGCCCGGTCTCGGTCTCGCCGATCTCGGTCAGCTCCCCGCCGAGCAGGGCCAGTACCGAGGCCCGCACCGGCCCCGCCCCCGGCACGAGGCGTTCGGCGGCGCGCAGGTCCGTGAGCGCGCCCGGCCCGCCGCCGAGGGACCGCAACCGCGCGCGTTCCAGATGGACGAGGGCCTTGCGCTCGGGCTCGGCGTCGCCGTCCAGGGCGTCGATCGCCGCCGAGGCCAGGCGCAGCCCCCGGTCGGTCTCGCCGCACGCGTAGGCGGTCTCGGCGGCGCGTTCGAGCACGGCGGTGTGGTCGGCGCCGATGCGCGTTGCCGCGCCGGGCACGCGTTCCCACAGTTCGAGGACCAGTTCCAGCATCTGCAGGCCCTCGGCGTAGGACAGGGCGGCGGCGCACTCGGCGGCGGCGTCCCAGGCCGCGAGCAGCGCGCGTTCGTTGTCGTGCGCCGCCGCCCAGTGCGCGGCCAGCTCGGCGCTCGGCCGGCCGCCCGTGCCCAGCGCGGGATTCGCGGCCAGCGCCTCGGCGTAGCGGCGGTGCAGCGCGGTGCGCTCGCCGGGCAGCAGCTCGCCGCGTACGGCCTCGCGGATCAGGGCGTGCCGGAAGGCGTAGCCGTCCACGTCGGTGACCAGGACGTTGCCGGTCACCGCCGGGCGCATGCGGTCCGACAGCGCCGTGTCGTCCAGCCCGGTGACGGCGGCCAGCAGGGCGTGCCCCGCGCGGTCGCCCGCGACGGTGGCCACCCGCAGCACCCGCTGGGTCTCCTCGGGGAGCCGCTGGACGCCGGAGAGCAGAAGATCGCGCAGCGACTCCGGCAGGTCGTCCGCGGGCGTGCCGTCCGGGCCCAGCGCGGCCTCCACGAACAGCGGGATGCCCTCGCTGCGGGCGTGGACCAGCTCCGCCAGCGCGGGATCGGCCGCGTGCCCGAGCAGGCCGCCGAGCTGGGCGGCGACCTCGGCGCGGGTCAGCCGGGGGAGTTCCAGCCGGGTGACGATGCCGACCCTGGACAGTTCGGCCAGCAGCGGGCGCAGCGGGTGGCGGCGGTGCAGGTCGTCGGCGCGGTAGGTGACCGCGAGCAGGACGCCCACGCCGTGCAGGTTGCGGGTCAGGAAGCTCAGCAGGTCGCGGGTGGAATGGTCGGCCCAGTGCGCGTCCTCCACGATCAGGACGGCCGGCCGGTCGGCGGCCAGCCTGTCGAGCAGCGCGAGGACGTGCTCGAACAGCCGCATCCGCGCGATGTCCCTGTCGGTCTCGGCGGGCGGCGTGCCCAGTTCGGGCAGCAGCCGGGACAGGTCGCCCGCCGAGTCGTGCGGCAGCAGCGCGGTGGTCCCCTCGGGCC
The DNA here is from genome assembly GCF_003236385.1 of Spongiactinospora gelatinilytica. Taxonomy (GTDB): domain Bacteria; phylum Actinomycetota; class Actinomycetes; order Streptosporangiales; family Streptosporangiaceae; genus Spongiactinospora; species Spongiactinospora gelatinilytica. The sequence goes on from NZ_POUA01000068.1 coordinate 5,478, forward strand.
CGAGGTCGCGGACCAGGCCGCGCAGCGCGGCGGTGAACGGCGCGTACGGCAGGCCGGAAGAACTCAGCTCGACGCAGCCCCCGGACAGCACCAGCGCCCCCGCCTGCTCGGCGCGGGCGGCGAACTCGCTGGTCAGCCGGGTCTTGCCGACCCCGGCCTCGCCGCCGATCAGGACGACGCGCGGGTCGCCCTCGCGGGCCTGGCCGAGCGCGCCGAGCAGTACGGCGAGCTCGTGCTCACGTCCGGCGAAGACGGGGCTGACCTGGTGGAGGGGCACAGGCCCACAAAATACCGCCTTTCATGCCCTGTCCCTAAAGCCAGTCGCGGCGTTTGAACACCTGGTAGAGCAGGATGCAGGTGCTGATCACCGCGATCGTCGAGACCCAGAACCCCCAGGGCTGCTCCGACCCCGGATAGGGGACGTTCTGGCCGTAGAAACCCGTGATCATGGTGGGCACCGCGATGATCGCGGCCCAGCTCGTGACCCGTTTCATGATGTCGTTGAGCCGGTAGCCCTGGAGCGTCAGGTGGGTCTCCCTGATGTTGCCCACCAGCTCGCGCAGCGACTCCGTCCATTCGCTCACCCGCAGCACGTGGTCGTAGACGTCCTGGTAATAGGGGGCCATCTCAGGGCGGACGATGCGCAGGTCGCAGCGGATCACACCGCTGACCACCTCGCGCATCGGCTGGATCACCCGGCGCAGGGTGACCAGGTTCTTGCGCAGCTCGAACAAGCGGCGCTGCAGTTCGTGCCGGTCCGCCGTGGGCTGCTCGGAGAAGAGCTGGTCCTCAAGCGTCTCGACCTCGTCGTCGAGGCGTTCCGCCAGGGTGAAGTGATCGTCCACGACGCGGTCGAGCAGGCCGTGTAACAGGAACGCGACCCCATGGGCGGCCCGCTCCTTGGCCTGGTCCCACCGCTCGGTCACCTCGCCGATGTCGAAGTCGTCGTTCTCGCGTACGGTGACCAGCGCGTTCTTGGTGACGAAGATCGATATCTCGGTCATTTTCAGCGGGCCCTGCCGCGGGCGCGCATGGTAGACGGTGAGGAAGAGGTGGGTCGGGTAAGTGTCGATCTTGGGGCGCTGGTGCTCGGACAGTACGTCCTCCACCGCCAGCTCGTGCAGACCGAGTTCCTCACTGATCACCGTGAGCTCTTCCGGCTTGGGCGCGCAGAGGTCGAACCACACTGTGGCGGCGGGGTCGGCGATGTGGTCGGACACGTCGGCGACGGGAAATCCCTCCGCCTGGAGCACACCGTCGCGGTAGAGCCGTGTATGCGACATGTCCGCCCACAATAGTCTCGTCTTGTGTGCCGGGTCTGGGGTGCCGCCGGCCTCGCGCGCGTGGCGCTTCGGACATGCTCCTTGCCCGGATCGGCCCCGCGAAATCTGGAGCTCCGAGTAACGATCCGAACACCCGATGTGATGATCGCCGTGGGTCGGGGTAGGACCGGGCAGACGTCCCCCCGTCAGCTGGAGCCCCGCATGCATCGCACGGTCCTGGCCGCCGTCACCGAACGCCCCGACGCCGACTCGGCCCTCGCCGAACAGCTCCGGCGGATCCGCGCGGCGATGGAAGAGCTGGACCTCCAGACCCGCTGGACGTACCGGGCGGCCGACGCGCTCGCGGTGGCCGGCTCGGACGCCTCGCTCGCCGCGGTGCTCGTGGCGTGGGAGCTGCCCGAGGCGCAGCGGGTGCTGGAGGCGGTGTCCAGGCGGTTTCGCGGGCTGCCCGTGTTCTTGATGACCGAGGAGGCGGAGCTTCCGCTGTGGGTGTACGAGGTCATCCAGGGCTACGTTTTCCCGCTTGAGGACACCCCCGACTTCATCGCGGGCCGGATCGCCCACGCGGCCGACGGCTACGCCGAGCGCATCCTGCCCCCCTTCTTCGGGGCGCTGCGCCGCCTGGACGACCACCACAGATACTCCTGGCACACCCCGGCCCACGCGGGCGGCGTGGCGTTCCTGAAGTCGCCGGTCGGCCGGGCGTTCTTCGACTTCTATGGCGAGCACCTGCTGCGTACCGACCTGTCCATCTCCGTCCCCGAGCTGGGCTCACCGCTCGACCACACCGGGCCGATCGGGGCGGCCGAGCGCAACGCCGCCAGGATCTTCTCGGCCGACCGCACGTTCTTCGTGGTCAACGGCAACTCCACGGCCAACCGCATCGTCGGCCACCACACGGTCGCCCGCGACGAAACCGTGCTGGTCGACCGCAACTGCCACAAGTCGATCCAGCACGCGCTGACCATCAGCGGCGGGCGTCCGGTCCATCTGGTCCCCGAGCGCAACGGGCTCGGGCTGGCCGGGCCGATCCCACCGGCCGCGCTCGCCGCAGAGAGCGTACGCGAGCGCGTCGCCCGCCACCCGCTCGCGTCCGGCGAACCGGCCTGCGCGGTGATCACCAACTCCACCTACGACGGCCTGTGCTACGACGCGGTGCGGACCGCCGAGCTCCTCGGGCAGAGCGCGCCGAGGGTCCACTTCGACGAGGCGTGGTTCGCCTATGCCCGGTTCCATCCGCTGTACCACCGCCGGTACGGCATGGCGGTGGACGAGCGCTCGCTGCCGGGGCCGGGCCGCCCGACGGTGTTCGCCACCCAGTCCACCCACAAGCTGCTCGCGGCCCTGTCGCAGGCGGCGATGCTGCACGTACGCCCCGCCGAGCGGGCCCCCGTCGATTACGACCGGCTCAACGAGACCTATCTGATGCACGCCTCCACCTCGCCGCTCTACCCGATGATCGCCTCCCTCGACGTGGCCGCGGCGATGATGGACGGCCCGGCCGGTCCGCACCTCGCCGGGGAGGCGATCATGGAGGCGGTCCGGTTCCGGCAGGCGATGGCGCGGCTGGCCGCCCGGATCCGCGCCGACCGCGGCCGTCCCGACTGGTTCTTCGGAGCCTGGCAGCCCCCCGAGGTCACCGATCCGGCCACCGGCCTGACGACGCCCTTCGCCGACGCCGACCCCGCGCTGCTGTGCGCCGAGCCCGAATGCTGGACCCTCGCGCCCGGCGCGGCCTGGCACGGCTTCGACGGGCTGACCGACGGCTTCTGCCTGCTCGACCCGGTCAAGGTCACCATCACCTGCCCCGGTGCCGACGCGCAGCGGGGCACCCAGGAGTGGGGCATCCCGGCCCGGGTGGTGGCCGCCTACCTGGAGCGGCGCGGCATCGTGGTGGAGAAGACCGGCGACCACACCCTGCTGGTGCTGTTCTCGATGGGCATCACCAAGGGCAAGTGGGGCACGCTGATCGACGCGCTCACCGACTTCAAGAAGGCATACGACGACAGGCTGCCGCTTGAGGAGGTGCTGCCCGGCTTCGGCCCGCCCGGGGTCTCGCTGCCCGGCTACTGCACCGCCGCGCACGCCAAGCTGCGCGACTCGGGCCTCGGCGACCTGCTCGACCAGATCTTCACCACCCTGCCGGAGCCGGTGATGACCCCGGCCGACGCCTACCAGGCGCTGATCCGCGCCCGCACCGAGCGGGTGCCGCTGTCCGGCCTGCCGGGCCGGATCGCGGCGAGCACGGTCGTCGTCACACCGCCGGGCGTCCCCATGCTGATGCCGGGCGAGTCGGCCGGGCCCGCCGACGGCCCGCTGCTGCGCTACCTGCGCGCCCTTGAGGACTTCGACCTGGCCTTCCCCGCCCTCGCCAGCGACATCCACGGCGCGCACCGCGACGACGCGGGCCGCTACCGGATCGAGGTCATGGCCGCCGGCCACGCTGACCTATAGGTAAGTACCCAACATGAAAGTGGGTACTTGCAGCTCCGGCAGCGTGTCCACCAGGCTGAACCCCGGATCTGACGAACGGGGGACATGGACATGACGAAGACCGCGGTCACCGTGCTCGGGCTCGGCGCGATGGGACGGGCGCTGGCGGAGGCGACGCTCGCCGCGGGCCACCCCACCACGGTGTGGAACCGCTCGGCGGACAAGGCCGCCGATTTGGTGGACAGGGGCGCGGTACGAGCCGCCACGGTCGCCGAGGCGGTCGGGGCCGCGCCCGTGGTGATCGCCTGCGTGCTCGACCAGCCGGTGCTGTGCGAGATCCTGGACCCGGCCGCGGACGCGCTGGCCGGGCGGGCGCTGGTCAACCTGACCAACGGCACTCCGGATGAGGCCCGCCGGATGGCGGAGTGGGTGGCCGGCCACGGGGCCGACTACCTGGACGGCGGGATCATGGCGGTGCCGCCGATGATCGGCGAGCCGGGGGCGCTGATCCTCTACAGCGGGTCGCGAGAGGTGTTCGACCGGCACCGGACGGTGCTCGACGTGCTCGCGGAAGGCGACCATCTGGGGGCCGATCCGGGGCTCGCCGCCCTGTACGACCTCGCCCTGCTCGGCGGGATGTACGGGATGTTCGCCGGGGCCCGGCACGCCGCCGCCCTGGTCGCCACCGTGGGCGGCGACCCGGTGCGGTTCGTCGAGCAGCGGCTCGTCCCGTGGCTGAACGCGGTGATGCCCGCACTGTCCGGGTCCGCCGAGGCCGGCGATCCGGCGGACTCGCCCGTGGCCATGCAGCGGATCGCCATCGCCAACATCATCCGCGCCTCCCGCGAGCAGGGCTTGCCCGCCGACCTGCTCGCCCACCTGCTGGCCCCGATCGCCCCGCCCACCGACCCCCAGATCACTGACGACGTCCGGCGTCTGGCCGACCTCACGATCGGGTAGCGAGGTCAGTCCTCGGTGCCCATGGGGGCTCGGGCGGCCAGGGCGGCGGTGACGGTGAGCATGGCCGCGCTGAGCCCGAACACGCCGAGCACGCTGGTGACCCCGGCGACGGCCCCGGCCGCCCCCGGGACGACCACCTGGCCCAGGCGGTTGCCGGTGAGGCGCAGGGCCAGGGCGGTGCCGCGTTCGCCGGGCCGGGCGCGGCCGGCCACCCAGGACAGGGTGAGCGGCTGGCCGATGCCGAGCGCGAAGCCCATCACCGCGACCACGGGCACCGAGGCCGCCAGCCCGCAGAACGGGAAGGCGGCCAGGGTGACGGCGGCGGTGACCGTGCTCGCCACCAGGACCGGCCGCCGGCCGTACCGGATGATCAGCCGTTCCATGGCCAGCCGGCTGGTGAGGGTGGCGCAGGCGCGCAGCGCCAGCAGCCAGCCCACCGCCACCACGCCGATGCCCTGCTCCTGGCCCCAGGCGGGCAGGTAGGCGACCACCAGATCGACGGTGGACACGGTGGCCATGCTGGTCACCATGGCCTGCCACATGCCCGGTCGATGCAGGGTGCCCAGCAGGGGCGCCCGCCCGTCCGTGTCCGGGCGGCGTGGAGCGTTCCCCGAGGCGACGCGCAGCGTGCCCACTCCCGCGGCCACGCCGAAGGCCGCGCCGACCATGAGCGCGCGGGTGGTGCCGTCGCCCGTGCCGCCGCTCGCGACCAGCGCCGCCGCGGGCGGGCCGATGAGCTGCCCGAGCGAGGTGAACACCGTGAACAGTCCGTACGCGCGGTCATGCCCGTGTACCGAGACCCGGTTGGCGATGATCGCCTGCTGCGCCACCACCGAGCACAGGTGACCGAGCCCGAACAGCGCGTTCAGCAGCACCAGCGCCCACAGCGAGCGGGCCACGGTGAGCGTCGCCGCGCTGCCCGCGATCAGTACCGCGCCGAGCACCGCCGCCGCGCGCTCGCCCGAGGCGTCCACCCAGCGCCCGACCGCCACCGCGAGGAACAGCGGCAGCACCGCGAACCCGGCGGTGATCAGCCCGATCCCGAGGTTGCCCGCGCCGATCTCGATGGCCCGGTAGCTGACCATCGGCCGGGTCGCGAACGTCGCGGCCTGGACGCACACGGCCACCACCATCAGGGGCGCGAACCACCCGCGCGCCCATTCCCGGCTCACCGGCCACGCCTCGCCGGATCACCGCAGGAGCGGACTGCCGGTCGGTTCCGGTGGACCTCCGGCGTCATGCGCCCGCCGGCGCGCGGCGCGTGCGGATCGGGGCCGCCGCCGGGTGTGACCGAACGAGACGACGGTGTCCGGCTCCGGGAGGACAGGCCGCGCCAGCGGAGACCTGATATGCCGCCATACGCGCCCCCTCTTTCCGACAATGGCCCCGTATGCCCTCATGCATACACGTATCCCGCCCGCTGATCGCCGCCGGGGGGTGACGGAGGGCGCGCGGGGGCCGGGCATCGGCAATATCTGATCTTGTATCCGATGAGGCATCGGTTTCTCGGTGCCGGGCGCCGCCGTTGCGCGAAGAGCGGTCCTACAGCGGGCAGATGGTGTTCCGTGTGGGAAGCGTGTTCACCGTCGCGGCCATCGCCGACAAACCCCGGCGGCGAAGTCGAGCGGCGCGCGGCCGCCGGTACGGCCGGGCCATAATGCCCGACTCCCGGCCCGCGACTTGTTCTCCGGGCACGCATGACCTCCCACCCGCATTGTGCCTGACGCACAACAGATTTGAAGCGACAAAGAACGCAGGACGGGATTGAAGAGCCATTATACCTCCTCATATGGCGGGTATAGCCTTTGTTCGGCCGCCGGCCCGGACACGCAGAAACCCTCTCCCGGGGTAGGGAGAGGGTTTCGGGGGTCCCTGCAAGAGACAGATCACGAGGGCGGGCGGACACCGAACCCCGTTCCGGGTGGGGCGTGCCGGCTACCGCCTCGTCCATTCGCCGGAGTCTTCGCCACATCTGCGTCGCAGGGTCGCTGCAACGCCGAATGCGGACGCGCTGACACCGGTTTCCTGCGGAGTCGCGTCGTGCTGCTGAACCCTTTCGGCCTCAAGTCCGCCGGCCGGGCCTGGTGCGTGCGGTGCCACACCCGCTGACCAGGTACTTCGCCACCATGTCGGGCCTGGTCCGAGGCCGCCTATGCGCACTTCCGGCCGGGCCGGGTGACCGGTCGAAAGGGTCAGTGCGCGGCTTCGTACTGCTCGACGATGGTGGAGGCGATCCGGCCACGCTCGCTTACCGAGAGCCCGTGCTGCTTGGCCCATTCCCGGATCTCCTTGGACCTTTGCCGCGTCATTGCGGGGGTCAGACCCGACCCGGCCCTGACCCTGCGCCCCGGCCGTTCCCGGCGCACCGGGCGAGCGGCGTTGATATAAGGGGCGAGTGCCTTGCGAAGGTGCTCCTCGTTCTTCTCGGACAGGTCGATCTCGTACTCATCGCCATCCAACCCGAACTTTGTGGTACTAGTAGCCTCGCCACCGTCGAGGTCGTCGATGAAGATCTCTCTAATCTGCTTAGCCATGACTACTAACTCCACGGATGTCTGTCTGATGTTGCGGGTACTATAGCACCCTTACGATCTGCTGCCCGTTTTTTGCTCACAGTTGTCTCGCCAACAGTTCCGGTAGGACCGGGATCCCCTATGAAACAGGCGTATCGGCAGGCCGGAACTGTCGCCAGAACTGCTTGTCACCAAGCGCGACTTTCTTCCGGGCTATAGTCCGCGATCTCTATGGGCGGCCCGCCATTGGGGTGTCACTTGAACACCGTGGTCACGATCGGCGGGGCGAGTCGCCATCGGCCGGAAGCGGAGTCCGCGCCCGGGTGCCGGCCTGCGGCTCGCGGGCACGGCCGATGCACGGAACGTGACCATGGCGGGGCGCATTGTGCCGCGGGGGAGTGAAGAGGGGCCGGGGCGACGGGCGTGGCGCGGGCGGTGTGCGTCACCGGCCCGGCGGGAGCCCGCGTACGGCCGGCCGCGCCGGAAAAAGCAGGAGCCGCCGCGTGCGGGGGATCACGCGACGGCTCCCAAGGGTGATCGCACATGAATGGCCATGGCCACCCGGGCGTCTCGGTGGAGCGCCTTTCGTGGCCGCCATTTACAGGACCAGAGTAAATCCTCCGATCGGATTTATCGACCCCTCTCCGAATTTTTTTGCCGGTGAGCCGGCCGTGCGCGCTCCGGCGGGCGGCGCGCCGAGATCGTGCCGAGAATCGCTTTCACAAGTGCCGGCGGCCGGTGAATCCGGTGAGCGGCCGGTCGTTCGCGGTATGGTCCTGCCAGCGGAGATCGGGCGGCGTGACCGGTCGGCCCCCGGCACTGGGAATCGCACCCGCCGGGCCCGGTCCTGGAACGCGGGCGGCCCGCTCCGCACCATCGTGGGCGTACGGCGCTGAGCACGCGCTATGCGGGTCCGCCGATGATTTCCGAAGGGGCCGGCATTGGTGGCGAGGCCGTCCATCGGCGTGCGGCGAGGCGGGCGATGCGGCGGGCGCCGCGCGGCCCGGCGGGCCTGAGGAATGTGGCCCACCCGGGTGGCGCGGGGTGCCGCTTCCGGCGGTGAATGCTGTACCTTCCCTCTGCTGGAGGGTTTTCCGCCCGGCCGTACCTCTAATACACCCGGCCATCGCATGATTCGAAAGAATGCCGGCGAGCGCCCGCCCCACCGGCTCCTCGACCGGTGGGGCGGGCGCTCTGGTAAACCATCCGGGCGGCGGCCATATGCAGAGAGCATCCGCCGCGATAGCGCAATGGTTTCCGGGATTTTTTTGTCGGCCTTGCCGCCGTACGGGTCAGCGGAAGCTGCGCAGCCGCAGGCTGTTGCCGACCACGAAGACCGAGGAGAAGGCCATCGCGGCTCCGGCGATCATCGGGTTCAGCAGACCGCCCGCGGCCAGCGGCAGGGCGGCCACGTTGTAGGCGAACGCCCAGAACAGGTTTCCCTTGATCGTCCGCAGCGTGCGCCGGGACAGCCGGATCGCGTCCGGGGCGACCCGCAGGTCACCGCGGACGAGCGTCAGGTCCGACGCCTCGATCGCGGCGTCGGTGCCGGTGCCCATGGACATCCCCAGGTCGGCCTGGGCCAGCGCGGCGGCGTCGTTGACACCGTCGCCCGCCATGGCCACGACCTTGCCCTCGGCCTGCAGCCGCTTGACCACGTCCACCTTGTCGGCGGGCAGCACCTCGGCGATCACCTCGTCGATCCCGACCTCGGCGGCGACGGTCTTGGCGACCGCCTCGTTGTCGCCGGTCAGCAGGACCGGCGTGAGCCCGAGGCGGCGCAGCCCGGCGATCGCCTCCGCGCTGGTCGGCTTGACCGCGTCGGCCACCACGAGGATGGCGCGGGCCTTGCCGTCCCAGCCGACGGCCACCGCCGTACGACCGCTCGCCTGGGCCTCCGTGAAGGCCCGCTCCAGCTCCGCCGGCAGGTGCTGGGACCACTCGGCCAGCAGCCGGGGCCGCCCCACGAGCACCGCGTGCCCGTCCACCACGCCCTGCACGCCGAGCCCTTCGATGTTGGCGAAGTCGCTCACGGTCGCCTCGGAGCCCGCCGCGCGGGCCACGGCCTGGGCGATCGGGTGCTCTGACGCGCCTTCCAGCGCGCCGGCCAGGCGCAGTACCTCCGCGCGGTCCTCGCCCTCGGCGGTGTGGACCTCGGCCAGTGTCATCCGGCCCTCGGTGACGGTGCCGGTCTTGTCCAGCACGATCGTGTCGACCGCCCGGGTGGACTCCAGCGCCTCGGGACCCTTGATCAGGATGCCGAGCTGCGCGCCCCGGCCGGTGCCGACCAGCAGCGCGGTCGGGGTGGCCAGGCCCAGTGCGCACGGGCAGGCGATGATCAGCACCGCGACGGCCGCGGTGAACGCCGCCCCCGCGCCGCCCCCGGTGCCCAGCCAGAACCCGAGCGTGCCCACGGCCAGCGCGATCACGATCGGCACGAAGACGCCGGAGATCCGGTCGGCCAGCCGCTGGACCTTGGCCTTGCCGGTCTGGGCCTCCTCCACCAAGCGGGCCATCTGGGCGAGCTTGGTGTCGGCGCCGACGCGCGTGGCCCGCACGACGAGCCGGCCGCCCGCGTTGACGGTCGCGCCGGTCACCGCGTCGCCCGGACCCACCTCGACGGGGACCGACTCGCCGGTCAGCATCGAGGCGTCCACGGCGGAGGAGCCCTCCTCGATGACGCCGTCCGTGGCGATCTTCTCGCCCGGCCGTACGACGAAGCGGTCTCCCACCGCGAGCCGGTCGGCGGGGATGCGGGTCTCGACGCCGTCGCGGAGCACCGCGACGTCCTTGGCCCCCAGTTCCAGCAGCGCCCGCAGCGCGGCCCCCGCGCGGCGCTTGGCGCGGGCCTCGAAGTAGCGCCCGGCCAAGATGAACGCGGTCACCCCCGCCGCGGCCTCCAGGTAGATGTTGCCCGACCCGTCGGTACGCTCGATGGCGAAGGAGAACGGGTGGGTCATGCCCGGAATGCCCGCCGTGCCGAAGAACAGCGCCCACAGCGACCAGCCGAGCGCGGCGATGGTGCCCATGGACACCAGCGTGTCCATGGTCGCGGCGCCGTGCCGCAGGTTGGTCCAGGCGGCGCGGTGGAACGGCCAGCCCGCGTAGACCACGACCGGCGCGGCCAGCGTCAGCGACAGCCACTGCCAGTGGGTGAACTGCAACGGCGGGATCATCGCCATCGCGATCACCGGCACGGCCAGCACCACGGCGGTGATCAGCCGCTGCCGCAGCGGGCGCAGCCCATCGGGCTCCTCCTGCTCGCCGGCCTCTCCGGCGGCGGGCTCGGGGGCGGGCAGCGCCGCGCCGTACCCGGCCTTCTCCACCTCGGCGACCAGCGCCTCGGGCTCGATGCCCGGGCCGAAGGTGACCTTGGCCTTCTCGGTGGCGTAGTTGACCGTGGCGGTCACGCCGTCCAGCTTGTTGAGCTTGCGCTCGATCCGGTTGGCGCAGGAGGCGCAGGTCATGCCGGAGATCGAGAGTTCGACGGCGTTCTGCGTGCCGTCGGTGACAGAGGACATCATCTTCTCCTTTCCGGCTCAGTGCCCGTGCCCGGGCGATTCAGCCGATTCCTTCGGCTTGGGCGACTCGGCCCCTTCGCCGGGAGCCGCCCGCACGGTGAAGTCGGCCGTGCGCACCTTGCCCTTGTGCTGGAAGTCCAGGAAGAGCCGGTAGTCGCCGGTGCTCGGCACCTCGGCGTAAAAGGCGATCTCCGGCCCCGCCGCGCCGGACTCCTCCGGGTGGACGTGCAGGTAGGCCAGGTCGCCCGCGCGCAGTGCCACCAGGTGACCATAGGCGCCGAGGTAGCGCTCCAGGTCGGTGACGGGCGTGCCGTCCTTCTCGACCCGCAGCGTGAGCTTCGAGGCCAGGCCGGGGGTCAGCTCGCCGTCCAGGGTGATGGTGTAGCCGTCCACCTGCGCGGTACGGCTCGCGGCGGGCAGCGGGGCGGGAGCGTAGTCGCCCGCCGCGCCGAGGTCGATGCCGAGGGTCATCCCCAGGTAGCCGCTGGGCACGAAGTCGGCGAACGCCCGGTAGGAGCCGCCCTTCGGCAGGGTCAGCGGTATCGACCACTCGCCGCCCTTCTGTACCGGGTGCAGGTGCTGGAACTCGGTCAGATCCCGGGAGACGACGATGAAGTGCATCTTCTTGTCGTGGTTCACGTCGAACTCGGTCACCGGGCGGCCGTCGGCCCCGGTCACGGTGAATCGGAAATCGGTTGCCTCGCCCGCCTTCAGGGCGGTCGACACGGGTGTCAGGGTGAATCCGTTCTCGGACACCTGGAGCCCCCCGGGGGTATCGCCGGAACTCTCGTCCGCTTGCTCATGCGTGTGTTCGCCGGCCGGCTCGCTCGCGTTCTCGCCCGCGTGCGAATCGGTATGCGTCTTGGCGGGAGGGGGCGCGCCGGACCCGGCCAGGCCGCCCAGCCCGAGCGCGCCGCCGAACACGACCACCAGCCCGGCGGCGTAGACGCCCAGCTTCGCGGCGGCGTTCACGACGCCTCCGCCGCGCTCGCCAGGCTGTAACCGGCCACCGTCACGGCCGCGCCGATCGCGGAGTCGTCCGCCGGGCCGTCACTGTGCACGGTCAGCAGCCCGGTGGGCAGGTCGACCTCCACCCCGGTCACCCCAGGGACCTCGGAGACCTCCTCCTTCACCGAGCTGACGCAGTGTCCGCAGGTCATTCCGATCACGGTGTAGGTGGCGGTGCTCATATTCGACGACTCCTCTTTCGGTGCGGCGTGAATCGGGGGCGGGTCAGGAACGAACAAGGCGGGCGATCGCATCGGACGCCTCCTTGACCTTGGCGTCGGCCTCGGCGCCGCCCTGGGCGACGGCGTCGGCGACACAGTGCGCCAGGTGCTCCTCCAGTAGGGAGAGCGCGAAGGACTGGAGTGCGGAGTTGGCCGCGGAGACCTGTGTGAGGACGTCGATGCAGTATTTGTCGTCCTCCACCATGCGGGCCAGGCCGCGCACCTGCCCCTCGATGCGCCGCAGCCGCCGCAGATGGTCATCCCTGCGCGGAGTGTAACCGGCCATCACTCCCCCTTTCGTCCGTTCGTTACGCTCAACACCTTACCCCCCTAGGGTATTCCGGCCGCAAGCCGGTCCCCGGTACGAATCCGACGAGCCTCAGCGGGCCGCTCGGCCGAGCGTGCTCTCCCGGGGGACCAGCCGATGACCGACCTGGATCTCGCGCGCCGGACCGGTCGCGGCTCCGTCCAGGCGAGTGGCCAGCAGTCCGACCGCCTCGCCGGCGATGCGCCGCTTGTCCGGGGCGACGGTGGTCAGGGACGGCGTGCCGTACCGGCCGTCGTCGATGTCGTCGAACCCGGCCACCGCGACCCGGCCGGGCACCTCCACCCCACGTTCGTACAGCGTGCGCAGCGCGCCCAGGGCGAGCAGGTCGTTGCCGCAGAAGACGGCGTCGGGAGGTTCGGGGGAGTCGAGCAGGCGGGCCATCGCCCGCGCTCCGTCCGCGCGCAGGTATTCGTCCACGGGGGCCACCAGGTCGGCGTGGACGGGCAGCCCCGCCTCGGTGAGCGCCTGACGGTGGCCGAGCAGCCGCAGCCGGGCGGTCTCGCCCGCCGCGTCGTGCCGCGCGCCGATCGCGGCCACCCGGTGGCGGCCGAGCCCGATCCGGTGCGCGGTCGCCTCCCTGGCCGCCGCCACGTTGTCCACCGCCACGTGGTCGGCCGAACCCGGCCGGACGCGCTCGCCGAGCAGCACCATCGGCGTGTCGTCGGAGCGCGCCGCCAGATCCTCGGGGCCGAGCGCGAGCGGGCTGAAGATCAGCCCGTCGATCAGGTGCGTCCGCAGGCCGGAGGCGACCCGGAGTTCGCGTTCGCGTTCGCCGCCGGTCTGGTCGATCAGCACGGTGAGCGAGCGCTCCTCGGCGGCGGCCACCACCAGTCCGGCCAACTCGGCGAAGTAGGGGATGCGCAGGTCCGGTACGGCCAGCGCGATGATCCCCGAGCGCCCGCCGCACAGGCTGCGGGCCGAGGGGTTGGGCCGGTAGTTCAGCTCCGCGACGGCCCGCTGGACCCGGGCGCGGGTGGCCGGTGCGACGTGGACGTAGCCGTTGACCACGTTGGACACGGTCTTGACCGACACGCCCGCGAGCCTGGCGACGTCCTTCAGCCCCGCGCGCCGCCCGGCCTCGCCCGCTTCCCGACCCATGCCCCGCCTCCGGTGCCGTCGTCCCATGGGACGGGCGCAGCCTACAACGACGCGTCGGAGAACGTCAGGCCGAAGGTCACCGGCCCGGCCCGCAGGCGGTGGCGGGGCGACACGCCGGGGCCGCAGGCGGCCGTGCCCAGGCCGTGCTGGGCGAGGTCCAGGTTGAGGTGTACGGCGTCGCCCGGCGTCAGGTCGGTGGGGTGGCGGGCGGCGTCGAGTTCCTCGCTGGTCCACCGGCGCACGGTCAGCCCGAAGACCGGGTCGCCTTCGATGCGCAGCCTCGCGCCGGGCGCGGCGAGCACGGCCCACCGCACGCCGGCCCGGTGACCGTTCTCCTGCGGGAAGACGTACGGGGTCTGCATCTGCTCGACGGTCATCGCGTACCTGCCGATCCGGGCGGCCCGGAAGCTGTCGGGGTACGCCTCGCCGGGGCCGCCGCCGTACCACTCGACCTCGCCGAACGTGGCGGGCAGCGCGAGGCGCAGGCCGATCCGCGGCAGTGGGAGGTCCCACTCGCCGCGCGGCTCGGCGGTGACCGTGAGCCGCAGCCGATCGCCGGTCAGGGCCTGCCAGTGATAGGTGGCCCGCATGGCCCGGTCGTGCCCTGCCGCGGCGGCCACCGTGCGGACGGTCAGCTCGCCGGCCGCGCGCTCCACGCCGACCACGCGGTGCCGCAGCCGGTGCAGGCCCGCGCGCCGCCAGAGCTCGGCGTCGGGGGCGGGGCCGCCGGCGTCGTTGCCGGTCGGGGCCCGCCAAAGGTCCAGGCGCGGGCCGCTGACCAGGTGTACGCCGCCGATGCGCAGCAGCCGTCCGTCGTCGCCGAACACCCCGGGGCCCGGCGCGGCGAGCGCGCGGGCTTCCGCCGGCCTGGCGGGGGCGATGCGGCCCTGTCCCCAGGCGACCTCGTGCCCGGCTCGCGCCCAGGGCTCGTCGGCCGCCAGCACCGCGCGGACGGTCAGCCACGTCTCGCCTTCGGTACCGGGCAGCGCCGGAACGGGCGTCTCGGCCCGGCCACCCGCAGCGACCGGGGGCACGTCGAGCGCGCCCCGCGCGACCATGACCCCTTCCTCCTCCAGGGTCCACACGAACGCCAGGTGGGCGAGGTCGCGGAAGTCGTGCAGGTTCTCGATCACGATCGGCCCACCGGCGTTGATCGTGATCCGCACCGGCTCGACCACCTTCTTGAACTCCAGCAGCCCCGGCGAGGGCGTCCGGTCGGGGAAGACCAGCCCGTCGATGACGAAGGGGCCGTCGTGCGGGTCCTCGCCGAAGTCGCCGCCGTACCCGAAGCCGTACTCCGGATGCGCGAGCCCGTGGTCGATCCACTCCCACACGAAGCCGCCCTGACAGCGCGGGTAGGTGTGGAACAGCTCCTGGTACTCCGAGAGCAGCCCCGGCCCGTTGCCCATCGCGTGCGCGTACTCGCACAACACGAACGGCAGGCCAGGATGGTGATCGCCCCGCCCGATCCGCTCGACCTCCTCCACCGGCGCGTACATCCGGGAGCGCACATCGACGCAGGCGCCGTCCTGGTCGGGCTCGTAGTGGATCGGCCGCGAGGGGTCGCGCTCGCGCGTCCACCCGGCCATCGCCCGCAGGTTCTCCCCGGTCCCCGACTCGTTGCCGAGCGACCACATGATCACGCTCGGGTGGTTCTTGTCGCGCTCGACGGTGCGGCGCATCCGGTCGAGCAGGGCATCGCGCCAGCGCGGGTCGGCACTGGGATTGCCCCGCCAGCCCACCCGGGCGAACCCGTGGGTCTCCAGGTCGCACTCGTCGATCACCCACAGGCCGTACTCGTCGCACAGGTCCAGGAACCGGGGGTGCGGCGGGTAGTGGCTGGTGCGGACGGCGTTGACGTTGTGCCGCTTCATGGCCAGGACGTCGGCGAGCATGGTGGCCTCGTCCAGCGCGCGCCCGGTCCGGGGGTGGAACTCGTGCCGGTTGACCCCGCGGAACAGCACGCGCTCGCCGTTCACTTTGAGCAGGCCGTCCTCGATCGCGACGGTCCGGAAGCCGATGCGCAGCGGCACGTGCTCGCCGCCGCACCGGAGTACGCCGTCGTAGAGGCGGGGGACCTCGGCCGACCACGGCTCGACCCCGTCGATGCGCAGGTCATCGGGAGCGACGTCGGTCAGGCCGAGTCCGGCGACGGTGAGAGTCGCCGGGGCGGAGGTCTCGATCCGCAGCCTGCCCTGGCCGGTGCGGTGGTCGTAGCCGGCGTGGACGAAGAAGTCGCGGAGGGTCGGCGGCGCGAGCACCGCCACATCGCGAAATATCCCGGACAACCACCACATGTCCTGGTCTTCCAGGTAGCTCCCCGGAGACCACTGGTGTACCCGTACGGCCAGCACGTTCCGCCCCGCGACCAGCGCGCCCGACACGTCGAACTCCACCGGCAGCCGGCTCCCCATGGAAAAGCCCAGCTCCCGGCCGTTGAGCCAGGCCCGGAAGCAGGAGTCCACCCCCTCGAAGCGCAGCACGCCGCCGCGCCCGGCCCACTCGGCCGGCACCTCGAATTCCCTGCGGTAGTCGCCCGTCGGATTCTCGTCGGGGACGAACGGAGGATCGAGCGGAAAGGGGTAGACCACGTTCGTGTAGGCGGGATCGCCGTGGCCGTGGAGCTGCCACATGCCGGGGACGGGAATCGCGTCCCAGCCGGAGAAGTCCGCGTCGATCGGCGTGCCCGCGGCCGTGGGGGAGAGGCGGAACCGCCACGGCCCATTGAGGTCGACGCGGGGAGACGTGGCGGTGAACGCGGCACGCGGCCCGAGCCGGCCCGCCCCCGGCGCGAACCCGGCGAGGTAGTCCGTCACAGCGGCAGCCTACCCACGCCGATCCGGGCCTCCGGTGAACGCGGCAGGTCAGCGAGTGGACTCGCGCACCACGAGCGTGGCCGGGACGGTGAGCACGCCGCCCTGCGGAGGCGCGCCGCCGATGGCGTCCAGCAGGTACCGGGCGGCCGTCCGGCCGATCTCCGTCAAGTTCAGATCGACGCTGGTCAGCGGCGGACGCGCGCCGAGCGCCATCGGCTCCCAGTTCTCGAACCCGATCAATGCCACGTCGTCGGGCACCTTCCTGCCGTGTTCGCCCATCGCCTCGGCGACCCCGCGGGCGATCTGGTCGCTGCCGCAGACGACCGCGTCCACGTCGGGTCGGGCGCGCAGCAGGATGCCCGCCGCCTGCCGTCCCCACTCCTCGCTCCACTCGCCGAACAGCGGCTCCGCCACGGGCCGCAGCCCGGCCTCGGCCAGCGCGCCGGTCAGGCCCGCCGCCCGCTGCCCGGCCGCGAGGAACCGCCGGGGCCCGGTGATGTGCCCGATCCGGCTGCGGCCGGCCGCCAGCAGGTGGCGTACGGCCAGCGCGCCGCCCCCGCGGTCGTCGGGCACCACGGAGAAGTCGCCGGGACCGGCCGACCGGCTGACCGTGTGGACCACCGGAACCGGCAGATCACCCAGCCCGTGCCGGGTCTCGGCCCGGCGTCCGGTCGTCACGATGCCCTCAACCCGGCGGGCCAGCAGGCGCTCGACGTGGTGCCGCTCCCTGATCGGGTCGTCGCGGGTGTCGCAGGTGAACATTGAGATCTCCTCGGGGGCGAGGAAGTCTTCGACGCCGAGCATCACCGGGACGCTGAACCGGCTGAAACCATCGCAGGCGATCAGGGCGATCGTGTGCGTACGGCCCGCCAGCAGGCCCTGGGCCAGCGGGTTGGGCCGGAACCCGAGCCGGTCGGCCACCGCCGACACCCGCGCCCTGGTCTCGGCGCGCAGCTTGCCGCGGCCGTTCAGCACCTTGGAGACCGTGCCGATCGATACCCCGGAGGCCGCCGCCACGTCGCGGATCGTCACCACCCGCGGCCGGTCCGGCCGCTCTTCCAGATCTGACACCCGTTCGCCCTCCGTGGCGGGGTTTCGTGGCGGGTCGTCCCCGACGGTCGATGCTAGCGCGGGCCGCCGTCCCGGCCCCGCCGGGCGATGCCCGGTTATTCGATGGCATGCCGGCACTCGGGGGATTACCGTTGTCACGTGGTGAGGGTGCGAAAGGAGAGGGTCGTGAGCTGCACGTCCCCTTGGCCGTACGGCCGTGCCCTCCGGCGGAGTCGCGGGTAGCGATTCGCGGTGCCGCCGGGGGAGCGCTGTGCGCCAGGCGGCTCTTCTCGGCTTGTTCCGGTCGCTGTCCGGCCTGCCGGCAGGGAGTGGCGTCCCCCGGGCGGACCTGGACGCGACCACGCCCCGGGCCCGGCGCCACGCCACGCCGGTACCCGGGGCAGGCCGTCACCCGGACATTTCTGTACTTTCGGCCGGTATGCCCGCCGGATGTTCACTTCTACGCTGATCGCCGTGAACGTGCGGGACCGGGCCGTCCAGGTCGACATCGGGCTCGGGGCGGTGTTCGCGGCGGCGCTGGCGTTCCAGGCGTCCCGGATCGCGGAGAGCTGGGGCGGCGGCCACTGGGTGCCCGGCTGCGCGGCGGGCACGGCGGTCTGCGTGATCGCCCTCGCCCGGCGGCGCGAGCGGTGCTGGGCGGCGGCGGCCGGAGCGGCGGTGGCCGTGGTCGCGATCCTGGCCGCCGGGCTCGGCGGGCAGCCCGCCGAGCCCGGCCCGGCGATGGCGCTGGCGCTGGCCGTGCTGGTCGGTTCGGCGGTGCGGGCGCTGCCCGTGGGCCAGGCGGTGGCCGTCGCGGGCGGTGGCCTCGCGGTCGCCGCCGGGGCGCTCGCCGCCTTCGCCGACAGCGCCGTGCCGATACTGAACGCCCTGGCCTGGGTGGCCGCCGTCGCGGCCGGGATGTGGCCTCGGTACCTCGCGGGCCGCAGCCGCGCCGCGGCCGATCGGATACGCCGTGACGAACGCCTGCGCCTGGCCAGAGAACTCCACGACGTCGTCGCCCACCACATCACCGGCATCATCTTGCAGGCGCAGGCGGCCCAGGTGCTCGCCCGCAGGCGGCCGGAGGAGGTCGAAGGCTCCCTGGCGGCCATCGAGGCCGTCGGCGCGGGCGCGCTGGCCGCCACCCGCCGGGTGGTCGGGCTGCTGCGCGACGCGGCACCCGGCAGCGCCGAACACGGCTCCCCCGGCGAATTGGCCGAGCTGGTCGATCGCTTTGACGGCCGTGGCGCGGAGGTCACCGCGCGACTGCCCTCCGGCGACCCCGGATGGCCGCCGGAGGTGGCCGGCACGGTCTACCGGGTCGTCCAGGAATCGCTCACCAACATCGCCCGGCACGCTCCCGGCGCCCGGTCGGTCGTGGTCGGCGTGGCGCAGGACGCCGGCTCGATCACCGTGGAGGTCACCGACGACGCGCCCGGGCCGGTCCGCGCGGCCCGGCGCGCCGGGCACGGCCTGATCGGCATGCGGGAACGCCTGGAAGCCCTCGGCGGCACCCTCCGCGCGGGGCCCGCCGATGGGTGCGGCTGGTCGGTCGTGGCCACGCTGCCGCTGCGCGGGCCACGATGAGCGTCAGCGTGCTGGTGGCCGATGACCAGGCGATGGTCCGCGCCAGCCTGCGGGTCATCCTGGAGGACCAGCCCGGTTTCAGCGTGGTCGCCGAGGCGGCCGACGGCGCGGAGGCGGTCGAACTGGCCCGCCGGCTGCGCCCGGACGTCTGCCTGGTGGACATCCGGATGCCCCGCCTGGACGGCATCGCGGTCACCCGGGCCCTGGCCGGGCCGGGGATCGCCGACCCGCTCAAGGTGATCGTGGTGACCACCTTCGACCTGGACGAGTACGTCCACGGGGCGCTGACCGAGGGCGCGGTGGGCTTCGTGCTGAAGGACGCGGGGCCGGGCGTGCTGGTGGAGGCGGTGCGGGCGGCGCACGCGGGCGACGCGCTGATCTCGCCGTCGGTCACCGTGCGCCTGCTGCGCCACCTCGCCGTCGCCACGGCCCCCGCCGCCCGCCCTCCGGACCCGAACCTGACGGACCGCGAACTGGAGGTCGTGCGGGCCGTGGCCAGGGGGCGCACCAACCAGGAGATCGCCGCGGCGCTGTTCATCTCGCTGAGCACGGTCAAGGGGCACGTGGCGAGCGTGATGTCCAAGCTCGGCATGCGCAACCGCGTCGAAGTCGTCGCCTGGGCCTGGGAGAACCGCCTCCTGCCGCCGCGCTGATGCCGGGTCAGGGATGGAGCTCGCGGGCGGCGGCAGGAGGCGGTTCTCCCAGGCC
>NZ_POUA01000690.1 GCF_003236385.1 Spongiactinospora gelatinilytica
CCTGACGGCCCCGCTGGCCCCATATGGCTACCCGCCGGATCAACGGGACCCCGCCGCCGCCTGATCGCCCTACGCGACGCGTGGGACCCCACCGCATGATCGGCATCACCGCGACCGCGACCGGCGCGCTCGTCCTGACCGCCGTCATCATCGCCACCGTCACAGCCGTACTCCCCGGCGACACCTGCGCCCCCAACGCCACCTGCACGGCCCCGGCAACAGGAAACGCCTCAACGGCCATAGCCGCAGCCTCCCGCTGGCTCGGCACGCCCTATTCATGGGGAGGCGGCGGACTCGACGGTCCCACCCGGGGAATCGGCCGGGGCGCGAACACGATCGGCTTCGACTGTTCC
Source organism: Spongiactinospora gelatinilytica (assembly GCF_003236385.1). Classification (GTDB taxonomy): domain Bacteria; phylum Actinomycetota; class Actinomycetes; order Streptosporangiales; family Streptosporangiaceae; genus Spongiactinospora; species Spongiactinospora gelatinilytica. The sequence continues at coordinate 354 of NZ_POUA01000690.1, forward strand.
GGCCTCACCCGCTACGCCTGGTACCAGGCCGGAGTCACTCTCCCCCGCATCGCCGCCGACCAATGGCACGCCCTCCCGCACATCCCACCGGGCCAGCAGGCCCCGGGCGACCTCGTGTTCTTCCAGAGTTCCGGCGGCGGCCCCGACGACCCCGGCCATGTCGGCCTCGTCCTCGACGCCAACCGCATGATCGAGGCCCCCGGCACCGGCCTCAACGTCCGCATCAGCCGGTACACCACCCGCCAGGACCTGACCGGCTATGCCCGTCCCGCACACAACGGGGGCGGGTCAGCCGTAGCCGACCCGCCCCGTGAGCGGTGTTGTCAGACGTCCCCGCCGCGTAGGCGGCAGGCGCGTTCGTCGGTCAGGTCGAGGAAGAACGCGGGAAGTTCCTCCAGGCCAAGATCGAGAGCGCGGTGAATGCGGTGCCAGCCGTCGATCACCAGGCGGTTGCCGGGCGGCGGTGCGTACGGCAGGGGCACGATCAGAAGGGGCTTGGTGAGATCGACGGTGGCCGCGTGGTCAGGGTCGATCCGGATGAGGCCCATGATGCCGGTCAACGTCCGGATAGCAGCCGGGCGTATTGGGTGGCGTCGGGCCAGTCGGCTGGCCAGGGCTACATCCCATGCCCACCCCAGAAGGGTGAACACCTCGTCGTCCATCGTGCTCCCTTCAGGCGTCCTGGGGCTTGGCGGCGCGGAAGCGGCTGGGGCGTTCGCTGACGAGTTCGGCCTCGCCGTTCCGCGCGAGGGTGTCCAACGCGTTGGCGACCGCGCCGGACGAACGGTTGAGAACCTTGGCGATCTCGTTCGCGGTGAACGCGAGGTCCGGGTGCTTGATCAAGTGCTCCAGGACGTGCGGACGTAGCGGACGAGGGGCGTTGCGGTTCGATCCCCATGCGGCGGTGGTACTGGTGGCCTTGGGCTGGCTGACCCGCGCGGCCTTGCGCACGTCCGCCGTGCCGCCGTAGATCGACTCCAGGCCGGTGGCGAACGCCGCCTCGTCGTCGGCCAGAAGTGCCGCATAGGTGGTCGTGACGGCTGTGAGAAGGTCGGTCAGGGCCTGGCGGGCGTCTTCGACCATGCGGGCCTTGGCAAGGGCCTGAGCGGCCTGCTGACGGCGAGCGTCCTCTTCGGCTTGGGCACGTGCCAATTCGGCTTCGGCGGTCGCGCGGCGGTCGGCCTCCTGCTCCAGAATGCGCATCGCGTCCTGAAGGGACATTGCCGGGGCGCTGGCGGGGGGTACGTCCGGCGTTGTCTCAGTGTCGGGTGTCGTGGGGAGCTCGTCCGGCTGGGCCGGGG
>NZ_POUA01000691.1 GCF_003236385.1 Spongiactinospora gelatinilytica
CCTTCTGGGAGGCCGTCGCGCCGGACGGGCGGCGGGTGAGCGCGCTGCGGTTCGACGCCGGGCTGGTGGCGGCGGGCTGGGCCCGGCAGCGGCTGGTCAGCGCGGTCACCTCCGACCAGCGGCTGGTCGCCGGCGGGCTGAGCGGGCTGATGCCGGTGCTGGACCTGGTCGCGGCGGGCGAGGAGGTGTGGCTGCTGGCCGGGCATCCGGCCGGTCCGACCCTCACCGACCTGATCGAGCCCGCCACGGAGACCGGGCTCGACACGGCGAGCGCGGCGGCGGTGCTGGTGGAGTCGGCCGCGACGCTGCTGGCCGTACACGCGGCGGGGCTGGCGCACGGCTCGGTGCGGCCCGGCGCGGTGGTGATCGCCGAGGACGGCGCGACCCTGCTGGCCGAACGCGGCCTCGCCGACGCGCTGCGCGGCCGTTCCCCCTCGCCCGCCCAGGACGTCACGGCGTGGGCGGCGCTGGCGCGCGGGCTGGCGGCGGTGTGGGCGGCGCACTCCGCGCCGGGCGCGGCGCTGCTGGACCGGGCAGCGGCGACCGCGACCGCGCAGGGCCTCGCGGCGGGGCGTGAGGTGCTGCTGAGCGGCCTTGAGCACCTGCCCGGCGGGCACGCGGGCCGCGAGCGGCTGGCCGAGGTGGTACGGGGGTGGCGGTACGCGCGGGACGAAGGCGTCATGGGCACCGGGCCGTACGGCTCGGCCGAGCGGGACGAGGGCGAGATCGTCACCCTCCTGCGCGTCCCCACGCCCCTCACCGCCGACGCCTTACCCACCCCCGAGACGCATGATCCGGCCCAGCCGACCGCGGACACGCACGCCAAGGGCGAGGTGCGCTTCGGGCCCGGCGTGCCGCCCCGCAACGCCGCCGAGAAGATCTGGCAGTCCGGGCAGCAGACCGTGCACGGCGCCGACCGCCGCGGCGCCCAGCGGGCGGCGGCCGGGCGCAGACGCCGCAGGCTGGCGCTGAGCACGTCGGTGTTCGCGCTGGTCGTCGTGGCGGCGGTGCTGGCCTGGCTCCAGTTCACCGGCGGGCCCGCGCTCGTGGTGGAGGGGGTGAACGTCAAGGCCCCCAAGAAGACCCAGGGCTGCGACACGACGGTGACGATCAACGCCACGATCGTCACCAACGGGTCCGCGGGCGAGGTCCGGTACGAATGGCGGCGCAGTGACCGGGACGAGCCGATCGAGCAGTTGGAGAGCGTACGGTCGGGCACGTCGTCCTACCCGGTGAGCCTGAAGTGGACGGTCAAGGGCGAGGGGTCGTTCAAGGGCACCGCGACCCTGCGGGTGATCTCCCCGTTGCCCGAGGGCGGGCGTGTGGAGGACAAGGCGACCTTCACCTACCGGTGCCGGTGACAGGTGCCGATGACACTGTTCGGAGCCAACCCGGAGGCCGCCGCCACTGCGCGGCCGGCCGCGATCTGACTAATCTGGCGGCCATGACCACGCAAACCCCCGCAGGCTGGTACCCCGACCCCTATGGGTCACCGAATCTCCGGTGGTGGGACGGGAACCAGTGGACCGACGCGACACACCCGCTGGAGCCTCCGTCGCAGGGGGCTCCGGCGGGCACGCATACCGGGCCTCAGGCGGCGCAGCCGGGGCCCGGGGTCGGGCAGGGCACCGGGCCCCAGGGCGCGCCTCAGG
>NZ_POUA01000692.1 GCF_003236385.1 Spongiactinospora gelatinilytica
GGGGAAGGCCGCTCCGCGTGTTCGGGTCCGTCTCGCACGGTCGTAAGGTTAGTGCCGACAAGCCGGACAAGGTGCGGGGCTCCCCGGCGCTGGGGCCTTGGGTGTCCGGCGATAGGTTGCGACGTTGCGGCGGGGGCGGCCCCGAGTCCCCGCGTACTCCGGATCGGCGGGGTCAGTGAGGGAGGGTGGCTGTCGTGAGCGGTATCGGCTGGAAGCGTGCCGGTGAGTACGAGGACATCGTCTATGAGACGGCCGAGGGCATCGCGAAGATCACCATTAATCGGCCGGAGCGGCGTAACGCGTTTCGCCCGACGACGTTGTTCGAGTTGCAGGATGCGTTCAACAAGGCGCGGGACGACGGCGACGTGGGGGTGATCATCCTCACCGGTGCCGGGGACGAGGCGTTCTGCTCGGGTGGGGATCAGAAGATCCGTGGCGATGACGGGTATGTCGGTCCTGATGGGATCGGCCGGCTGAACGTGCTGGATCTACAGGTGCAGATCCGGCGGCTGCCCAAGCCGGTGGTGGCGATGGTGGCGGGTTACGCGGTCGGTGGCGGGCATGTGCTGCATGTTTGCTGTGACCTGACGATCGCCGCTGACAACGCGCAGTTCGGGCAGACCGGGCCGAAGGTGGGGTCGTTCGACGGCGGGTACGGTGCGTGGCTGCTCGCCGAGACGGTGGGGCTGAAGAAGGCGCGGGAGATCTGGTACTTGTGCCGGTTCTATGACGCGCACGAGGCCGAGGCGATGGGCCTGGTCAACAAGGTGGTGCCGCTGGCGCGTCTGGAGGAGGAGACGGTTCAGTGGTGCCGGGAACTGCTGGAGAAGTCGCCGCTGGCGCTGCGGATGCTCAAGGGGGCGCTGAACGCGGTCACGGACGGCGCGGCAGGGATGCAGCAGTTCGCCGGTGACGCCACACTGCTCTACTACATGAGCGAGGAGGCGCAGGAGGGGCGGGACGCCTTCAAGGAGAAGCGCAAGCCCGACTTCGCCAGGTTCCCCCGTCGCCCCTGACCGTTGTCCGATCGTCTGATAGAGGAGTTCGCCTCGATGCTTGCCGACGGGGCCGCGCCGTGAACCCGGCGACCGCGCTGGCCACGGTGCTCGTGGACGAGCTGGTGCGGTGCGGGCTGACCGATGTGGTGCTCGCGCCGGGGTCGCGGTCGGCGCCGCTGGCCATCGCGGTGCACGCGGAGTCGCGGTTGCGGCTGCATGTGCGGGTGGATGAGCGTTCGGCGGCGTTCTTGGGGCTGGGGTTGGCGCGGCGGTCGGGGCGGCCGGTGGCTTTGGTGTGCACGTCGGGCACTGCGGCGGCGAACTTCCATCCGGCGGTGATCGAGGCGCATGAGTCGGGGGTGCCGTTGCTGGTGCTGACGGCGGATCGGCCGCCGGAGCTGCGCGGTACGGGGGCCAATCAGACGATCGATCAGGTGAAGTTGTACGGCGACACGGTTCGGATGTTCACCGAGGTGGGGGTGCCGGAGGAGCGTCCTGGGCAGGTCGCGTACTGGCGTTCGCTGGCGTGCCGGGCGTATCAGCGGGCGGTGGGCACGGGTGATCCGGGGCCGGTGCATCTGAACCTGGCGTTTCGTGAGCCGTTGATTCCCGATGGGGACGCGTCGTGGTG
>NZ_POUA01000693.1 GCF_003236385.1 Spongiactinospora gelatinilytica
GCCTTCGAGTACGGCCAGGCCGACGAGGTCGTCGGGGAGGGCGTCGGGGACGTGCGTGTCGAAGCGGGACAGGGCGCGTACCCGCAGGGCGATCAGGACCAGAAGGGCGATGGCCAGGCCGAAGAGCAGGTACATGAGCCCGATGCCGCGTCCCTCGCCGGTGCCGATCACCGCGCCCACGGTCCCGGCCAGCGGGCCGCCGGGCGCGAGCAGCGGCTCGAACAGCGCCGTGCCGTACGGGGCGACCAGGCCGAACCCGACCGGCAGGGTGGACCAGGCGATCATCTGGTTGATCGCGAACACCCGGCCGTGGAAGCGCTGCGGCACCTTGACCTGGATGAGGGTGGCGTAGACGCCGTTGAGGACGGCGAGCCAGTACGACATGCCGAACGCGCCGACGCCGATCACGACCAGGCTGTCCACGACGCCGGTGGCCAGGCAGAACGCGGCCAGGGCGAGACCGGACAGCAGCATGCCGCGCATCCGCAGCCGGCGCGGCCCGCCCCACACGGCCACGGTCAGGCCGCCGAGCAGCGCGCCGAGGCCGCCCGCGAACGACACCTTGCCGACGTCCTGGAGGGTGGCGAACGCGAGTACGAGCGGCGAGATCAGCAGGAACAGCGGCGAGACGAGCACGTTGAACACCGCGAAGAAGGCCAGCATGCCGCGGAACCCGCGATGGCCCCAGGAGTAGCGGAAGCCGCCGATCATCTCGGCCATGACCGTCTCCCTGCGGCGCGCGGCCATGGTGGCGGGGAACTTCGTGGCCAGCAGGACGGCGATGGCGAGGGTGTAGCCGGTCACGTCGAGGATGAGGATGCCCTCCAGGCCGATCACGGCCATCAGGGCGACCGCGACCAGCGGCACGATGAGCTGGGCCGTCCCGGTGGCGGTCTGCACGATGCCGTTGGCGTGCCCGAGGTAGCGCTTGGGGACCAGTTGCGGGATGGCGGACTGGTAGGCGAGCCGCTGGAAGGCGAGGGCCACGGAAAGGATGGCGAGCAGCGGATAGACGTGCCAGATCTGCAGGTTGCCGGTCCACAGGAGGCTACCGAGGCAGAGTTGGACGCCGCCGGCGGCGACGTTGGCGGCCAGCATGACCCGGCGGCGGTCGAAGCGGTCGGCGACCGCGCCCGCGAGAGGGGCCGCGAGCAGGCCCGGGACCAGGGCGATCACCGAGAACAGGGCGTAGCTGACGAGGGAGCCGGTGGTCAGGTAGATCCAGATCGGCACGGCGAACTCGGTCAGTGCCGCACCGAGGATGGAGGCGAGCTGGCCGACCGCCACCAGCATGAACCGGCCCATGCTGGGGGTCGCCCCGGCCCCGGGCGGCGGCCCGGCCACGGTCCGCGCCGATGCGGGGCCCGCTGGTACGGCCCGCCGGCCAATGCCGCCGGCGTCCTGCTGCACCGCCCGCCCGATGCCCGGCTCGGTACGAGGAGCCGGGACGAGGGGGGAAGTGCCTGTGCCACCGTCGGCCCCCGCATCGGTGGGGTCGGCGATAGGGCCGGTCCCGAGATCGGTGGCCGGGGCGGACGCGGCAGCGGGAGCAACGGCGGCACCCGGGTCGGTGGGCTCGGTGATGGCGTCGGCCCCGAGAGCGGTGGCTGAGACGGGGGCAGTG
>NZ_POUA01000694.1 GCF_003236385.1 Spongiactinospora gelatinilytica
CACCCGCCCGCTGGCTGGCCGACCCCGTCCTCAGCCTCCACTCCGCCTGAGCCCCTATCCGTTGTAAGAAGGGGAGAGGTCGGCGACCAGCCTTGTGAATGCTCGCCACTCGTCGGGAGTAAAGATCAGGGCTGGCCCGTCGGGGTCTTTACTGTCGCGAACAGCGACGATGCCACGAAGGTTGGTGGCGACCTCCACGCAGGCTCCGCCGTTTCCACTACTCCGGGTGCTTTTGCGCCACGTGGCGCGGGACAGGGACAGGTCCGTAAGCGAGGTTGTCGGGTCCATCGTCCACGCTCCATTCTCAGCGTGGCTAGCGGTCCAGTTCGCGAGCCACTTGCTCGATCAGGTCACGGGTCGCCTCGGTGGGTAGAGCTTCCACTCGCAGCCGTTCAAATATCAGCGTATACCGCTCGACTTCTGTGGGCCTCTCCAGGTAAATCGAACCGGTCGGGTACTCGATATAGACGACATCGGCATCCTCAGGCTCGAACGTGAGGATATGGAATCCGCTGACCATCGCGGGATGTGCGCCGATGCTGAAGGGGAGCACTTGCAGGGTGAGGTTGCGGAGGTGGGCCAGTTCCATGAGGTGGGCCAGTTGGGCACGCATCACCTTCGCTCCGCCCACGACGCGTCGAATGGCCGCCTCGTTCACGATCATCGATAGCTGTGGCGAGCCTTCGCCCGTCAGAAGCTCCTGGCGGGCCATCCGCACGGCGACTTGCCGCTCGATTTCCGCATCGGACGCGCGAAGCTGAGCGGCCTGGTGAACGGCTCGTGCGTACTCTGCCGTCTGGAGCAGGCCGGGTACGAATTCGGCCTCAGAGATCTGTAGTCCGGACGCCTCCGATTCGAGTCCGACATAGACCTCGAACCAGTCAGGGACGGCTTCCCCGAGCGCTTGCCACCAACCCCGTTGGCGAGCCTCCCGGGCAAGGGCGAGGAGGGGGTCTCGAAGTTCGGCGGCGACTTGCAGCACCTCCAGGAGGGCGCGTACATCGCTGAGGCGGAGCGACTGCTTGCCTGTCTCGACCCGGCTGAGCTTCGTAGCGTGCCAGTCGATCTCTGCTGCCACCTGATCGATCGTCAGCCCTCGCGCTTCGCGCAGTCGTCGGAACTCGGCTGCCAGTCGTCGCCTACGGACGGTCGGGCTGTGGCGGCTCAAGGTCATGCTGCCTCTCCTCTTGTGGGCATATCCGGGTAAATGGTTCATCGCCGAGTGCAGTTGCGCAGGTGCAGTTGCGCTGCTGCAGGCCGGCGGTGGTTTACATGGGTGACCTCATGGACTCGTGTCCAACCCCTACTAGGGGCCGCTCCGTGTTGGGCGGAAGGCGGCGGGCATGATCGGCCCGGTGTTCCTGGGAAGACTGACGCTCCCGGCCGCCGTGCCCTCAGTGCAGGTCGCCCGAGGATTCGCGCGCGGTGTGCTGGAGGCCGGGGGGGTATGGGGCCGCCGATGCTGTGTACTCGGCCACCCTGGTGGTCAGCGAGCTGGTGGCCAACGCCGTTGTCCATGGGACTCGTGGGCTTGCGTATGGGCAGGTGACGGTGCGTATGACCGGCACCGATCAGCAGGTGCATGTGGAGGTCATCGACCAGGGCGCAGGCTGTCTCGT
>NZ_POUA01000695.1 GCF_003236385.1 Spongiactinospora gelatinilytica
CTCGCCGACGCCTACCTCACCCTCAAGGCCACCGGCCGCCTCTGACCCACCCGGCCTCACCCTTGACTTGAAGGCGCCCGGGCCTTGAGTACTTCCAAGTGATGCACCCACCGCAACCACGCACGGCCCGGGCGCGGTCGTGAGCGGAGGACGCGACCTTCAGCAGCGCCCGGGCCCGCGCGAGCGAAGCGAGCGCCATCGAACACAGCCATTAGCTCGCAGGCGCGAAGTCGGGGGCGCGTTCGATGTCGCCTGTTTCCTGGCGGCGGAGGGCGCGCCTGCCGTACACGAACACGTACGTGAGGAAGGCCGCCTCCGCGACCACGCCCACGGCCACCCGGGCCCAGGTGGGCAGGCCGGACGGGGTCACCAGGGCCTCGATGAGCCCCGACACCAGCAGCACCGCGATCAGCCCGAGCGCCACGCTCATCACCGCGCGCCCCTGCTCGGCCAGCGCCTCCCCCCGTCTGCGCGGACCGGGGTCGACGGCGGTCCAGCCGAGCCGCATCCCGGCTCCCGCGGCGAGGAACACCGCGGTCAGCTCCAGCAGGCCGTGCGGGGTGATCAGGCCGAAGAAGATGTCCAGCTTGCCGTGCGCCCCCATCAGGCCGCCCGAGACGCCGAGGTTGGCCGCGGTCTGCCAGAGCACCCAAGGAATGGGCAGCCCCAAGAAGATCGAGAACGCGATGACCTGCATGGACACCCACGCGTTGTTGATCCAGACCTGTCCGGCGAAGGACGCCGCCGGGTTTTCCGAGTAGTAGTCGGCGAACTCGTGCTCGACCAGCCGTTCGATCATCTCGGGCGGTCCGAGGGCCGCCCGTACCTCCGGGTCGCCCGCCACCCAGAACCCCAGTACGGCCGACACCGCGCAGAACCCGAACGCGGTCGCCAGCCACCACCACCGGGCCCGGTAGGCGACCACCGGAAAGGTCACCGTGACGAACCGGGCCAGCTCCCGCCACGCGGGCGTGTGCGCCCCGGTGACGGCGGATCGCGCCCTGGCGACCAGGCTGGACAACCTGCCGACCAGAACGGCGTCCGTGGACCCGGACCGCACGATCGACAGGTGGGTGGCGACCCGCTGGTAGAGGTCCACCAGCTCGTCCACCTCGGCCCCGGTGAGGGACCCTTTGCGGCGGATCAGGTGCTCCAGCCGATCCCATGTCCCGCGGTGCGCCATGACGAACGCGTCGATGTCCACGGACCGAGCCTATTCCCGTCCCGGTGGCCTGGAGGTGCGAAACCCATCGGAGCCCTACATACCGGGCTCGGCCTCGCTGCCACCTCGTACACGGGACCGCGTTGGCGCCCGTCAACGAGAGTGCCGAGACCTCGCACCGATTCCGCCTTGGCCGCTCAGTGCGGGTCCGGCCCCGGCCTGCTGCCGCGCCCACGGCGCGGACGGCGGCCGAGGCCAACTACGGGCCGATCATGGAAGGGCCGGCCGCACGGCACACCGTGGTCGGGGTGGACCTGACCGGAACCGCCCACACTCCCAGGGCCCAAGAGCCGCTGGAGCTGGATGAGCTGGTGGACCAGCTCATCGCCGCCGCCGACGCCGAGCAGCTGGACACCTTCGCCGTCAGCGGCGGGGCGGTGGGTTTTCCACAGGGC
>NZ_POUA01000696.1 GCF_003236385.1 Spongiactinospora gelatinilytica
ACACTGTGGCGCAGGCTGGCCAAGACGGCCCGCCTGATGCTGCGCCGCGCGCCGGTCGGCGTCGTGCTGCACCGGCTCGGCGGCGGGGTCGCGCTGGGCGGCGACCGCGACGCCCCACATGTGGAGGCGACGCCGACGCTCACCGTCTCGCCCAGCCCGAGCGCGGCCCCGACCAAGACCCCGTCCCCGACGCCGAGCCCCACGCCACGCCCGAAGAAGCCGGTGCCCGACGTCGGCGGCCTCACCCTCGCCGAGGCCCGCCCGATGATCAAGGCCGCCGGGTTCAAGGTGCAGGCCCAGCTCAACGGCGGTGGCCAGGTGCTCGCCTGTCACACCGTGGTCTTCCAGGAGCCGGCGGCCGGAGAGAAGCTGGAGCTGGGCAGGTCGATGATGATCCTGTTCGACCCGGAGAACGGCTGCGAGTCGCCCTCGCCGCAGCCCACACCGACACCGTCGCTGTCCAAGGTGCCGGTGGGACGCTGAGTGTGCGCCGCGGGCCCTCACAGGCCCGTGGTGTTGCGCGGGTAGGCGACGTCCGGGTCGGTGGCGATGTTGACCAGGTACGGCACGCCCGAGTCGAACGCCCTGCGCAGCGCCGGCCCGATCTCCTCGGGCCTGGTGACCAGCTCGCCGCCCCCGCCGAGCGCGGTCACCACCTGGTCGTAGCGGCACTGCGGCTGAAGGTCGGCGGCCACGTCGTAGCCGTACAGCAGCCGCATCGGGTGCTTCTCCAGCCCCCACGAGCCGTTGTTGCCGCAGATCATCACGACCGGCAGCCGGTGGCGGACCAGCGTGTCCACGTCCATCAGTGAGAAGCCCGCCGCGCCGTCGCCGAGCAGCAGCACCACCTGGGAGGAGGGCCGCGACAGCCGGGCGGCGATGGCGTAGCCGAGGCCGGTGCCCAGGCAGCCGTAGGGGCCGGGGTCCAGCCAGCAGCCCGGCTGCTTGGACTCGACGTACTTGCCCGCGTAGGACACGAAGTCGCCGCCGTCGCCGATCACCACGGCGTCGTCGTCGAGCAGCCGGGCCAGCTCGCCGTAGATCCGCACGGGGTGGATGGGGTCGGCGGAGGCACTGAGAAGCTCCGCGTCGGCGGCGGTGGCCGCCTTGGCGGCTTCGGCCAGCCTGGTCGTCCAGGGGGCGTAGGAGGCCGGATCGACCCCGGCGGTCTCACAGGCCGCGCCGAGGCCCCACAGCAGCAGGGACAGGTCGCCCGCGGCCGAGCCCACCGTGCCGGTGTGGGTGGCGAGCTGGGACTGCGTGTCGGCGAGGTGGACGACCTTGGCCAGCGGCGCGCCCTCCTTGCCGCCGAACCAGCCGTAGCCGAGCCGGAAGTCCAGTGGCGCGCCCACCACGATGACCAGGTCGGCCTGGCCGAACGCGATGCTCCTGGCCCGGGTGACCAGCAGCTCGTTCCCTGAGGGCACGATGCCGCGGCCCTGGCCGTTGGGGATGACCGGCAGCCGCCACTGCTCGGCGAAGTCGCGGGCGGCCTCTTCGGCGCGGTCCATCCACACGTCGGAGCCGAGCACCAGCACCGGCCGCTCGGCCTCCGCCAGGTGCCGGGCGATCCCGGCCAGGGCGTCGGGGTCGGGTTCGAGCGGAGAGGGGG
>NZ_POUA01000697.1 GCF_003236385.1 Spongiactinospora gelatinilytica
GCTCGGGGTCGGGTGCGTGCCCCGGTTGGCGGTGGCGCAGTATCTCGCCACCCGGTTGCGGGAGCAGGTTTCGGCGGATCGGCGGGCGGCGGTGCGGCTGCGTCCGCACGGGCCGGATCGGCTTCGGCAGGCGCTGGACGGTCTGGAGGGGCGGGTGGAGTTGCTGATCGCGGCGCTTCCGCCCTACCCGGGGCCTGCGCGAGACTCCCCCGGTGTCCCGTGCCCGTCGTGCCGGGCGGAACCGGCGCTCGGGGTGGCGCAGCTCGGCCGGTTCCTGGAGAACGCGCGGCAGGTGCTCACGCCGAGCGGCCATCTGGCGGTGATCACGACTGCCAGGTATGAGCAGGGCCGGGTGGTGGACCTGGCGCCGGAGGTCATCCGGCATGCGAGGCGTGCCGGGCTGGCGTATGTGCAGCATGTCATCGCGCTGCGCGCCCCGATCGACGGGGACACCCTGGTCGTGCAGGCCGACCCGCGCGGGCTGGCGCAGATTCGCCGTACCCGGTCGGGTGGGTTGCCGCCGGTGGTGTCGGTGCATGCCGATGTGTGCCTGTTCACCCCGGCTGCGGGAGCCGCCTGGTGACGGGGACGGTGGTGCCGTCGGTGCTGGCGACCGGTCAGGTGCCCTCGCGGGTGCAGCGGCGGGGCCGGTATCTGCCGGAGTCGATGCGGCATCCGGGCAAGATGCTCCCTTCCATCGCCTCGCAGGTGATCTCGCTGTTCTCCCGGCCAGGAGAATTGGTCGTCGATCCGATGTGCGGGATCGGGACCACGCTGGTGGAGGCGGTCCATCTCGGCAGGGACGCGGCGGGGATGGAGTACGAGGCCGACTTCGCCGGCTTGGCTGCTGCGAACGTCCAGCATGCCCGCGCCCAGGGAGCGGCGGGGAACGGTCGGGTGGCGTGTGGGGATGCGCGGAACATAGCGAGCGTGTTCGCGGGTCTGCGCGGTAGTGCCGCGCTGGTGCTGACCTCCCCGCCGTACGGAGCGCGGACCCATGGGCACATCCGCTCAGGCGTGCGGGACGGTGACGGTGGGCCGGTGGAGAAGTGGAATCACCGGTACTCCACCGATAAGGGCAATCTCGCTCACCAGCCGCTGCCGGAACTCGTGGAGGGGTTCGGGGAGATCCTTGCCGGGTGTGGTGAGCTGCTGCGGCCGGATGGAGTGGTCGCCGTCACGGTCCGCCCGATCCGAATCGATGGGTACCTCGTCGATCTCCCCGGTCAGGTCATCACGGCAGCGGAGAAGGCCGGTCTGGTGCTGATGCATCGGCTGGTGGCGTTGCTGTGCGGGGTGCGTGATGGCCGGCTGGTGACCCGGGCGTCGTTCTTCCAGATGCTGGCGGTGCGTAGGCATCAGGAGAAGGGGTCGCCGGTGTGCGTCACCGCCCACGAGGACCTGCTCATCTTCCGCAAGCAGGGTGCCCATGGGTGAATCGCTTCTCGTTGTCCACAGGGTGTGCACGGCCATGTGCGCCCGGGGGCGGGCAGGAGGTCGTGCCTGGTCCGGTGTCCAGACCGTCGTTGACGTCGGGCGTCGAGGCGAGCGGTCATGGGGGTCCACCGGGGGTGGCCCGGCCGATGGCGGGCGGGCAGTTCGCCGG
>NZ_POUA01000698.1 GCF_003236385.1 Spongiactinospora gelatinilytica
GAGCGGGGGTCGCCAACCGGTCCGGCTCCGGGGGGGTAGAGCCGGTCCCGTTTCAGAAGAAAGCTTTCAACACTTCACCAGGGCATGGCAAGGGACATGCAATGCGGCCCCGTGCACACTCACTCCAGTTTAGGGAGATACCCACGTATGCTGCCCGATCCACTTGAGTTTCGTCGAGGAGCAATCTGCAATTTCCGCCAAGTTTTTTCGACGTAACCATACAACTACTCTCCGTTGCCGAATCCGGACACCCCACCACAGCCCTATATTGCTCACTCAGCGTGAGCATGGACGGCCGCTCACCCACCCGCGGAGCATCGTGATCTCACACCAAAGACATATATGAGGAGATACGGGAGGTTCATCCGATTGTGTCACAATTTGGTGAAGATGATTGGTAAAGGTCTTGCTTCTGGGGGTTCCCATCAGGGCGGATCCGACGTAGAAAGGTGTCACGGACGGATTGTCCGGGCACGGCCGCCGGGCACCCACGCGCGACCAGCCGCGGGAGGCGCGTCGAGACGGGCTTGACCCGCTCCGACGGATACGAGGTGCACGCTTGGTAACCCGGTGCGACGTGCCGGCGACGGCGTCCCAGTCCAGGGACGCCGTCCGCTGTGTTTACGGCCCGCCGGTGCGCGGCGAAGGGGCGGCGGGCGCGTGACGCGCCCTCGCTACGCTGGCACTTCTGCCAAGGCCCCAGGTAGATCGATCACTGTGCGTCAGCCGCGCTGCAGCGCTTCGCACACCGCGGTGGCCTCTCGGACGCCGAGTGTCACCGCCAGGGCACAGTGCCGTAACCATTGGCCGACTCCATCGCGACTGCCCGTCAGGTATGCCTGAAGGTTCTCGCCGTACGACGACTCGGCATGGCCGACCTCGACGGTGGCGAGCGACTTCGGGTCGAGTCCGAACTCTGTCAGCGTCAGGCGTTCGGCGGCCCGGGCCACGAGGCCGTCGGCCACTCCGAAGGGTCTGAGCACGGCTATCTCGGCGTGTACGACGGCCGCCAGGACCACCGCAGAGGCCTTGGTCTCGCCTGTGACCAAGGCGACGAGCGCGTCTATGCGCGCCGCGGTCTCCTCGGCGGAGGGGGCCGGGCCGAGGCCGAGAGGGTCGTTCGGCGGGACGCCGGGCGCGTCGGCGACTCGCGGACGGCCCAACCGGGCCTCCTCCACCAGGCCGGCGGCGGCGAGCGTGTGGAGGCGGGCCAGTACCTGACGTGGGGCCGTACGCCAGGTCTCGCTGAGCCGGCCCAGCTCGGCGGAGACGCGCAGCGCGCCCTGCACCAGGGGGTCCGTCACCTGGCCCGCGCGCAGCGGGCCGAGCGGGGCGTCCACGCCTTCCAGCGCGGCGGAGGCGCGGGCGCCGCGCAGCGCGGATTCGGCCGACACCTCAGGACTGCGACGTCGCAGTACACGGTGGCGGTAGAGCCGGTCCACCGCTTCCCTGGCCTCGGTGACGGCCTCGGGTACGCCGGGGAGTTCGGCGATCACCGCCAATGGGTCACTCACACCGCCCGACCCTACCGAGGCGGTGGTCAGAGCCTCCCAGGTGGGGAGGGCCTGGGAGGGTGCCAACGTCTCGTGTTCCTGGCAC
>NZ_POUA01000699.1 GCF_003236385.1 Spongiactinospora gelatinilytica
CGTCCAGGTTGTCCACAGGGGTGGGGTCCGCCTACCCGGGAAGGGCGCTGACCCGCGATACTGGCCAGACGGGCACAACAGCCGCACTCTCCGTGGCCTGCCCGCCGAAAACCCGTAAACCGCCGTCTCCAGGGAGATGACCGATGCCTATCGCAACGCCCGAGGTCTACGCCGAGATGCTCGACCGGGCCAAGGCGGGCGGATTCGCCTATCCGGCGATCAACGTGACCTCGTCGCAGACCCTCAACGCCGCGCTGCGCGGTTTCGCGGAGGCCGAGAGTGACGGCATCGTCCAGGTCTCCACCGGCGGCGCGGAGTTCCTGTCCGGCGCGACCGTCAAGGACATGGTCACCGGCGCGGTCGCGCTGGCCGAGTACGCCCGCGTGGTCGCCGCCAAGTACCCGGTGACGGTGGCCCTGCACACCGACCACTGCCCGAAGAACAAGCTCGACGGCTTCATGCGCCCGCTGATCGACGTCTCCGCCGAGCGTGTCGCCAAGGGCCAGGACCCGCTGTTCCAGTCCCACATGTGGGACGGCTCGGCCGTCCCGCTGGACGAAAACCTGCAGATCGCCGCCGAGCTGCTGGAGAAGTGCGCCGCCGCCCGGATCATCATGGAGATGGAGATCGGCGTCGTCGGCGGTGAGGAGGACGGCGTCGTCGGCGAGATCAACGAGAAGCTCTACACCACCGCAGAAGACGCCCTTGCCACCGCCGAGGCGGTCGGCGTCGGCGACCGCGGCCGCTACATGCTGGCCGCCACCTTCGGCAACGTCCATGGCGTCTACAAGCCGGGCCACGTCAAGCTGCGCCCCAGCGTGCTGAAGGAGATCCAGGACGCGGTGGGTGCCAAGCACGGCAAGGACAAGCCGTTCGACCTGGTCTTCCACGGCGGGTCGGGCTCGCTGCTGAGCGAGATCCATGAGGCGATCTCCTACGGCGTGGTGAAGATGAACATCGACACCGACACCCAGTACGCCTTCACCCGGCCGATCGCCGACCACATGTTCAAGAACTACGACGGTGTGCTGAAGGTCGATGGCGAGGTGGGCAACAAGAAGGCCTACGACCCGCGCTCCTACGGCAAGGCCGCCGAGGCCGCGATGGCCGCCCGGGTGGTCGAGGCCTGCCAGAACCTCAAGTCGGCCGGCACCAGGCTCTCCTGACCGCGGTCTCCTTGCTGCTACGGGCGGCGGGCCGGGGGCCATCCCTCTTCCCGCCGCCCCAAGCTTGAAGAAAACCCGAAACGGGCCACATACGACCGCAAGCCCGGCGAGGCGTTCGCGAGGGAGCGCAAGTCGGCCCGGTACCGGACCACCGTCAAGAACGGCCTGAGCCGCAACGGGCCCGTCCGGGAGATTCCTGGTCTCGGTGAGGGCGCCTTTTCCCAGGTCACCGAAGTGAAAATGGGGTCTCAGCACTCACGCGGCGGCCAGGTGTGGTTCCTCACCGGTCAGCGCTCGTGGTGAACGCGGCGTGGCCTCGCACGCGACCTGTTGGGGACGCGGGCGAGGCCACGGTGTACCTGGGCAGAGGTGTCGGGCTCAGGCCGTTCTTGACGGTGGTCCGGTACCGGGC
>NZ_POUA01000069.1 GCF_003236385.1 Spongiactinospora gelatinilytica
GTGTACGGCTGGGCGTCGACGTCGGGGCGGTCCGGGTCGGGGTGGCGCGGAGCGATCCCTCCGGGTTGCTGGCCACTCCGGTGGAGACCGTGCGTGCGGGCAAGGGCGACCTGGCCCGCATCGCGGAGATCGCCGCCGAGTACGAGGCCATCGAGATCGTGGTGGGGTTGCCCACCTCGCTGTCCGGCCGGGCCGGTAAGGCGGCCGAGCTGGCGACGGCCTTCGCCCGGCGGCTCGCCGTACGTCTGGCGCCGCTGCCGGTGCGGTTGTTCGACGAGCGGCTGACCACGGTGAGCGCGCAGCGCGACCTGCGCGCGAGCGGCGTGCGCGCCAAGAACCAGCGCGAGGTGGTGGATCAGGCCGCCGCCGTCGTGCTGTTGCAGGCCGCCCTGGACGCCGAGCGGGCCGCGGGCCGCCCGCCCGGCAGGCCCGTCGAGACGAGGTCCGGAGGCGCCTCTCGTTGACGGTATCCATCGTCCATAACACTTTTCCGAACTATGGACTATCGGCGGTTCCTGCGGGAAATTTCCCGGGGAAGGCACCTTCGTGACGGCCTCGGATCCAGACAGGGGTGTTCGGCAGGGGGTACGGGCATGGCCCAGCCAGGCTAGAATCACGAAATTTCCTGACAAAGAGAGCGAGTCTGTGAGATACCGGGAAGAGTCGCAGAATTACCTCGGGACGAATTGATGTCCGGTGGGATACCCCCCATCCCGTCGGGGCAGCCGACCGTACCCGGCACTCCGGGACACCGTTCCGGCCGGCTCGGCCTCGCTACCGGTTCGGCTGATCTGCTTGACGCCGGGCCGTCCGTACCGGGAGATTGGCCAGCGCACCTATGAACGATCTCGATATGGACTTCCTGCTCGGCACCGATGACGACGACGAGCGGTCGCGGCGCCGCGGCCGATCCTCCTCAGGGCGCGGGCGCGGCCGGCGTCGCCGTCGCCGCCGTAACCGCGGCGGCTTCCTGGCGCCGATGCTGGCGGTGATCATCCTGCTCGGCATCATCGGCGGCGGTGGCTACTACGGCTACCAGTGGCTGAACGACGTCATGGTGCCCGACGACTTCGTCGGCAAGGGCACCGGCGAGATCGTGGTGGAGGTGCGCCAGGGCGCGAGCGCCGCCGAGATCGCCGATCTCCTGGAGAAGCAGGGCATCGTGGCCAGCGCGCGGGCGTTCACCAACGCCGCCGACGCGGCCGGCAAGAGCGGCTCCCTGCAGCCCGGCGAGTACAAGATGCGCAAGCGCATGGCCGCCGCGGAGGCGGTCACGCTGCTCGACCCCTCCAAGCGGCTGCTGGCCAAGATCACCATCAGGGAGGGCCTGCGGGTCTCCCAGATCCTCGGCGAGCTGTCCAAGCGGACGAAGATCCCGGTGGAGGAGTTCGAGGCCGCCGCCAAGACGCTCGAGCTGCCACGCGCCGCGAAGGGCAAGCTGGAGGGCTACGCGTTCCCGGCGACCTACGAGATCACGCCGAAGACGACGCCGACCGAGATCCTTTCGGCGATGGTGGACCGCTACGGGGCCGCCGCCGAGCAGGCCGGCATGCAGGAGGCGGCGAAGGAGCTCAGGCTGACCCAGCACCAACTGCTCACCATCGCCAGCATCGTGCAGGCCGAGTCCGGACGGGCGTCCGACATGCCGAAGGTCGCCAAGGTGATCTACAACCGGCTGGCCCAGAAGCCGCCGATGCGCCTGCAGATGGACAGCACCACCATGTACGGCCTGAACAAGTACGGCATCGCCGCCAGCAACGCCGACCTGGCCAGCAAGTCGCCCTACAACACCTACCAGATCGACGGCCTGCCGCCCGGGCCGATCAGCAACCCCGGCGACCACGCCATCCAGGCGGCGCTCAACCCGGCGGACGGCGACTGGCTCTACTTCGTCACCACCGACCCCAAGCAGGGCATCACCAAGTTCACCACGAACTACGATGAGTTCCTGCGGTTCAAGAGCGAATTCGAGAAGAACTACCAGGGCGGATGACACAGGCACCCGGTACGGCGAGGGCGGCGGTGCTCGGCTCCCCGATCGCCCATTCGCTCTCGCCCGTCCTGCACCGGGCGGCCTACGCGGCGCTCGGCCTGTCCGGCTGGAGCTACCAGGCGATCGAGTGCGATGAGGCGGAGCTGCCCGGCCTGCTGGCGGGGCTCGGGCCGGAGTGGGCGGGGTTGTCGCTGACCATGCCGCTCAAGCGGGCCGTCCTGCCGCTCCTGGACTCGGTCTCCGAGCTGGCCGTCGAGGTGGGCGGGGTGAACACCGTCCTGTTCGACGAGGGCGGCGGCAGGCACGGCGACAACACCGACGTCCACGGCATCGTGGCGGCACTAGGGGAGGCGGGCGTGCGCGCCCCCGGCTCGGCGGCGGTCCTCGGCGGCGGGGCCACCGCGGCCTCCGCGCTGGCCGCCCTGCGCGACCTCGGGCTGGACACCGCCACGCTGGTGGTCCGCGACCCCGGCCGCGCGGCGGACACACTGCGGGTCGCCGAACGGCTCGGCGTCAAGCTGTCGGTGTGGGGCTTCGACGCGCTTCCCGACGTCGCCGCCACCGACCTGGTGATCAGCACGCTGCCCGCCGGGGCGGCCGACCGGATGGCCGGCGCGCTGGCCGGGGTGCCCGCGCTGCTCGACGTCGCCTACTCTCCGTGGCCGACCGCGGCGGCGGAGACGGTGGCCGCCAAGGGCGGCACCGTGGTGAGCGGCTTCGCCATGCTGCTCCACCAGGCGGTGCGCCAGGTGGAGCTGATGACCGGCCGCGGCGACGTGCCCGTTGCGGCGATGCGCGCCGCGGGCGAGGCGGAGCTGGCGCGCCGCGCCGTGGGATGATTCTGCGGCCCACGCGCGTTGTGGTAACGTAAGTACTCGATCGGTCCGGCATGCCTGCCGGATGCGCAAGCGGAGGTCTTCCTCCCACCTGACCGGCCACATGGCCGGCGGGTCAAGGATCACACCGGATTCGAGTTCCGGAGGGCCTAGCAGGCCCGGTGGCCCCGCATGCGCGACGTGCGGGGCATTTCGTATCGCCAGCGTTTGGCGCCACGGTATGGACCCCGGCACGATCGAGCACGTGGCGGCCGCCCGGAGGCGGCCGAGGATCGTAAACCTAGGAGGTCCCATCAGCGCCGAACCCCGCATCAACGAGCGTATCCGCGTACCCGAGGTCCGCCTCGTCGGTCCCAACGGTGAGCAGGTCGGCATCGTCTCCATCCACGATGCTCTGAAGCTGGCCCAGGAGGCCGACCTGGATCTGGTGGAGGTCGCGGCTACCGCTCGGCCGCCTGTGTGCAAGCTCATGGACTACGGAAAGTTCAAGTACGAGTCCGCGATGAAGGCGCGCGAGGCGCGCCGCAACCAGGCGCACACGATCATCAAGGAGATCAAGCTCCGGCCGAAGATCGACCCGCACGACTACGAGACCAAGAAGGGTCACGTCGTGCGCTTCCTCAAGGCGGGGGACAAGGTCAAGGTCACGATCATGTTCAGGGGCCGCGAGCAGTCCCGGCCCGAGCTCGGCTCCCGGCTGCTGCGGCGGCTGGCGGAGGACGTGACGGAGCTGGGCTTCGTCGAGTCGCAGCCGAAGCAGGACGGCCGTAACATGATCATGGTGATCGGGCCGCACAAGAAGAAGGCCGAGGCCAAGGCCGAAAAGGCCGCCGCCAAGGCCCGACGCGGCGATGACGCGGCGAACGAGGCTGTCGAGGAAGGTTAGCCGCCGGTAGGCCCCTTCGCAGGGGCCTCGGCCGCCGACCAAGCCGGGACCGGTACGGTCTCGATGTCAGGCATGCCCTTGACTCGGGTGACCGGCCCGGGGCATCGGCACGAGGAACGAGGGAGAGACGGCTGCCATGCCGAAGATGAAGACGCACAGCGGTGCCAAGAAGCGGTTCCGGATGACCGGATCCGGCAAGATCATCCGTCGCCGGGCCAACCGCGCGCACTACAACGAGCACAAGCCGTCCACCCTGACCCGGCGTCTCGCTCCCGACGTGGTCATGTCCGCCGCGGACACCAAGAAGATCAAGAAGCTGCTCGCCAAGTAAGCGATTCCCGGGGAGATAGATACAGATGGCACGCGTGAAGCGGGCGCTCAACGCCAAGAAGAAGCGCCGGGTCGTTCTCGAACGGGCGAGCGGTTACCGGGGTCAGCGGTCGCGCCTGTACCGCAAGGCCAAGGAGCAGATGCTCCACTCGATGACCTACGCCTACCGCGACCGCAAGGATCGCAAGGGCCAGTTCCGGCGGCTGTGGATTCAGCGGATCAACGCCGCGGCCCGGCAGAACGGCATCACCTACAACCGGTTCATCCAGGGCCTGAAGCTCGCGGGCATCGAGGTCGACCGCAAGATCCTCGCCGATCTCGCCGTCACCGACGCCCAGACCTTCTCGACGCTGGTGGAGGCGGCGCGCAAGGCGCTGCCCGCCGACGTCAACGCGCCGGTAGCCTGACGGCGCCACGTCCGCCGTGATCGCGCGGCTCCGCGCGGACCTCGATCCGAGGGTCCGCGCGGCCGTGAGGTCACGGCGGTTTCGTATGTACCGACCTGTTCGTCCCAGCGGCGGGGGAGCGCGATGGCCACGTCCGAGCTGACCAGCATCAGGTCACAGAAGGTGAAGGCGGCCAGGCGATTGGCCAAACGGGCCTTTCGCGACCGCGACCGGGCGTTCCTGGCCGAGGGACCGCAGGCGGTGCGCGAGGCGCTGCGGCTGCCCGGCGTCACCGTCGAGCTGTTCGCCACGGCCGACGCCGGGTCCAGGCACCCGGAGATCATGGCCGACGCCGCGGCGGCGGGCGTACCGGTCCACCTGGCCAGCGGAGAGGTCATGGCCGAGCTGGCCCAGACGGTGACCCCGCAGGGCGTGCTCGCGGTGTGCCGGCTGCTGCACGTGCCGCTGACCGAGGCCGTGCGCGCGGACGCCCGGCTGGTCGCCGTGCTGGCGCACGTCCGCGACCCCGGCAACGCGGGCACCGTGCTGCGCACGGCCGACGCCGCGGGGGCCGACGCGGTGGTGTTCACCGACGCCTCGGTGGACCCCTACAACGGCAAGTGCGTCCGGGCCAGCGCGGGCAGCCTGTTCCATCTGCCGGTCGTCACCGGCGAGCCGTTCGGGCGCGCCGTGGCCCGGCTTCGCGAGAGCGGGCTGCGAGTGCTCGCCGCGGACGGCGCGGGCGAGCGCACGCTCGACGACGTGGACCTGTCCGGGCCGACCGCGTGGGTCTTCGGGAACGAGGCGTGGGGCCTGCCCGAAGAGATCCTCGCCGAGGCCGACGAGGTGGTTCGCGTGCCCATCTACGGGGGTGCGGAAAGCCTCAATCTCGCGACCGCCGCAGCGGTGTGTTTGTACGCATCTGCCCGGGCTCAGCGGGAAAAGTGAGGCTGCCGTAGGGGGCCGGAAACCCGCTATTGTCGCCTTGTAGGTCGAGGAGGCGGGGTCGTTGCAGGGCGAGAACACCGATACGCCGCACCCTGGTGCCGCATGCCCGGTCAGCGCCGACGAGCTGCCCGACGGCCTGATCGTCATCGACCACGAGGGCCTGATCCTGCTGGTCAACCGGGCGGCGGCGCGGCTCACCGGCGTGCGGCCCGAGGCGGCGGTCGGCAGCGACATCCGCGACGTGTTCCCCTTCAAAGACCCCGACGGGCGCGAGTGGTGGAAGTGGCTCGACCCCGCGGGCGGGCTGCGCACCCGCACCCGCCAGCCCGAGTGCTACGTCCAGGTCCCCGGCGGCCAGGAGCTGCTGCTCGCCGCCCGGCTGGTACGCGAGCCCGAGCGCGGCGGCGAGGTCGTCCGGGTGGTGGTGACCCTGCGCGACGCGGGCGCCCGCGCCCGCCTGGAGCGCAGCAGGGCCGACCTGGTCTCCACCGTGGCCCACGAGCTGCGCTCCCCGCTGACCAGCGTGAAGGGGTTCACCGCCACGCTGCTGGCCAAATGGTCCCGCTTCACCGACGACCAGAAGCGCGTCATGCTGGAGACCGTCAACTCCGACGCCGACCGGGTCACCCGGCTGATCACCGAGCTGCTCGACGTGTCCCGCATCGAGTCCGGCCGGCTTCAGTTGCACCGGCAGGTGGTGGACATCCCGGCGCGGGTCCGGCGGCTGATCGCCGGGCGGGTGGCCGCCGGTGAGCGAGACGGCCGGTTTCGGCTGCACGTGGAGGGCGAGCTCCCCGAGACCTGGCTCGACCAGGACAAGATCGATCAAATCCTGGCGAACCTGCTGGAAAACGCCGTGCGGCACGGACGCGGTACGGTGACAATAGTCGTGGAACCGATCGAGTGGGGAGTGGCCGTGTCCGTCCGGGACGAAGGCGAGGGCATCGCGCCCGAGCTGGCCACGCGCGTGTTCCGGCAGTTCTGGCGGGGGCAGGGCCGCCGCCGCGGCGGCACCGGGCTCGGCCTGTTCATCGTCAAGGGTCTCGTGGAGGCGCACGGCGGCACGATCACCGTGCAGCGTGCCCCGGAGGGCGGCGCGGATTTCCGATTTACCGTGCCCACCGGCAGGCCCGACTTCGCCTGACCGAACCCGCGGTCGTCCTCCCGGTGGGCTCCAGCGCGGAAAGCACTAGACTCGTGCCGCTCAAGCCCTGAATCGGAGCTCTGTCTTGTCAAACTACGACCCGGTCGAGGTAACCCCGCTGCACGCCGATGAGGTGGCGCGCATGCGGGACGATGCCCTGGCCGCCATCAAGGCGGCCGGCGATCTCGACGAACTCAAGAAGGTACGGCTGGCGCACGCCGGTGACCGGTCCCCGATCGCCCTCGCCAACCGGGAGATCGGCGCGCTGCCCCCGCAGGCGCGCGCCGAGGCGGGCAAG
This sequence comes from Spongiactinospora gelatinilytica, assembly GCF_003236385.1. Classification (GTDB taxonomy): domain Bacteria; phylum Actinomycetota; class Actinomycetes; order Streptosporangiales; family Streptosporangiaceae; genus Spongiactinospora; species Spongiactinospora gelatinilytica. The sequence continues at coordinate 6,822 of NZ_POUA01000069.1, forward strand.
CGCGTGGGCGTGGCCCGCAGGGCGGTCGCCGAGGCGCTCGCCGCCCGCCAGACCGAGCTCACCGCCGAGCGCGACGAGCGCGTCCTGGTCGATGAGGCCGTTGACGTCACCCTGCCCTGGGACCGCCTGCCGCGCGGTGCCAGGCACCCGCTGACCACGCTGCAAGAGCGGGTCGCCGACGTCTTCGTGGCCATGGGCTACGAGGTCGCCGAGGGGCCGGAGCTGGAGGGCGAGTGGTTCAACTTCGACGCCCTCAACATCGCGCCCGACCACCCCGCGCGCTCCGACCACGACACCTTCTTCGTGGAATCGGTCGACTCGGGCAAGGTGCTGCGCACGCAGACCTCGCCGATGCAGGTCAGGGCGCTGCTCGCGCGCGGTGTGCCGTGCTACGTCATCTCGCCGGGCAAGGTGTTCCGCACCGACGAGCTCGACGTCACGCACACCCCGGTGTTCCACCAGGTCGAGGGGATCGCCGTGGACGAAGGCCTGACGATGGGCCACCTGAAGGGCACCCTCGACCGGTTCGCCGAGGTGATGTTCGGCGAGGGCATGACGACCCGGTTCCGGCCCAACTACTTCCCCTTCACCGAGCCGTCCGCCGAGATGGACCTCAAGTGTTTCGTGTGCCGGGGCGCCTCCGCGGTCCCGGGCGGCCCGCCGTGCCGCACCTGCAAGTCCGAGGGCTGGATCGAGTGGGGCGGCTGCGGCATGGTCAACCCGCGGGTGCTGGTCGCCTGCGGCGTCGACCCCAAGCGCTACTCCGGGTTCGCGTTCGGCATGGGCGTCGAGCGCACCCTGATGTTCCGGCACAACGCCGAGGACATGCGTGACATGGTCGAGGGAGACGTGCGGTTCACGCTCCCGTTCGGGATGGAGGTCTGATGAGGGTCCCGCTCTCCTGGCTGCGGGAGTTCGTCGACCTGCCCGCGGTCACCGCGCACGAGATCGCCGACCGGCTCACCGCCGCCGGGCTGAAGCTGGAGTCGATCACCGCCTACGGCCACGAGATCAAGAACGTCGTGGTCGGCGAGGTCCTCGACATCGAGGAGCTGACCGGGTTCAACAAGCCGGTGCGCTACTGCCAGGTCGAGGTGGGCGAGGCCGCGCCGCGCGGCATCATCTGCGGCGCGGCCAACTTCTCGGTCGGCGACCGGGTTCCGGTGGCGCTGCCGGGCGCGGTGCTGCCCGGCGGGTTCGAGATCGGCGCGCGCAAGACGTACGGCAGGCTCTCCGACGGCATGATTTGCTCGGAGCAGGAGCTGGCCATCGCCGAGACCTCCGCGGGCATCCTGGTCCTGTCGCCCGGCTCGCCGATCGGCGCCGACGTGGTCGAACTGCTGTCCCTGCGCGATGAGGTCATCGAGCTGGAGGTCACCCCCGACCGCGGATACGCCCTGTCCATCCGGGGCGTGGCGCGCGAGGCGGCGACCGCCTTCGGCGTGCCGTTCCGTGACCCGGCCGACCTCGACCTGCCGGCCTCGGCGGATTCCGGTTACCCGGCCTCCATCGCCGACCCCACCGCCTGCGACCGGTTCGTGCTGCGCGAGGTCGGCGGCTTCGACCCGGCCGCGCCCAGCCCGCTGTGGATGCGGATCCGGCTGCTGCGGGCCGGCATGCGCCCGGTGTCGCTGGCCGTCGATGTCACCAACTACGTGATGCTGGAGCTGGGCCAGCCGCTGCACGCCTTCGACCGCACCCGGCTGACCGGCGAGATCGTGGTGCGCCGGGCCCGCGAGGGCGAGACGCTGGAGACGCTCGACCACGTCGTGCGCAAGCTGCACACCGACGACATCCTGATCACCGACGAGTCGGGCGCGATCTCGATGGCCGGCACCATGGGCGGCCTGGAGACCGAGATCGCAGGCGGCTCCACCGAACTGGTGATCGAGGCGGCGCACTTCTCGGCCACCGGCACCGCCCGCATGTCCCGCAGGCACGGCCTGGTCAGCGAGGCGTCCCGGCGCTTCGAGCGCGGCGTGGACCGCGAGCTGCCGCTGTACGCCTCCTGGCGTGCCGTCCGGCTGCTGGTCGAGCTGGGCGGCGGTACGGCGGGGCCGGGCGTGACCCACGCCTCGATCGACGTCGAGCCGGTCAGGATCACCATCCCGGCCTCCTACCCGGGGCGGGTGGCCGGCCTGAGCTACCCGCGCGAGTCCGTCATCCGGCGGCTGGAGCAGGTCGGCTGCACCGTCGCCGAGGGCGCCGACCCGCAGTGCGGCGGCGGGCCGGTGACCGGTACCGGTACCGTGACCGGCGGCGACCTGCGCGAGCAGCTCGACGTGTGCGGCACGGAGACCGACCTGCTGACGGTCACCCCGCCCACCTGGCGGCTGGACCTCACCGACCCCAACGACCTGGCGGAAGAGGTCATCCGGCTGGAGGGCTACCAGCGCCTGGACTCCGTGCTCCCGACCGCGCCGGCGGGCGGGGGGCTCACCGAGGGGCAGCGGCTGCGCCGCCGCGCCGGGCGGGCGCTGGCCGCGGCCGGATACGTCGAGGTGCTGGCCTACCCGTTCATGGGCGAGCGCGACCTCGACAACCTGCGGCTGGCCGCCGGCGACCCGCGCCGGTCTGCGGTGCGGCTGGCCAACCCGCTCAGCGAGGACGAGCCGCTGCTGCGTACCACGCTGCTGCCCGGCCTGCTGAAGACGCTGGTCCGCAATGTCGGCAGGGGAGCGGGCGATGTGACGCTGTTCGAGAACGGGCTGGTCTACCGGCCCGCTCCCGGCGCGCCCGCCACCGCTCCGGTCCTCGGCGTGGACCGCAGGCCCACCGCCGATGAGCTGGCCAGGATCGAGGCGGCGCTGCCCGCGCAGCCCTACCGCGTCGCCGCCGTGCTGGCCGGCGAGTTCGAGCGGTCCGGCTGGTGGGGGCCCGGCCGCCCGGCGACCTGGGCCGACGCCATCGAGGCGGCGCGGGTCGTGGTGCGCGAGGCCGGGTTCGAGCCGGTGGTGGCCGCCGCCACGCACGAGCCGTGGCACCCGGGCCGCTGCGCGTCCATCCACGTCGGCGACGTGCTGATCGGGCACGCCGGCGAGCTGCACCCGAGGGTCGCCGAGGCGTACGGCCTGCCGCCGCGCACCTGCGCCACGGAACTGGAGCTGAGCCGCCTGGAGAGCGCGATGAGCGGCCTGGCCCAGGCTCCCACGGTGTCGTCCTACCCGGTCGCCACCCAGGACGTCGCGCTCATCGTGCCCGCCGCCACCCCGGTGGCGGACGTGGAGGCGGTGCTCCGCGAGGGGGCGGGGGAGCTGCTGGAGTCCATCCGGCTGTTCGACGTCTACACCGGGGCCCAGGTCGGCGAGGGCGGCAAGTCGCTCGCCTACGCCCTGCGCTTCCGGGCCCCCGACCGCACCCTGACCGTCGAGGAGACCAGCGCGGCCCGTGACGCCGCGGTGGCGCTGGCCGCCGAGCGGCTCGGAGCCCGGCTGCGAGGTTCGTGAGCCCGGAAGGGCCGAGCAGGGGCCGGTGCGAAAGCCTCGCACCGGCCCTTTCGCATGCCGCCGCGCTAGGTGGCCGCGGCCTCGCGGCGGGCGCGTTCGGTCAGCGCGTGCTCGTCGGTGCGCGCGTCGTACCGGCGGAACTTCGGCAGCGCCGCCGCCATCGCCGCCACCGCGCCCACGCACAGCAGGCCGCCCGCGCCCAGGGAGAAGCGGGTGCCGCCGAGGTCGGCCATCAGCCCGGCCCTGCCGTTGCCGAGCATCGGCCCCGAGGAGTAGGACAGCAGCTCGATCCCGGCCAGCCGGCCGCGCAGTTCGTCGGGGATCGTCTGGTTCCAGATCGTGGAGCGGAAGATGCCGCTGATCATGTCGGCTCCGCCGGCGATGGCCAGGCAGGCGAACACCAGCCACAGGCTGGGCGCGAACGCCGCGGCCAGCACGGCGAGCCCCCACACCCCCGCCGCCAGGATCACGCCCATGCCGTGCCGGTGCACGCTTCTCGTCCAGCCGGAGGTGACCGAGGCGAGCAGCGCCCCGACGGCCGCCGCGGAGTAGAGCAGGCCCACCGCGTGCGGCGCGCGCAGCTCGTCGGCCAGGAACGGGTACAGCGCGTTGGCCATGGCGAAGAACATCGCGGCCATGTCCACCAGGTAGGTGCCCATCAGGTCGGGCCGGCGCACCGCGTAACGGACGCCCTCGGCCAGGCTGCGCAGGGTCGCCGGCGGGGCGTCCTCGCGCGGCGGCGTCGCCCGCACCCGCCACATCAACAGCAGCGACAGCAGGTAGGTCAGCACGTCGATGCCGTAGGTCACGGCCGGTCCGGCTGCCGCCACGATCAGCCCGGCCAGGGCGGGCCCGGCGATGGCGCCGAGGTTCCAGCGGAAGCTGATCAGGGCCGCGGCGGCGGTGAGCTGGCCGTGCCGTACCACCCGCGGCACCATGGCGTCCAGGCTGGGGCGCTGCAGGCTGTCCAGCGCCGCCAGCAGCGGGGCCAGCACGAACAGCACCCACACCTGCGGGTCGGGCAGCAGCGCGTTGAGCGTCAGCAGGGCCGCGACCAGCGCCAGGCCCGCCTCGCAGATGAGCACGATCCTGCGCCGGTCGAGCGCGTCGGCGATGGCCCCGCCCCACAGGCCGAACACCACCATCGGCACGAACTCGGCCAGGCTGATCAGGCCGACCGCCACATAGGACCCGGTGAGCTGCTTCATCTGCAACGGCACCGTGACGTACGTCAGGAAGCTGCCGAACATCGTGATGAGCCCGGAGCCCATGAGAAACCGGAAATCGCGGGACTCGCGCAGCGGGCCGAGGTCCATCCGCAGATGGCGGATCAGCGCGCGCAATGACCGTTCCGAATCAGGCACGAACGAAGATTGTCACCGCGCCACGCCGCGCAAAGCAAACCGTTTTCCGCCCGGCCCGCCCGCGCGGCCGGTCAGGTGGCGCCCAGGACCTCCCGGCGCAGGAGATCCTTCACGATCTTGCCGCCGGGGTTGCGGGGCAGCTCGCCCTGCCGGAACCAGTAGTGGGCCGGGATCTTGAAGGGGGCGATCCTGCCCCTGAGGAAGCCGGTGAGGTCGCCCGCCGCGAGCGGCGCGCCGGGCGCGGTACGGATCACCGCGCCCACCTCCTCGCCCAGCTCGTCGTGCGGAACGCCGATCACGGCCGCGTCGCGCACCGCCGGATGCTCGAACAGCGCGGCCTCGACCTCGGCGCAGTAGACGTTCTCGCCGCCGCGGATGACCATGTCCTTGACCCGGTCCACGATGTAGACCAGGCCGTCCTCGCCCACGCGGGCCAGGTCGCCGGTACGGAACCAGCCGCCGGCGAAGGACTCGGCGGTGGCCTCGGGCCGGTTCCAGTAGCCGCCGACCACCGGGGCGCCGCGCACGCACAACTCGCCCACCTCACCGGGCCGGGCGTTCGCGCCCCCCGGGGCGATGATCCGCACGTCCACGACCGGGACGGGCCTGCCCACGCTGTCCGGGCGGTCGGAGTAGGCCCCGCCGCCGTTGTCGATGATCAGCGCGCTGGTCTCGGTCATGCCGTACACGTTGGAAGGCGCGCGGCCGGGCAGCCGGTCACGGATGCGCGTGAGCAGCCTCGGCGGGGCCGGGGCGCCGCCGTAGAACAGCGTGCCGAGGCTCGCGACGTCGTGGTCGCCGAAGCCGGGGTGGGCCATGAGCTGCCAGGCGTTGGTGGGGGTCCCGGTGACCCCGGTGATCCGCTCCCGCTCGATCAGCCGGAGTGCCTGCCCGGCGTCCCACTTGTACATGAGCACGACCGTCGTGCCGCCGAACATGGCCGAGAGCATGGTGCCGAAGCAGCCCGTGACGTGGAAGAGCGGCACGGTCAGCAGGGTGACCCGGCGGCGCCCGGCTCGCCGCGGGTCGTGGCCCCGCATGGCCGCGCCGCGCGACAGCGAGTAGCCGACGGTCAGCGGGGCCTGCCCGAGGTTGCGCTGGCTGCCCAGCGCGCCCTTGGGCCGTCCGGTGGTGCCGGAGGTGTAGAAGATGGTGGCCGGGTCGTCCGGCGTCAGGTCCACCTCGGGGAGGGCCACCTCGGCGGTGGGCTCTCCGATCAGGTCGGCAAGGACGGCGGCGCCCGGTGGCGGGCTCCCGTCCGGCCGGGTGACGATGATCCGTACGTCCGCGCCCGCCATCAGCCGGGCCCGCTCCCCGTCGGCGATCAGCACCGCCGTCCCCGAGTCGGCCAGCCCGAAGGCCAGCTCCCGCCTGGTCCACCAGGCGTTCAGCGGCACCGCCACCGCCCCGGCGGCCAGGATCGCGGAGAACGCGACCACCCATTCGGGGTAGTTGCGCATGGCGATGGCGACGCGGTCGCCCTTGGCCACGCCGTACTCCCCGGCCAGCCGCCCGGCCAGCGCGGCGGCGCGGCGGAAGTGGTCTTCGAAGGTGACCCGCTCGTCCTCATAGCGCAGGAACACCCGCTCGCCGTGCCTGCGGCTGGCCGTCAGCAGCGCGCGGAAGTGCGCGGGAGCGTTCTTCCAGGTGCGGATGCGGTGCCCGCCGGCCTCGGCCTCGGTCATCTCGAACAGCCGCCCCGGCGCGGTGAGCAGCGACTCCACCTCGTCATGGGTCAACGTGATCTCCTCGGCGTGGGCGGCGGGAACCGGCGGGCCAGCGCAAGGATACCGACCGGTATGTGCGCGGGGGCAGCCGAAGGTGGCCGTCCCGGGCGTTCGGAAGTGCGCTTGCATGGGCATGCCTGCTGATGCATACTCTTTAGCAAGCTCATGCAAGGTAATGCATGAATATGCGAAAAGCAGAGGAGCTGAGTCGAATTGGGAGCGCGCGCGGCCGTCGCCGGAGCGAGCGGATACGCGGGGGGTGAGCTGCTGCGCCTGCTGCTGGGCCATCCCGAGCTGGAGATCGGCGCGCTGACCGCCGGGTCCAACTCCGGCGCCCTCCTCGGCGACCACCAGCCCCACCTCGCCGAGCTCGCAGACCGCAGACTGGTGGACACCACCCCCGAGACCCTGGACGGCCACGACGTCGTCTTCCTGGCGCTGCCGCACGGCAAGTCCGCCGCGCTGGCCGCGAGCCTCGGCTCGGCCACCCTGGTGGTCGACTGCGGCGCCGACCACCGCCTGACCGACCCCGCCGCCTGGGAGCACTTCTACGGCGGCCCGCACGCGGGCGCCTGGCCGTACGGCCTGCCCGAGCTGCCCGGGCAGCGCGAGCGCCTGCGCGCCACCCGCAGGATCGCCGTCCCCGGCTGCTACCCGACCGCCGTGACCCTCGCGCTGACGCCCGCCTTCGCCGCCGGCATGGCGGGCCCCGACGTGGTGGTGGTCGCGGCCAGCGGCACCAGCGGCGCGGGACGATCGCTGAAGCCCCACCTGCTCGGCAGCGAGGTGATGGGCTCGGTCAGCGCCTACGGCGTGGGCGGCGTCCACCGCCACACCCCCGAAATGGAACAGAACCTCACCGCCGTGGCGGGCGGCGCCGTGCGGGTCTCCTTCACCCCCACCCTCGCCCCGACGAGCCGCGGCATCCTCGCCACCTGCACCGCCCCGGCCGCTCCCGGCGTCACGGCGGGCGCGCTGCGCGAGGCGTACCACGCGGCGACCGCCGCCGAGCCGTTCGTGCGCCTGCTGCCCGAGGGCACCTGGCCCGCCACCGCGATGACGACCGGATCCAACACCGCGGCCCTCCAGGTGGCCCTGGACGAGCGGGCGGGCAGGATCATCGCCGTGATCGCCATCGACAACCTCACCAAAGGCACCGCCGGAGGCGCGATCCAAAGCGCCAACCTCGCTCTCGGCCTGCCGGAAGAAGCCGGCCTTCCCCGCAACGGAGTCGCTCCATGAGCGTTACCGCACCACTCGGATTCAGGGCGGCGGGCGTCGCCGCCGGGCTCAAGTCGGGCGCCCAGCGCGACCTCGCGCTCGTGGTCAACGACGGGCCCTCCCGCGCCGCCGCGGGGGTCTTCACCGCCAACCGGGTCCAGGCGGCCCCGGTGCTGTGGTCCCGCCAGGTGCTCGCGGGCGGGCGGGTCACGGCGGTCGTCCTCAACTCCGGCGGGGCCAACGCCTGTACCGGCCCCGAAGGCTTCCAGGACACCCATGCCACCGCCGAGAAGGCCGCCGGGCTGCTCGGCGAGTCCGCCGGGGAGGTCGCGGTGTGCTCCACCGGGCTGATCGGCGAGCGGCTGCCCATGGACGCGCTGCTGGCGGGCGTCGAGTCCGCCGCCGGGCGGCTCAGCAGGGACGGCGGGCTCCACGCCGCCGACGCGATCCGCACCACCGACACTGTCTCCAAGATCTCCTTCCGCCGCGGCGACGGATACATGGTGGGCGGCATGGCCAAGGGCGCGGGCATGCTCGCCCCCGGCCTGGCCACCATGCTGTGCGTGATCACCACCGACGCCGACGTGCCCGCCGACCGCCTCGACGCGGTGCTGCGCGCGGCCACCGCGGTCACCTTCGACCGCCTCGACACCGACGGCTGCATGTCCACCAACGACACCGTGCTGCTGCTGGCCAGCGGCGCCGCGGGGGTCACCCCGGCCGAGGCCGAGTTCGCCGAGAAGGTCACCGAGGTCTGCGCCGATCTGGCCAGACAGCTCCTGGTCGACGCCGAGGGCGCCACCAAGGCGGTCGCCATCGAGGTCATCGGCGCGGCCACCGTGGCCGACGCGGTCACCGTGGGCCGGGCCGTGGCCCGCAGCAACCTGTTCAAGTGCGCCGTGCACGGCGAAGACCCCAACTGGGGGCGGGTCCTTTCCGCGGTCGGCACCACCGACGCGGTGTTCGAGCCCGAGCGGGTCAACGTGGCGATCAACGGCATCTGGATCTGCCGCGGCGGCGCGGCCGGCGACGACCGGAGCAAGGTGGACCTGCGTCCCCGCGACGTCACGGTCACCATCGACCTGTCGGCCGGCAGCGAGTCCGCCACGATCCACACCACCGACCTGACCGCCGCCTACGTCCACGAGAACTCGGCGTACTCCACATGAGCGACCTCACCGCCGCCACGAAGGCCACGACGCTGATCGAGGCGCTGCCGTGGCTGGCCGAGTTCCACGGCGCCACCGTCGTCGTCAAGTACGGCGGCAACGCCATGACCGACGACGCACTCAAGGCCGCGTTCGCCGAAGACGTGGTGTTCCTGCGCTACGCGGGGCTGCGGCCGGTGGTCGTACACGGCGGCGGCCCGCAGATCAGCGCCCACCTCGACCGGCTCGGCATCGAGTCCAGCTTCACCGCAGGGCTGCGGGTCACCAGCCCCGAGGCCATGGAAGTGGTCAGGATGGTGCTGGTCGGCCAGGTCAACCGGAACGTCGTGGGGCTGATCAACGACCACGGTCCGTTCGGCGTCGGTATGTCCGGAGAAGACGCCCACCTGTTCACCGCCGCCCGCAAGTACGCCGTCGTGGACGGCGAGCAGGTCGACATCGGGCAGGTCGGCGACATCGTCAAGGTGGAGGCCGGGACCGTGCGCGCGCTGCTCGACAACGGGCGCATCCCGGTGATCAGCAGCATCGCCAGGAGCGACGACGGCACCGTCTACAACGTCAACGCCGACACCGCCGCCGCCGAGCTCGCGGTCGCGCTCGGCGCGCAGAAACTCGTGGTGCTCACCGACGTCGAGGGCCTGTACGCCGACTGGCCCGCGAGCGACGACATCATCGGCAGCATCACCGACGACGAGCTGGCGGAGCTGCTCCCGTCCCTGTCCAGCGGCATGCTGCCCAAGATGGGGGCCTGCCTCACCGCGGTGCGCGGCGGAGTGCCGCAGGCACACGTACTGGACGGGCGGGTGCCGCACGCCCTGCTCCTGGAGATCTTCACCGACGAGGGCGTGGGCACCATGGTGGTCCCCGCCGGCAAGACCGGCCGCCCCCAGGACACGGACGACACAGACGAGACAACAGACCCCGCCGACAAGGAGGCCCGAGCGTGAGCCCGCACGGCGACGCCGCATCCGCCGATTCCCTGGACCTGAGGGGACGCTTCGAGGCGGCATTCATGCCCAACTACGGGGTACCGCCCGTCGTGCTGGCGCGCGGCCTGGGCTGCCGCGTCTGGGACGTGGACGGGCGCGAGTACCTCGACCTGATCGGCGGCATCGCGGTCAGCTCGCTCGGCCACGCCCACCCCGCCCTGGTCCAGGCCGTCTCCGACCAGGTCGCGACGCTGGCGCACACCTCCAACCTGTTCGTGCACAAGCCCGAGGTGCTGCTCGCCGAGCGGCTGCTCGACCTCCTCGACGCGCCGGGCAGGGTGTTCCTCGCCAACTCCGGCACCGAGGCCAACGAGTGCGCGCTGAAGCTGGTGCTCAAGTACGGCAAGGCCAGGGGGCGCAACTACCTGGTGGCCGCGGATAACGGCTTCCACGGCCGCACGCTCGGCGCGCTGTCCCTCACCGGCAAGGCGTCCATCCGCGAGCAGTTCGGGCCCTTCCCGCTGGATGTCCGCTTCGTGCCCTACGGCGACGCCGACGCGCTCAAGAACGCCGTCACCGACCAGTGCGCCGGCATCTTCCTTGAGCCGACCCAGGGCGAGGCGGGCGTCCTCACGCCGCCGGACGGCTACTTCGCCGCCGCCAGGGAGATCTGCGACGCCACCGGCGCGCTGCTGGTCGCCGACGAGATCCAGTCGGGCATCGGCCGGACCGGCTACTGGTTCGCCCACCAGGCGGAAGGCCCGCTGCCCGACATCCTCACCCTGGCCAAGGGCCTCGGCGGGGGCATGCCGATCGGCGCGTGCATCGGGCTCGGCGACGCGGGCACGCTGTTCGCCAAGGGCGACCACGGCTCGACGTTCGGCGGCAACCCGGTCTCGTGCGCGGCGGCGCTGGCCGTGCTGGACACGATCGAACGCGAGAGCCTGCTGGAGCAGGCGTACTCGGCCGGGCTGGCGCTGGCCCGCGGCATCGCCGCGATCCGTCACCCCCTACTCGCCGGAGTCCGCGGGCGCGGTCTGTGGCTCGGTGTCCTGCTCACCGCCGACCTCGCCCCCCAGGTCCAGGCCGCCGCCCTGCGCGCCGGATTCCTCGTCAACGCGGTACAACCCGGTGCGCTCCGGCTGGCCCCGCCGTTGGTGATCACTGAGGCCGAGATCGCCTCCTTCGTCGCCACCCTGCCCGCGATCTTGTCGGAGGCGCAGCCATGACCAGGCATTTCCTACAGGATGACGACCTGTCGCCGGCCGAGCAGGCCCAGGTCCTCGACCTGGCCGACGCGATGAAGAAGAGCCGCTTCGGCCACCGGCCGCTGGCCGGTCCGCAGACGGTCGCCGTGCTGTTCGACAAGCACTCCACCCGGACACGCGTCTCCTTCGCCACCGGCATCGCCGATCTCGGCGGCCACCCGCTGATCATCGACGCGGGCAGCTCCCAGATGGGCCGGGGCGAGCCGATCGAGGACACCGCGCGGGTGCTGTCCCGCCAGGTCGCGGCCGTGGTGTGGCGCACCTACGGCCAGGAGCGCATCGAGGCCATGGCCGCGGCCGCCACCGTACCGGTGGTCAACGCCCTCACCGACGCCTTCCACCCCTGTCAGGTCCTCGCCGACCTGCAGACCATCCGGGAGCGGACCGGCACACTGGCCGGGCTCAGCCTCGCCTACCTGGGCGACGGCGCCAACAACATGGCCCACTCCTACCTGCTCGGCGGCGCCACGGCCGGGATGCACGTGCGGATCGGCGCGCCCCCCGGCTACCAGCCGGACGCGTTGATCCTCGACAGGGCCGCCACCATCGCGGCCGGTACCGGCGGGTCCGTCGTGGCCCTCTCCGACCCGGCCGCGGCCGTGCGCGGCGCGCACGTCATCGCCACCGACACCTGGGTGTCGATGGGCCAGGGCGACAAGGACGAACGGATCGCCGCGCTGATGCCCTTCCAGGTCTGCGCGGAGCTGCTGGGGTACGCCGCCCCCGACGCCGTCGTCCTGCACTGCCTGCCCGCCTACCGCGGCCTGGAGATCACCGCCGAGGTCATCGACGGACCGCACAGCGCCGTCTGGGACCAGGCCGAAAACCGGTTGCACGCGCAGAAGGCGCTGCTCACGTTCTTACTGGAAAGCGCGTCATGACCATCCCGGCGACCAAGGCGGCCAGGCAGGCCCGCATCACCGAACTCCTGCGGCGCGAGGCCGTCCGCTCCCAGCCCGAGCTGGCCAGGATGCTCGCCGAGAGCGGCGTGGAGGTCACCCAGGCGACCCTCTCGCGCGACCTGGACGAGCTGGGCGCGCTGCGGCTGCGCGCCGAGGACGGCTCGCTCGTCTACGCGCTGCCCGGCGAGGGCGGCGCGCGCATCCAGCCGCGCCGCCTGGGCGCGGGGGAGAGCCCCGCCGCCCGGCTGCGCCGCATCGCCGAGGAGCTGCTGGTCTCCGCCGAGGCGTCGGCCAACCTGGTGATCGCCCGCACCCCGCCCGGCGCCGCGCAGTTCCTCGCCTCGGCGATCGACCACGCCGACTGGGAGACCATCCTCGGCACCGTCGCGGGAGACGACACGATCCTCGTCATCAGCCGGGACCCCCAGGGCGGCCAGGCGGTCGCCGAGGCCCTGCTGAAGGCGGCCGATCGACGTACCTGGCCCGCGTCTTCCTGACGCGGGCCCACCCGACCGCCCATCCGGAAGTTCTGATATCGGGAAGCTGATTCGCCATGAACGACCGCGTCGTACTCGCCTACTCCGGTGGCCTGGACACCTCCGTCGCCATTCCGTTCCTCGCCGAGAAGATGGGGGCCGACGTGCTCGCCGTCGCGGTGGACGTCGGTCAGGGCGGAGAGGACATGGAGGTCATCAGGCGGCGGGCCGTCGACTGCGGCGCCGTGGAGTCCATCGTCGTCGACGCCCGCGAGGAGTTCGCGGCCGGGTACTGCGTGCCCGCGCTCCAGGCCAACGCCCTCTACATGGACCGCTACCCGCTGCTGTCCGCGCTGTCGCGCCCGCTGATCGTCAAACACCTGGTGGCCGCGGCCAGGGAGTTCGGCGGCACCCATGTCTCGCACGGCTGCACCGGCAAGGGCAACGACCAGGTCCGCTTCGAGGCCGGCCTCGCCGCGCTGGCCCCCGAACTGCAGGTGATCGCCCCGGCCCGCGACCACGCCTGGACCCGCGACAAGGCCATCGCGTTCGCCGAGGAGAAGGGCCTGCCGATCGACGTCACCAAGAAGTCCCCGTACTCCATCGACCAGAACATCTGGGGCAGGGCCATCGAGACCGGCTTCCTTGAGGACATCTGGAACGGCCCGTCCGAGGAGGTCTACGCCTACACCTCCGACCCGGCGCGGTCCCGCGAGCCCGACGAGGTCGTGATCGCCTTCGACCGCGGTGTGCCGGTGGCCCTCGACGGCAGGGCACTGACGCCGTTCGAAATCATCGCCGAGCTGAACGACCGCGCGGGCAAGCACGGCGTCGGCCGCATCGACCTGGTCGAGGACCGCCTGGTGGGCATCAAGTCGCGGGAGATCTACGAGGCGCCGGGCGCGATCGCCCTGATCACCGCCCATATGGAGCTGGAGAACGTCACCGTCGAGCGCGACCTCGCCAGGTTCAAGCGCGGCGTCGACCAGCGCTGGACCGAACTCGTCTACGACGGGCTGTGGTTCTCCCCGCTGAGAAGGGCCCTGGACGCCTTCATCGCGGAGGCCCAGCGCCACGTCACCGGCGAGGTCAGAATGTTCCTGCACGGAGGCAGGGCGGTCGTCACCGGACGCCGCTCAGAGGCCTCCCTGTACGACTTCGGCCTCGCCACGTACGACACCGGCGACACATTCGACCAGTCGTCGGCCAAGGGCTTCGTGGAATTGTGGAGCCTGCCATCGAAGATCGCCGCGGCCCGCGACACCCGCCGGTGAACCACCTCGTCGCGCCGGTCACCTCGGCTGGTGACCGGCGCGTCGCATGGACACGCTCAAGTGGTGCGCGGGTCGGAGTAAGGTCGCGGAAGGAAAAGGGAGGGAGACACGGTGAGTGAGGGTGGCAAGCCGATGCGGTTGTGGGGCGGCCGGTTCGAGGGGGGTCCCGCCGACGCGCTGACACGCCTGTCGGTGAGTGTTCAATTCGACTGGCGGCTCGCGCCGTACGACCTGCTGGCCTCCCGGGCGCACGCCCGGGTCCTGAACCGGGCGGGGCTGCTGGACGACGACGAGCTGAGCCGCATGATCGGCGCGCTCGACGACCTGGAGCGCGCCTGCGTGTCCGGGGACTTCCGCCCCACCGTGGCCGACGAGGACGTGCACACGGCGCTGGAGCGCGGGCTGCTGGAACGGCTCGGCGCGCTCGGCGGCAAGCTGCGGGCCGGCCGCAGCCGCAACGACCAGGTGGCCACCGACCTGCGGCTCTACCTGCGCGACCACGTCAGGCACATCGTCTCCAGGCTGGTCGAGCTGGAGACGGCGCTGATGAGCCAGGCCGAGAAGCACACCGAGACCGCCGCGCCGGGCATGACCCACCTGCAGCACGCCCAGCCGGTCGCCTTCGGCCACCAGCTCCTCGCGCACGTCCACGCCTTCGCCCGCGACATCGACCGGCTGCGCGACTGGGACCGCCGCGCCGCGGTCTCCCCGCTCGGCGCCGGCGCCCTCGCCGGGTCCTCCCTGCCGCTCGACCCGCAGACCGTGGCCGAGGAGCTGGGCTTCGGCTCGGCCGCGCCCAACTCGATGGACGCCGTCGCCGACCGCGACTTCGCCGCGGAGTTCCTGTTCTGCGCCGCGATGATCGGCGTTCACCTGTCTCGTCTGGGCGAGGAGATCGTCCTGTGGGCCTCCCAGGAGTTCCGCTGGATCGAGATGGACGACGCCTACTCGACCGGCTCCTCGATCATGCCGCAGAAGAAGAACCCCGACGTCGCCGAGCTGGCCAGGGGCAAGTCCGGGCGGCTGATCGGCGCACTGACCACACTGCTCACCGTGCTGAAGGGCCTCCCGCTCACCTACAACCGCGACCTGCAGGAGGACAAGGAGCCGGTGTTCGACGCCGTCGACACCCTGCTGCTGGTGCTGCCCGCGGTCGCCGGGCTGGTCGCCACCATGCGGGTCAACACCGCCCGGCTGACCGCCAGCGCCCCCGACGGCTTCGCGCTCGCCACCGACCTGGCCGAGCTGCTGGTCCGCAAGGGCGTGCCGTTCCGCGACGCGCACGAGGCGGTCGGGCACCTGGTGGTGTGGTGCCAGGTCCACGACAAGACCCTCGACGGGGTCACCGACGAGGAGCTGGCCAAGGTCTCCCCGCACTTCACCCCCGACTCGCGCGACGTCCTCAACGTGCCGGGCGCCCTGGCCGCCCGCAAGGCCCACGGCGGCACGGCCCCCGACCGGGTCCGCGACCAGCTCATCTCGCTGCGCGAGGTCGTGGACGCCCAGGCGGCCTGGGCCGCGGGCGCGTAGGGTGCCCGCCGTACCGGTTTTTGACCGCGGCTTCTTCGCCCGTCCCGCCGAGGAGGTCGCGCCCGACCTGCTCGGCAAGGTGCTCGTCCACGGGCCGGTGGCGCTCCGCCTGACCGAGGTCGAGGCGTACGGCCTGCCGGGCGAAGATCCCGCCTCCCACACCTACCGGGGGATGACCCGGCGCAACGCGGTGATGTTCGGGCCGCCCGGCCACCTGTACGTCTACTTCACCTACGGGATGCACTTCTGCGCCAACCTCGTCTGCCGCGGCGAGGGGGAGGGCTCGGCGGTGCTGCTGCGCGCCGGGGAGATCATCGAGGGCGCGGCCGAGGCACGCGAGCGGCGCGGCCCCGCCGTACGCGACCGCGACCTCGCCCGCGGCCCCGCGCGGCTGGCCACCGCGCTCGGCTTCGGCCGCGAGCACAACGGCCTGGACGCCTGCGACGGCGGCCCGCTGAGCGTCCGCCCCGGCGGGGCGGACGAACCCGTGGTGCTCTCCGGCCCGCGCACGGGCATCTCCACGGGGGTGGACACGCCGTGGCGCTTCTGGATCGACAAGGACCCGACGGTCTCGCCGTACCGGGCGCATGTGCCCCGCCGCCGCGCGGCGGTCGCCCCGCACGGGTGAGGGTTTCGAGTGGCGGACCGGGCGTCCGATCGGGCAGGCTTTGCCGTACCGGGTCATGCGCGTGGATGCGCATCGGCTTCGTATCAGTGACCGAACGACGAAAGTCAGGAACGTGACGGACATCCTCGATGAGCTCGAATGGCGCGACGTGCTCGCGCAGACCACCGACGCCGACGCCCTGCGCGCGGCGCTGGCCGAGGGTCCGATCACGGTCTATATCGGCTTCGACCCGACCGCGCCCTCGCTCCACCTGGGCAACCTCGCCACGCTGCTGATCCTCACCCGCTTCCAGCGGGCCGGCCACCGCCCGATCGGCCTGGTCGGCGGGGCCACCGGCCTGATCGGCGACCCCAGCGGGCGCAGTACCGAACGCGCGCTCAACTCATCCGACCTCGTCGCGGAGTGGGTCGCCCGGATCCGCGCGCAGGTGGAGAAGTTCCTGTCCTTCGAGCCCGGGCCGACCTCGGCCGAGCTGGTCAGCAACCTGGACTGGACGGCCGGCCTGTCGGCCATCGACTTCCTGCGCGACGTGGGCAAGCACTTCCCGATCAACCGGATGCTCGCCCGGGAGTCGGTCTCGGCGCGGCTGGCCGGCGAGGGGCTCAGCTACACCGAGTTCAGCTACCAGATCCTGCAGGCCAACGACTACCTGGAGCTGTACCGCAGGTTCGGCTGCGCGTTGCAGGTGGGCGGCAGCGACCAGTGGGGCAACATCACCGCGGGCGTCGACCTCATCCGCCGGGTCGAGGGCGCGCACGTGCACGCCCTGACCGGCAAGCTCATCACCAAGGCCGACGGCACCAAGTTCGGCAAGACGGCCGGCGGGGCGGTGTGGCTGGACCCGGAGCTGACCTCGCCGTACGCGTTCTACCAGTTCTGGCTGAACGCCGACGACCGCGACGTGGTACGCTTCCTGAAGGTGTTCACCTTCCGCGGCCGCGAAGAGATCGAGGCGCTGGAGAAGGCGGTCGCCGACCGGCCGGCCGCCCGTGAGGCCCAGCGGACCCTCGCCGAGGACGTGACCGCGATGGTACACGGCGCGGACGAGCTGGCCCGCGTGGTCGCCGCCTCCAAGGCATTGTTCGGCCAGGGCTCCCTGTCCGAGCTGGACGAACGTACCCTCGGCTCGGCCCTGGCCGAGGTGCCCCGCGCCACGGTCCCGGCCCTGGGCGCCGTCTACGTCGACCTCCTCGCCGAGAGCGGCCTGGTCGAGTCGAAGTCGGCGGCGCGGCGCGCGGTCAAGGAGGGCGGGGCCTACCTCAACAACACCAAGGTGACCGACGAGGCGTACGTGCCCGCAGGCGACGACCTCCTGCACGGCCGCTACCTGGTCCTGCGGCGGGGCAAGCGATCGATCGGCGGGGTCGAGGTCACCGGAGCCTGATCCGGGCTCGTCGTCCCGATGTCCCGGGGCCTTGGGCACTTCCCAGGGTTCCCGGGGCGTTGCCCGAGGTCGCGGTGAGTGTGGTGGGTGTAGCCGTTGGGTCGCGATGTGTTCGGCGCAATGTAACGTTCCGGTCGCAAAGGCGGGCGCTCGTGGCAGGGAGGTCGTTGACCTGCACATCCGCCAGAGCCGCGATTTGACTGGCCCCGGAGCGCCGCCTAATCTTCATTGCACCCGGGAGCGAACCGGACGCCGATCGCGGCGGACGGGCCCCAGGGTGAGCTGCTTGGCTTGGCCGCCTGTAGCGGCGTCTGTCAAGATCGCAGGTGGCGTTGAGTTCTCGGTGATCCGGTCGAGTTCGACGCACTGCGGATTGCACGGTAAGTTCACGGGGCCGCCCTGGAGACAGGGTGTCCCAAAGATCTCTGCTTGATCGTCGGACGCGTCGTTTGACGCGGTTCTGGCAAACTGGTAGAGTTTGAACTGAAGAGGTATGCCCCGAAGGGCTGGATCGGTTCGGCTGGTCTGGTTCGACGGTGTACGCGCCCGTTTCTTGAGAACTCAACAGTGTGCTAAAAGCCAGTGCATGTACAACATGTATGACCCCGTCACCCCGCCTTTT
>NZ_POUA01000006.1 GCF_003236385.1 Spongiactinospora gelatinilytica
CCCCGAGAAGGCACCGCCAATGAGCGATCAAGAGCCGCTGACCGCTCGAATCCCGGCGGACATCGACCGCCCCGACAAGATCGCCTATGGCCTCACCTTCCGGCAGATCCTCATCATCACCGCAACCGGAGCAGCCGCCGCAGGCATCTACTACCTCTTCCACCACCTGCTGCCCATCGTGGTCCTGGCAGCCGTACTCCTGCCCGTCCTGGCCGTGGGGCTTGCTGTCGCCCTCGGCCGCCGAGACGGACTCACCCTGGACCGCTTCGCCATGGCCGCTCTGCGGTTCACCCATTCCTCAAAGCGGCTGGTGGCCGCACCGGAAGGCGTCAGTGAGCCGCCGAGCTGGTGCCGTCTGCGCGGCAAGCTGCCCACTCCCTTGAACCTGCCGGTACGCGCCATCCGCACCGACGGCGCGCTGGAGCTGGCCGAGGGAGGCGTCGCCGTACTGGTCGAAACCTCCACCCTCTCCTTCCACCTGCGCACCACCACAGAACAGGCCGGACTGGTCGCCGCGTTCGGCCGCTGGCTCAACTCCCTGGAAGCGCCGATACAGATCCTCATCCGTACCCGCCCCATCGACCTCGGCGAGCTGATCGACACCGTCGAGCAGAAGGCCGCGAACCTGCCCCATCCAGCGCTGTCCCACGCCGCCGACCAGCACGCGGCCTTCCTCAGCCGGCTCAATGCCTCCCCGGATCTGCTCGCCCGCCAAGTCCTCATCGTCCTTCGCGACCACCAGGCCCCCGGCAGACGCGCGGTGCGGCGCGACGCCTCCGCGGCGGTCCTCCTGCGCCGCGCAACCGAGATCGCGCGAAACCTCGCCGCTTTCGGCGTCACCGCCGGCGTACTCGACGCCCAGACCGCCTACCAGGTGCTCTCAGAGTGCCTGGACCCAGGCGGATGGCATTCCGCCGACACCGCGCTGCCCCACGAGCCCGTCACCACCAGGGAGGACCCATGAAAGGCCGGGCCCACGAGCCGAGCACGCTACCGGCCGCCGGAGCCGTGGAGGTCGGAGCGCGCACACTCGCCTTCCCCCACGGCCACACCTCCTCCTTCGCCGTGGTCGGATACCCACGCGACGTCGGCGCAGGCTGGCTGGAACCGCTGCTCACCTACCCCGGCCGCCTGGACGTGTCCCTGCACATCGAGCCGATCCCACCGGCCGTGGCCGCGATGCGGCTGCGCCGTCAGCTCGCCCGCCTGGAATCGGCCAGCCGCTCCGACGCCGAACACGGCCGCCTGCAGGACTTCGGTACCGAGGCCGCCGCTGATGACGCCACCGAGCTGGCCGCTGGACTCGCCCAGGGACACGGCCGCCTGTTCAAGGTCGGCCTCTACCTCACCGTCCACGCCGCCACCGACGAGAAACTGACGGCCGAGGTCGAACGCGTCCAGGCGCTCGCCGCCTCCCTGCTCCTGGACGCCCAGCCGACCACCTTCCGAGCCCTGCAAGGCTGGATCACCAGCCTGCCGCTGGCCACCGATGCCATCCGGCTTCGCCGCAGCTTCGACACCACCGCGCTGGCCGCCGCCTTCCCTTTCACCTCACCGGACCTCGCCACACCGGTCGGAGACACCGCCGTCCTCTACGGCGTGAGCGCCTCCGGTTCCGGCGTCGTGCTGTGGGACCGCTTCGCCCAGGACAACCACAACTCCGTCATCCTGGCCCGCTCCGGTGCCGGTAAGAGCTTCTTCACCAAGCTGGAGACACTGCGCCTGCTGTACCAGGGCGTCGAGATCGCCGTCATCGACCCCGAAGACGAGTACGCCCGTCTCGCCCGCGCCGTCGGCGGCACCTACCTCCGCCTCGGCGCATCCGGCGTGCGGTGGAACCCCCTCGACCTGCCCACCGGCCACGGCCCGGCCGACGACGTACTCGCCCGCCGGGCGCTCTTCCTGCAGACCCTCATCGCCACCATGCTCGGCACACCCATCACACCCCAGGACCGCGCCGTACTGGACGCCGCCATCCTCGCCACCTACGCAGCCGCCGGGATCACCACCGACCCGGCGACCTGGACACGCCCCGCCCCGCTGCTCGCCGACCTGGTCACCGCACTGCACGCCCAGCCGGGCGGCGAGGAGCTGGCCCGCCAGCTCGCCCCGTACGTGTCCGGCTCCTACCGGCACCTGTTCGACGGACCCACGACCACCAGCCTGGCCGGGCACCTGATCGTCTTCTCCCTACGGGACCTGCCGGAGGAGGTCAAACCGGTCGGCACACTGCTGGCACTGGACGCCGTCTGGCGGCGGGTGGCCAACCCCCGCGACCGCCGCAAGCGCCTGGTCGTGGTCGATGAAGCGTGGCTCCTCATGCGCGAGCCCGAAGGCGCCCGCTTCCTCTTCCGGATGGCCAAGGCGGCCAGGAAGCACTGGGCCGGGCTCGCCGTCGTCACCCAGGACGCCGCCGACCTGCTCGCGACCGAACTCGGTCAGGCCATCGTGGCCAACGCCGCCAGCCAGATCCTCCTGCGCCAGGCGCCCCAGGCCATCAAGTCGGTAGGCGACGCCTTCGACCTGTCCGACGGCGAACGGCAGTTCCTGCTCACCGCCGAACGCGGCGAGGCCCTCCTGATCGCCGGCCCCGCCAGCCGTACCGCCTTCTACGCCACCGCCTCCCCCGAAGAGACCGAGCTGATCACCAGCGACCCCGCCGAACTGGCCCGCCTCGAACCCGGCCAAGCCCCCGCCTTCACCACCGACCAGCAGGACGAGGAAGGGGACCCGTTGTGAGCCCCTGCCTCCTGTGCGACCTCACCGATCGCGACGTCGAAGCAGTACTCGACACCCTGAGCGACCTCCCCTCCCGGCTACCAGAACTGCTCGCCCAATACGGCTGGCACATCGGCGCGACCGTGACCTGCGTCCTGTTCGTGCTGGCCCTCCTACGGCACGGCCTGGCACTCCTGCGACACACCAGGCTCGAACCCGGCTCACGCCTCATCGAGATCACCCCACCCCCGCAGACCGACCCGAGCGGCGCGCTGGTCCTGTGGAGCCACCTCCTGGGACTCCTGCGCCCGGCCTGGAAACGGCTGCTCACCGGTCAGCCGCATCTGGTCTGGGAGTACATCGCCGACGAGTCAGGTGTCCGCATCCAGCTCTGGGTGCCCGGCACCGTCCCGCCCGGCACCGTGGAGAAGGCCGTCCAGGCGGCCTGGCCCGGTACGACGATCATCACCCACCCGGCGACCGCCCCGCTGAACACCAAAGCCCGCACGGCAGGCGGACGGCTCCTGCTCGGCCGCCCCGAGCACTTCCCGCTCAAGACCGACCATCCCAACGACCCGGTGCGTTCGATGCTCGCCGCCATGACCGGCCTGCGCCCCGGCGAGCACGCCCTGGTGCAGATTTTCGCCCGGCCCACCACCGGCAGACGACTACGCCGCGCACACCGAGCGGCAGCCGCCCTGCGCGGAGCCAGAACTGCCAGCCTTCTCGGACAGGCCCTGGACGAGCTCGCCCCCATGTCCGGCCACACTCATGCCGGGCAACTGGCCCGCATGTTCCCCGAACGCGCCGACCAGGTCCGCGCCATCCTCACCAAAGCCGCCCAGCCCCGCTACGAAGTCGCCGTCCGATACACGGTCACCGGCGAGGCGGTGCCTCCGTTGCGCGGCCGGGCACACACCCTGGCCGGCGTCTTCGCCTTGTACACCTCCGGCCACCAGTACCTGCGCCGCGCCCGGCTCTTCCCCAGCAGGCCGGGTTCGCGGCAGCTCGGCTCCGGATATCTGCTCTCGGTCGGCGAACTGGCCGCGCTCGCCCACCTGCCCTGGGACATCGACGCCCCGGGCGTCACCCGCGCCGGAGCGCGCCCCGTCGCCCCGTCGCCGGCCGTACCGAGCGGCCCGGCCGACCAGCGCGTCCGCGTGTTGGGCGACGCCGACAGCGGCCACAGACGGCCCGTGGCCATGCCCGTCCCGGACGGCCGCCATCACGTCCACGTACTCGGCGGCACCGGCGTCGGCAAATCCACCCTACTGGCCAACATGGTCCTCGCCGACGCCGAAGCGAGCCGAGGCGCCCTGGTGATCGACCCGAAGGGCGACCTGATCACCGACGTACTGGCCCGGCTGCCCAGCCGCGCGATCGGCTCAACCGTCGTCTTCGACCCGCAAGACGCCGCCCCGCCACCCGTCATCAACGTCCTCGCCGGTCCCAACCCCGCCTTCGCCGTCGATTCCATCGTCACCATCTTCCACCGGTGCTTTTCCACAGCCTGGGGACCACGCGTGGACGACCTCCTGCGCTCGACGTGCCTGACCCTCACCAAGGTCCTCGGGCCGCGCGCCACCCTGGCCGACGTACCGAAGCTGCTCACCGACTCCGCCTACCGCACGCGGATCACCGCCCGGCTGGGCGACGAACTTTTGGCCAGCTTCTGGGACTCCTACCAGGCTCTCACCCCAGCCGGGCAGGCCACCGTGATCGGCCCGGTCATGAACAAGCTCCGCGCCGTCCTGCTTCGGCCCTTCATCCGGCACGCCCTCACCAGCCCAACCACCACCGTCCCCATCGGCGAACTTCTCGACGAGGGCGGTCTCATTCTCGCCCGCCTGCCCAAAGGCATCCTCGGCGATGACGCCGCCCGGCTGTTCGGCTCGATCCTGCTCGCCCACACCTGGCATGCCACCACCCGCCGGGCGGTACTCGCCGCATCCGCCCGCCCCGACGCAGCCCTCTACATCGATGAGACGGTGCGCCACGAGGCGCTGCAAGACCGGGTCGGGGTGAAAGACCCCGACCTGCGGCCAGTCGCAGCTGGCTGCTGAAGCTGAGGACAGCCCGAACCGGGAGACGCCGGGGAGGGCGGGAGCAGTCCTGACAACGCCGGGACGGTCTGGCATCACCAGACGGGCCGGGTCCGGCAAGCAACGCGGAAAGGTGTACGAGAGGAACCGGTGTATGAGGCTCCGTAAGCGATGTGCCAGCTCAAACCTGGTGGATATGGGCTGGTCTGCAGTGCGTGACCCCGGCGGGCAGCCGTCGGTGTGGTCAACTCCGACGTCGAACTGTATTCGTCGACCAGGAGGCCGGTGGGAAAGCCTGCGGCGTACCACTGGCGATGCTGCCGGGGCAGAGTCGGGCACCTCCTCCGCGAACCGGTCTCGCAGTGAACGTGGGAACCACCCGTGGCCGCCCTTCCCCCTCACCCGCCAGGTGCGGGGCGGGCAGGCACGTCGTCGGCTGATGGCCACGAGGTGGGGCGGAGGCCCCGTAGTAGTCCGAGCGCGGGAAAGCCGCGCACATGGCGAAGGGGGCCAGCAAGTCAGCAGCCGAAGCACTGGAATGCCAGGAGGCCGCCGGTGAATACCGACGATTCGGAGCTGGCCCTTTACCGGGCTCGCGATCGGGTACTGGAGATCCAGACCAAGCTGCACCGCTGGGCAAAGCAAGATTCTCATCGACGGTTCGATGATCTGTTCAATCTCGTCACCGACCCGGCGTTCCTTCTGGTCGCCTGGGATCGGGTGCGGGGCAACAAGGGAGCCAAGACCGCCGGAGTGGACGGTCACACCGCGGTATCGGTCGTGCGGTGGACCGGGGTCGAGGAGTACCTCGACCGGCTGCGGACCTGCCTGAAGGACCGTGGTTTCCAGCCGGTACCCGTCCGGGAGCGGATGATTCCCAAGGCGAACGGCAAGCTCCGCCGCCTGGGCATCGCCACGATCACGGATCGGGTGGTTCAGGCTTCCTTGAAGCTGGTGTTGGAGCCGATTTTCGAGGCGGATTTCCTTCCGTGTTCCTACGGGTTCCGTCCGAATCGCCGGGCTCACGACGCGGTGGCCGAGGTGCGCTACCTATCCTCCCGCACGTTTCGGTGGGTGATAGAGGGCGACATCAAGGCATGTTTCGACGAGATCTCGCATCCCGCCCTCATGGGACGGGTGCGGGTTCGAATCGGAGACAAACGCGTCCTGGCTCTGGTGAAGGCGTTCTTGAAGGCGGGCATCCTCGATGAGGAACGCATGCTGCGCAAGACCGACGCCGGTACCCCGCAGGGTTCGATCTTGTCGCCGCTGTTGAGCAACGTGGCCTTGTCGGTTCTGGACGAACACTTCGCCCAGGCCCCCGGCGGCCCGATCAACACCCGGTGGGAGAGGGACAAGCGCCGCGCCAACGGTCTTGCGAACTTCCGGCTGGTCCGGTACGCGGATGACTGGTGCCTGATGGTCTCAGGCGCCCGGCACGACGCCGAGGCCCTCTGCCTGGAGGCGGAGAAGGTCCTGGCGACGATGGGCCTGCGCCTGTCGCCGGACAAGACCCTGATCACCCACATCGACGAAGGCCTGGACTTCCTCGGCTGGCACATCCAGCGCCACCACAAGAAGGGCACCCAGGACCGGTACTACGTCTACACCTATCCCTCGAAGAAGGCCCTGGCCTCCATCAAGGACAAGGTCAAGACCTTGTGCCGGCAGACCACGAACCAACCACTGGCCGACCTGCTCATCCCACTGAATCGGATGTTGCGGGGCTGGTGCGCCTACTTCCAGCCCGGGGTGTCCTTCGCGACCTTCCAGTACCTGCGTGCTTTCGTCTGGGAGCACGTGTGGGCCTGGATCCGCCGCAAGCACCCCAAGAGCAACTGGAAGGAACTCCGCCGCCGCTACTGCGGGGGTGGCTGGTGGCCCAGCGACGGAGAGGTGACCTTGTTCAACCCCGGTGCAGCGGGCACGACCCGCTACCGCTACCGGGGCGCGGCGATCCCCAATCCGTGGACCAGCGGGACAACCCGATGAGAAACGCCATGCCCGAACGGGACTTGCGGAGAGCCGGATGCTCAGAAATGGGCACGTCCGGTTCGGGAAGCGGTCCGGAGAAACCCACCGGTGGAAACACTGGCAGGGCGCTCTGGGCCGACTTTCACCACAACTTCCTCAACCTCCCAGGCCACATCAGCGACGTCCTGGCCGAGGCGCGCGGCTACCGCCTCTCCCTCGTACTCGCCCACCAGCACCTTGACCAGCTCCCCGCCGACCTCCGCGAAGCCCTGTCGGCCGACGCCCGAAACAAAATCTTCTTCACCACCTCCCCCAAGGACGCCAACGACCTCAAGGCGCACACCGCTCCATTGATCACCCCACACGACCTGGCCCACCTCGGCGCCTACCAGGCCGCCATCCGGCTGATCATCGACGGCCGGCAGACCCCGCCCTGCACCGTACGCACCCGGCCACTGCCACCGATCACAAGCGGCCGTGAAGAAGAAATCCGCAAGGCCTCCCGCGAGCGCTTCTCAACCGCCAGCCCCGAACCGACCCCACGCAACAGACGACGCGAGTCCGCCGACCCACGCAACCACTAGCAAACGAACAGGGAGAAGATCACATGCCGGTGACCCGTACGCCCCTCGGACTGCCTCGCCTCGATGCCGCCGCACTGGCCGAGCTGGCCGCCCGGCTGACCCCGCGCGACTACGAGATCCTCAGCCACCTGCACCAACACCGAGTCCTGACCACCCACCAGATCCAAAAGATCTTCTTCAACCTGCCCCAGCCGACCCGACGCCGCCTCGGCATCCTGCACGCGTTCCACACCATCACCCGCTTTCGCCCCTGGACCGCGTACGGCGGCGGCTCGGCCCCCTCCCACTGGATCCTCGGCCGAGCGGGAGCCGCCGTCCTGGCGCTCAAAGATGACACCACCATCGCCCAGCTCGGCTACCACCCCGACAGGGCCATGGCCATCTCCGTCTCCAAGCGGCTCGGCCACCAGATCGGCGTCAACGACTTCTTCGCCGACCTCCACCACCACGCCCGCCGTACCACTCGACAGGCCGAGGTGGGCGCATGGTGGTCCGAACGCCGCTGCGCGCAGCTCTGGGGCGACCTCGCCCGCCCCGACGCCTTCGGCCGATGGAGCGAGAACGGGCGCCAGCTCGACTTCTTCCTCGAACACGACACCGGCAGCGAAACCCTCACCAAGGTCATCGCCAAACTCGCCGACTACGCCAACCTCGCCGAAGCCACCGGCATCTCTACTCCAGTGCTGCTCTGGCTGCCCAGCCGAGCCCGGGAGACCAACCTGCGCCAGCGGCTGACCAGCGCAGAGGTCCCCGTGGCCACCGCCGTCCACACCACGATCGGAGACGGCCCAGCCGGACCGGTATGGCTGGCGGTCGGCTCCGAAGGCCCACGACTACGCCTGGCGGAACTCGGCGATGCCTGGCCCCACCTCGGCCGCGCCACCGACTCTCCGGCCGGAGCCGACAAGGAGTGAAGTACGCCGCGGCCGGTGCCGCTTTCTTTCTGCTCATCGGGCTGTTCATCGCGGCGGCCGGAAGTGTCCTCACCAGCTCCGGCGGCCCCGGCTGCCTGGCAACGCCCGGACCGGACAGCTCACAACAACCCGTCGGAACCCTCGACGAGGAGCAGAAGCGTAACGCCACACTCATCATCCAGGCCGCGCTGCACCGAGGCCTGCCGACACGGGCGGCCGTGATCGCGGTCGCCACAGCCTTGCAGGAGTCCCACCTCCGCAACGCCTCTCACGGCCACCTCGACTCATTGGGCCTGTTTCAGCAGCGCCCCTCGCAAGGATGGGGAAGTCCCGAGCAGATCCTCGACCCCGCATACGCGACCAGCCAGTTCTACGACCGCCTAGTCAAAATTCCTCGCTGGGAGCGACTTCCACTCGCCCACGCCGCCCAGGCCGTACAACGGTCCGCCTTCCCCGACGCCTACACGAAATGGGAGCCGCTTTCCCAGCGCCTCGTCGATGCCGTCGCCGGCTTCTGCGTCGTACCCGTCGGAGGGGAAGGCGTCTCCGCTGTTCTCGCATACGCACACGCACAGCTCGGCAAGCCCTACGTCTGGGGAGCCGAAGGGCCAGCCGCCTTCGACTGCTCCGGGCTCACCATGCGGGCCTACCAGGCGGCCGGACTCAACATCCCGCGAGTAGCGGCTGACCAGTGGCGCTACGGCCCTCCCGTCCCACGAGGTCAGGAAAAGCCGGGCGACCTGGTGTTCTTCCGGATGTACCGCGGCGAACCCCAGCACGTCGGCCTCGTCATCGGCAACAGACAGATGATCCACGCACCGAACAGCAGAGACGTCGTCAAGATCGCGTCCTACCAATGGCCGGACCTGGTCGGCTTCACACGCCCGATGGCCCGCAGGGCCGCACGGTAACGACCACTGCGGAGCTGCTCCATATCGATGTCGGAGGCACTAAGAAGCGTTTCACGGACCACAACCCTTCCCAGACGATCAGCTCAGGGGGCCGGTGCCATTCCACGCCGCACTAGGCGGCGGCCGGGGCCGATCGTGGCGAACACGATGCTCTCATTCCGATGCATGAGGGGATGTCTCCTTCCCAGTGGCGCTAGGGAGAGAAACCAAGACATCACGTCGCTACCGTCTCATCCGCCACCGCCGCCGAGTTGGAGGCAGGCGTGCGGGAGATCATGGATCGGTACCCAACGCCGATCATGCGTATTGACCGGTACGTGTTCCTCCTGAGGACCACCCCCGGTCACATGTGATCATGGTCTCGTAGCCGCTGTTCGACGGCGTTGCCGGTGAGGCCGACCGCGCGGCCGATGCTCGGGCGGCTCGCCCCGTCCGCGAGCAGGTCCCGCGCGATTTCCGCCCACTCTCCCGGGGTGGCGGCGGCCTGCAGGCGCGCGGCCTCTTGGTCGGTGAGGTCGCGCCCACGGCGAGCGTCGCTCTCGGTGGCGCTGGCCACCCCGGCTCCCGGCCGGTCGTTCAGCAGGTTCACGACGTCGCCCGTGCGGTAGAGGGTGCGTGCTCCGTGTTCGCGGCGGGCGGCGTGCGCGTCGAACGTTTGCCGGTACTGGCTGATGCTCTTGCCGGCGATGCCGAGCAGCCGGGCGATCGCATTCAGGGTGCGCATCTCGTCCGGATCGCCAGGGACCTCATAGCGACGGCGGGGGCGGGCGCGGGCCTTCTCCCATGCGGCGAGCCAGGTCTCCAGGGCGCGGCGGTCGTACACCGCCTCGCCGGGTCCGCGCCCGGTCGGCCGCCGCCGGCGGCCGACCGGGCGCGGGAAGTCTCGTGCCGGCCGCCAGCGGATGGCGATGTGCTCGGGCGTGCGACCGATCTCCTTCGCCCACTCGGCGAGGGTGATCATGCCGCTGTCCTCGTCGTCGTCCCTGGTCATGTCCACCATCCTCCAGCCTGGTCAGGGCCGGTCGATAAGCTAGAGGTGTTCCTTCCTTCGTGGGTGGGACCAATCGGCGGCCGGTGTGTGCGAGCGGGCGTTGCCCGTATCACCGGCCGCCACTTACCTTCCATCCTCCGGCGGGGGCGCGCTGTCGGCCAGCGTGGCCAGGACGGACCGGTACGGCTGCGGCGGCCCGGGGTAGCGGGTCAGCTCGGCGGCCACAACGCCGGTCGTGGTGTCGGTAATGGTCCAAGTGCCCGTCTGGCGCGGTTGTCCGGGCCGGTCGCGGGTCAACTCGTCAAGCCGGGCCTCGGCGAGGGCCAGCGTGTCCTCACTGCCGAGGGCCTGCCCGGCCGGGTCGCGGATCTCGAACATGATGCTCCTTGTTGATCGTGAGTGGTCGCGCTGGTGCTTCCGCCAGGATGGCCGATCCGCCCGGCCCGCGCTGAACGGAGCGTTGTTCTGTGGATAACCCCGGGGCGGCCCGTGCGGGCCGTCCCCGGGGCGCTGGGTAACTACTCGGTACGGCGCGCGCGGCCCTTCCGGTCGAACACCGCGTTCGCGGTGGCGGCGGCCACCCGCCACGTGGTGGCCACCTGCTGGTCGTATGCCTCCCGGTCGTCGGCCACGATGGTCAGCGGCCCGACGACCACGGCCAGCTCCCCGCAGCCGCTGCGGGAGTGGAGGTAGTTGCGGGCGAACACCTCCACCGACTGCTTGCCCTGCAGGCCGATCGTGATGTGGCTGGTGTGCCGGTTGGCCACCTCGTAGCCTGCGGCGGAGCGCGCACCAAAGGTTCGCTCGGCGATCCCGGCGGCGTTGCGCCAGGCGGTCAGCATGGTCCAGGCGGCCCGCTCGTCCCAGAGGATCACGATGGCCCCGGGGATGTAGACATCGACCTGGGCGCGGTCCCGGTCGCGGCGGGGGACGACGCGGTTCTCGGCCGCGCCGGTCAGGCGGATGGTGACGCTGGGGAGGTAGTGCATGGTCCGGACGGCCGGGGCGGCCTTGGTGGCCTTCATGGGGACTCCTTCGTGTGTTGGGCGGCGGGTGTGCGTCCCGCCTTGTTTCTAACTACAGTATACCCAACTGGGCACACCCGGAAACCCGAAAACGCTGTCTGAGCTGGGATTTTACCTTTGCTAGCCCTCGGGCCCTGGCCCCCTCCAGCCCGGCTCTGCTCGAAGGTTTGGGGCGAACCTCCCGGGCGGCCTCCTGTCCGGTCCACCGCTCGCCCTGCCGTACGCCGATGAACGGACGGTGGAGGTCGTGCGCGGGAGGAGCCCTTATCGAGTCCGGCCTGCGCGGCGTCGGCGCGGCGTATCCCCGAGGCGTACAGGACAGCGATCACTACGGCGACGCGCAGCGCCCGCCAGCGGGCCCGCTCACGGGCGACCGCGTCGCACGGCTCCACTGTGGTCCTGCCTCAGCAAAGCGGTCGTCACAGTTAGCTATTGATCCGCTACTCTCCAGAAGATCTGGACTGGATTCACGACCTGGGGAGACATGAGATGGAAGGGCACATACCCACACAAACGATACTGACGACACTGATCCCGGCGGACCTTAATGCTCCATTGGAGATCAGCATCGGACACTCTGTCGTGGGTATGGCTATTGCCGAACGCGCCCATCTCTCCCGGCTCGATGTCACCTGGGATGTACCAGGGGCGTACCTGCTTCTGGATCGACCAGATTCCCAAGGGCGCTGGGGTGCCTACGTGGGCAAATCCTCCCTCCCGGGACTGCGCACACGAGTTCGGCAACAACTTCGCACTCGCGGCCATTGGTATCGGGCCCTGCTCGTTCGCCGAGAAGGAGGAGCAAGCCTGCACAGCGGCGAAACCGGTTGGCTAGAAGGAAAGCTCTATGACATCCTTCATGATTCTCCGCAGGTCGATCTCCATAACGGTAACCGACCTCGCGATCTCAGCATCTCCATCGACGACCAAAGGAACATGCTGTCCTACGTTCCGCCGGTCCTCTGCGCCCTGCGCCTGATCGGCCACGGCGTCGCGACGGGCCCCACGAGCAGACCAGCGACAGCGGAGCGCAGTAGATCTCGGCCAGGTGGCCGCAGGATGAGAAGTGCGACCACTCTGGCCGACCTCGTCGCGGCGGGGCTGATCCAGCCGGGCGCCAGACTAATCTCGTCGTCGCCTTCTTACCCGGCTGAGGCGGTACTGGGTGCGGACGGTTGGATTCGCTATGGCCAGCAGCCTCATCTGAAACCGACTACCGCCGCCTGCGCGGTCACAGGTACCAGTGTGAACGGATGGGACTTCTGGCAGGTCCAAACCCCGAATGGCCTTGTCAAGCTGAAGGAGTTGCGCCGCCAGCTCGATGAACGCCTCGCCGCGGAGGGCGTTGACCGGAATCTGCTTCCCCCGAGTTGAAGGCCGGCCGCTGACCGGTAGGCCCATTGTTCGGGAGTGACCCGGTGATGCAGGAGGTGCGCCCCGGCTGCGCACACGAGGTGCGCGAACCGGGGCACTCCACCTGCGCCACCGGGGCGCGGTTACCGCCAGCCGTATCCCTTCTCGCCGCCATGGATCCGACAGATCCGCTCCTCCTCTGCGGTGAGGAGGATGGCGGGCAGCCGGACCGTTCCCGTGGTCAGGGCCTTGTAGATCCGGTGCCAGCCGTCGATGACGAGCGGGCCGCCCGCGTCGGGCACCGGGACCGCGATCACCGGTTCTGACAGGTCTACATTGCCAGCGTGGTCAGGGTCGATCGTGATTAGGGACAACAGGCCCGCCCATCCGGCCGGTGCCAGTGCGCCGTTCGGGGTACGACCCGCCGCGAAGCCTTTGGCCGCCGTGATGTTCCAGCGCCACGCCAGCAGATGGAACACCTCGATCTCCGAACCCTCACGGGCCGAGACGCTCACTGGGCCTCCTCCTGGGAGAAGGCGTGCAAGGTGAGGAGTTCTTCGCTGATGGTGAGGAACTCCCGTGCCGCCGCCCGGGAGACGTGGGCGATGGCGTGATCGAACAGGGTCCCGGGCGCGCTGGAGGCGGGCTCGGTGGTGAGGTACTGGCGGACCCAGGCCCGCACTCGGCGCAGTGCATGATCTGCGGTGATCTCGTTCTCGTCGATCTGCTTGACCACCGTGCCCCACCAGGTACGCAGATCCCGCCCGTAGGCGGTGTTGTACAGGCACGTGGACGAGAGCCGGTGGCCTTCGTCGATGCGGTAGGTCAGCTCGGCGGCTGCCGCCGCGTGCGCCCGCGTGACCGACTCGATCACCTGCCGCAGGTGAAGGTCCAGAGTGCAGGGCTGTGCGCATGGCAAGATCATCATCGGCTCCTCTCGGGGGCGGGGAAGGCGTCGGCGAGCGTCTGCGTGACGGCGAGGAACCGCTGGGCGGCCTGGCGACGGGCCTGCGCCATGGCCTGAAGGAACAGCTCACCGTGACATGCCGGTTCCTGTCCGATCAGTTGGCGCTCAGCTCGGACCCGGCTACGCGTGATCGCGTACGCCGGTGTGGCCCCACCGGTGTTGATCTGATCCATCACCGATTGCCACCAGCCACAGACGTACTGGGCGACGGCGGCGCGGGAGATCTCCTCGGCGGTGAAGTCCTGGCCTTGGTCGGCGAGGTAGGTGAGGCGCGCGACCGCGTTCGTCCACTCGATACACGCCTTGATGTGGTGATCGATGGCGCGGAACTCGAAGTAGCCCATGCTTTCTCTCCTTTCAGGGGTGAGGTGGGGATGAGCGGTACGCCCGGGAGTGGTGAGCCGGGCGTACCGTGGTCAGGCGGCGAGCAGGTGGAAGGCGCGGCTTTTGATCTTGCTGTTGGCGTGGTCGTCCAGCAGCGCGCGCTCGGCGCGGACGATCGCGGCCTCGCGCCGTCCGATCACCGGGCTGCGGTGGTCCAGCCGTTCGGTCACCGCGTTGTACGCGGCCCACCGGGTGCCCCGGATCGGTTCGTTGGTCGGGGCGGAGGTGAAGAGCCACTCCAGTTCCCGCATCGCCAGTTCGTGGTTGCGCCGGGTCAGGTCTTTGGCGTCCGGGCCGAGTGGGTGCAACGCGGCGGCGAACTGGCGAAACTCCTTGACGTCCATCGGTGTGGCCAGCAGTTTCTCGGCCTCGGCGGCGAACGCCTCACCGTGCCGCCATGTCAGCCGTAGCGCATCGCGAGCCTCCGCGATGCGTCCGGCGATGTGGCCCGTGTGGCGTACTTTGAACATGGCGGCGTGGTTGCGCAACGCGGCGCGTTCGGTGTTGGCGCACACGACGCGGACGGGGGTGGCGACGGTGGTGAAAGCGCCCCATCCGTCATGCCGGGAGAACGCCGCGAGGTAGAGATCGACCTGGTCGAAGCCGCCGACCATGAGCGGTTCGGGCAGGCGCATGGTGACGAACACCCGGCGTCCGCCGTTCAGCGAACCGCCGGTGTCGAAGACCGCGCCGGACTCGTCCACGAGGGTCTGAAGGAACTCGGCGACCTCCTCGTTGTGAACGATCTTGTAGTCCTTGCCGACCATGCCGAGCCGTTCCGGCGCGCCGGTGTGCGGGTTAGTACGCACGATCAGGAAGTCCTCCTCGGCCGTGACCGTCTGGCCGGTGTCCGGGTCGGTGACCTGACCGACGGGGACCTTACGGACGTTCCAGCGGGCGAGCTGAGCGTGGGTGAGCAGTTCCTCGGCGGTCATCGGGCCGGGGGCGGTGTAGCCGAGCCGGTGCCAGCCGGGCTTACCGGCGGCGGCGAACGCGGCGGAACCGTCAGCGAATACTTCGAGTTCGTGAGCCATGACAGACCTCTTCCTAATGAGATGAATGGGATGGACGGGCGGTCAGACCCCGCCCCTACGCGGGATGTGAGTGGCCGTAGGGGCCCGGCGGCGCATGGTGCCGGGTAAGGTCCTAGCGGGCCCGGGGGGCGGGCTATAGGCCAGCCCGCCCCCGGCCCGTCTCAGGCACCCTGACCGGCGGCGACGGTGAATCGGCGGGGCCGTTCGCAGGTCAGCTCGGCCTGTCCCAGGCTGACGAGCCGGTCGAGCGCGTTGGCCACCGCGCCCGATGAGCTGTCGAGCACCCGGCCGACCTCGTACGGCGTGAAGTCCTTACCCGGGTACTCGGTCAGGTGGGCCAGCACACGATCCCGTAGCGCCCCCGGCCGGACCGCCGCTGTGCCGGTCGCGCCTCCGGACCGGCTGTCCGTTCCCCTGGTCGGACCGGGGCGGCCGGTCGCGACGCCGGTCAGGACCGCGCGGGCGTTCCGGTGCGCCTGTGCGGACTTGGCGATGAACATCTCCAACCGGCCCAACGCCATCACCCGGTCGCCATCACCGTCCATCTCGGCGACCGCGCCGGTGAGCAGGTCGGCCAACTCCAGTAGCTCGGCCCGCGCACGCGTCCACGCCGGGTCCACGACCTGAGGGGATTCCGCCGCCGTCTCCTCCTCGTCAGCCTCGCCGGTGGGGTCGGTGACGGCGGACGCGGGGACAGAGGCCGGGCTGAAGTCAGGGGTGCTGTCGGACTCAGCCCCCGGGACGCCCACCAAGATCTCCTCGCCCGCCGGTGAGGCGTCGAAATCATCGATACTGACGAACTCCGAGGCGGCCGAGTCCCCGGTGACGGTGTCGGGCGCGTTGTCGTCGGGAAGATCAACCGGGGCCACATCGGCCGTCGTGGCGAATGCGCCGACCGTTGCGGCACCGTCGGCGTCGGGGTTGGGGGTGTCCGGGGCCGCGACCCCGCCGGTAGCGGGCGATCCGACCGGGGCATCACTCACGCTGTCCGATCCGGACCCGTCCGCCGCGCCGTTGTCGGCGTCGGACACCACAGGGAACCAACGGTCAGGGGTACGGCCCCGCCCGTCGTGTCCGCCCGCCGTACGGGTAACCCGGCCCTCGGCCTCCAGCTCGTTGAGGATCTTGCTAGCGCTGACCCGGCTGATTCCCGCCTCGGCCCCGACAGCGGTTGCCGACCCCCCGGGGTTGGCCAGCAGCGCCGCCCACACGGCCCCATGGCGGTCCGTGCGGGCGGCGTCGGCGTCACCGGCGACTGACGGTGTAGGGGCCACGTCAGGGGCACTGACGGTGGCGGTGTCGGTCGCGATGTAGTGGGCGTCCGTTGCATTGGATTCGGTGACTCGGCTGTTCATTTGGTAAGGCTCCTTTCCGATTCCGAACCGGTTTTATAGTGGCCGGTTCGTGATTGGTGGAGCTCGACTATCGCTCGGCTCGCATAGGCATTGCAAGCGATCGCGAAATGTTTTTAGTCACCGCGACGGCTGGAGAGGCTTGCCTAACTGAACTCAACTGAACTGCCGTGCCTACATGAGGCGGAGCAGTTGAGCTGAACTCGTCAGCCGCAGTGGCTGCGCCTCATCTTCGGAATTAGGAAAAGAGTCGCCGGAAACGATGCTCGTTCGGAATGACCTTACTGGTAGGGCCACAAGTCCGCCGCTACCATCGCATATCACCTGCTACTGAGATTGTCGTGTCCAATACCTACGAACCCGATCGAACCAATACGTTTCCGTGGGCTCAAATGCGGCATATCGTCACAGCGATGTGGTCAGCGCCCATCGTCGGGGCGCCTCGGCATCACATCGGGCCGGCCTTATCCGGCCGTGCAAGGATGGGGCCCGTAAGCGGGAAGAGGGAGGCTGGTGGTCTCCAGAGGAGACGCACGGTGATTGCCTTCATGATAGAAGCGAGGGACATCGTGGACGGGCGAGCACTTATTCGGGGGTCGCCCATAGGCGAGTCGGGCGGCGCAACGCATCGTCCGCGCACAGCTTGACCTGCGGGTACCGGCCGTGAACGGTGAGGCGATCTAAGCGGCTACACCGGTCGCACACATAAAAGACAACGCTGAGCGCAGCACCGAACGAACGGTTCCCTGTGGTAGCGCTCGGCGAACGCCACAGACGCCTCTCGGTCGGAGGCCGCTTCATCCTGTATCGCCAGGCGCCCCCGCCGCTGCATCACGTGCGGCGGGTCGGTGCCCAGACATTAACGTGCCACTGCCTATGTCGTGTCAAGTCCGGGGGGACAGGGGGATCGTCCATGCCGGGCGAGGTCAGTGACACGATGGCGGCCGAAGCCTTGACCTGCGTTGCGCTCGGCTATCCGAGGAGCCGCTGATACGTCTGTCGAACTTGCCGACTTGGCTGAGCATCGATCTCTGCCAACCGTTCAGACATCTGCTGGAAGGTCCGCCGGACCGCGGGCAACCGGCCCGCCTCGCTCTGAATTGTCATCATCTGACACCACAACAGCTCGTTGTAGGGATCGATCCGATCAACGGCCAACGTCAGTACATCCAAAGCCCTGTACGGATCATTCCTCGACTCCAAATCAGCCAAGCGCAGGGCAGCATTCACAGCTTGGTCGGCGGCGGCCTGGCGCAGCGGAAGGCACCACAAATCATCTCGGTCGGTGAGAAGTGGCCCTTGGTACAAGGTCACCATCTGCCGAAGGGCACTCAGCCGATCAGCCTCGTTCTCCGCGGTATTCGACTTGACATAGCTATCCTCGAAGCGCCACCAGTCAACATCGAAGTAGACCGGTGCCAAGCGCCGCCGCTGCCCAGTCTTCAGCACGAACTTGACCTCGGCGGCAAGGCCTGTGGCCTGCCGCATCGATGCATTGATATCCCTGATCGCCGACTCCAACCTGCGTATGCCCCGCTCTCCTTCATCAGGCCACAGTCGGTCGATCACCGTCTCGGGGGACTCTCCATCCCGCGAGGTGGCCAGCAACGCGAACAGGTCCCGTCCCTCCGTACGCCGGAAGGACACCTCCTCGGCCCCCACGACCACCCGCAACGGACCCAGCACCTGAACCTTCGCCTTCGAGGAGCCCCTGGAAGGCGCGGATGCGTTTTGGGCGGCTTCCTCTGGGGGATCCGCCACAATGTCGGGCGTGGGGGTCGCGTCCTGATGCACCGGTGGACTGGGAGACGCGCCCTCGAGGTCGGCCTCGGAGTAGGTGGGCGTCAGATCCACGGGAGAGCGCTGCACCGCCACCGCACCGGCCTCCGAAGGACTCAAGGAGACAGAGCGTGAATGTGACGCACTGCGAAGGCGGCGAGCCAGCAGCGCGCTACCGAACATCACCATTACCCCGAACAACAGGGCCGAGCCGACATTGACGCCAACCGACTGTCGATCCACCGGATCTGCGCGGCCCATCTTCTTTTTGTTCGATGTCGCGGGCGAGAGCGTCGGCGATGGATGTGCGGGTACGGGCTCAGTCGTGGGAGGGCGTGTTGGAGCTGTTCGCTTGGCCGGCCGTGTCCTCTTCACCTGCGACCTGTCGTGTTCTGCTTTTTTCTGCCCCTGCGCCCGGTGTGTCTTCTTTCCTACACCTCCAGTCCATGGCTGGGGCGAGTCAACCACAATGGGCTGGCTGCGCCGAACATTTTCATTCCGCCTATCGATCGCAGGCGCCTCCTGATTGGGACGTGGATGTCGCCTGGCCACCCCGTCTCTGTCGGGGCGAGATTTTGGTTGCGGGGGGATCGGTACCTTCGCGACAGGCGGTGAGCCGACATGGGGTTCCGGAAATCGCTGTGCCTCCTCGAAGCGGTTGGCCACATTGTCCGACTTGCCGTTCAGTGCGTCCCGGGCCAGATTGTCGCAGAGCTTCTGCATATCCCAGTACTGATCGGCTAGTGGAGTCAGACCTTCTGGACAGTCAGTACGTACCGCATTGGCCGATACAGGAGGAGCCAGCGAGGCGGCGGCAGCCAGCGGAAGCACGGTCGAAAGTTGCACCAACCGCAGCGACCGGGGAAGCAGCCGCTGATTCACTTGTAGGCCAAAGCCTCTTCCCCGCACCAGAGTAGCCTCCTGTTCGAATATGGGTCATCAGGCCTCGCTATGAGCAATGCCTCTCGCTCATACGCCGAGATCATTTCCTGTGCTTGAGCCAGATGGATTGATCGCACTGTCTCCAGACGTGACGCTTGCCATAGCAGAGCTTGAAGACATCGACGCGTCCCAGAATGACTCGATCTACGGCGCAGCCCGCGAGGGCACCGTTGCTGTCGGCCACCTTGTGGATGGCCAGGAAGCTGGTGGCGTACTCAGCCTCGACGTAGGTGTCATCGGCCTGGAAGTCGCATACGGTGACGACGTCGCGTCCCGAGTTGACGGTGACGCTTCCCCGCCGGTTGGCGCTCTCCCATACCCGGCGTTCGGCCGAGGCCGAGGCTGGGGCCGCCGGCATGAGGACACATGCGATAGAGACGGCGACGATGGCCGCGCGGATGAACATAGATGACCTCCGAAAAGAGAAATGGCTTGGTCGCCCCTGGTGGACCGGCAGGCGGGGGTGGCATGTGGTCCGGCGCTCTCCGGTTACATCCGCGGGGCTTTGCCGGAGCTGTCGCGACTCAGAGCAGCCGCCGCGGCGAGCGCGACCTCGATGTGGGCCCTCTGATCGGAGGGCGGTACCCCGCGAAGCACGAGCATGGAGGTAGCGGCGTACACCGCCATTGCCTGCTGGACGGCGATACGGCCGGTCAGGGCCAACTCGGCCGCGCGGGTGCGGGCGTGGAACCACATGGCCGGGCGTGTACTGGGACGGGGATGGCCAGGGCACAGTGCGATCACTGCGGCTCCGTGGCCGGTCAATGGTTCGCCGGGTTCCAGGGTCCGAAGCAGGTGCCGGGCCGCGTACCCGGCCATCGCGCACAAGGTGACGTTGCGGTCGTAGCGCAGCGCGCCGAGGATCTGCCGCCAGGGGGTCGTCTCCACAGGGCGGCGGGTGGTCAGCAGCGGGGGTACGACCTTGACGTAGGTAAGGTTCGCGCCGCGATCGAGCACGAAGCCGGCCAGGCTGGGATCGAGCCGGGCTTCACTGTCGTGCAGCCGGTTCACCCAATCGCCAACACGGCGAACCGCTGTGACGAACTCAGCGGCCTGGGGTCCGGGAAGCTCGGTCAACGCCGTCCCGTCCACTCGTCGATGCCGCATTTCGAGCCCATCGGGGCCATTGACCATGCGCAGATCGTCAGGCAGCGTCACTTGCTTCGCTCGAAGGGTGGCCAGGTAGCGGCGTACCTCGGCGGCTACCTCGCCCATCCCGGGCTGGCCGGGCCAGCCCAAGCGTCTCCGGATCTGGCGGCCGTCGCCGTGCGG
The DNA here is from genome assembly GCF_003236385.1 of Spongiactinospora gelatinilytica. Classification (GTDB taxonomy): domain Bacteria; phylum Actinomycetota; class Actinomycetes; order Streptosporangiales; family Streptosporangiaceae; genus Spongiactinospora; species Spongiactinospora gelatinilytica. The sequence goes on from NZ_POUA01000006.1 coordinate 20,243, forward strand.
GGGTACTTCCATCGTTGCGGCGACGATCGGAGCGTTCGTCGCGCCGGTCCGTATCTCCATGCCTTCCCTTTCGCTGGATGCATGGGGACGGTACGAAGGGGACCGGTACCTGATCGTCAGTGCCGCTACGAGGTAGGAGCCCCGCTCCGGCCCAGCACGGTGGTGAATCCGCTGAACTCCGGTCTGACCGGCCGACACCGGTTCGGGTAGGGCAGAGCTCCAGAAGCTCGCCGATAACGTAAGGTCATCTTGCGATTGCGTCGCGTGAGATGGAGACTTGGCCGCGACATCAGACCAGCGAGTGGGGCACATGGTGGTCGTGGACGAGCATGATCGGTTGATCGCGCAACGCATCATGGAAAGCCGCCGCCGCAGAGGGTTGTCGCAACTGGAGTTCGGGTCCCTGATCGGCCGCTCCGAAAGCTGGGTCTCCAAGGTGGAGACCGGGGTGATGCGGGTGGACAGTCTCGCCCTGCTGCGGACGATCGCCACGGTTCTGCGAGTGGAGCTGAGCTACCTCATCGGTGTGGAGTCCGACCAGGCCGAAAAACGCGGCCACGGCTCGCAGCCGCCGATGACGCTCCAGCACCTGCTGATCGACCCCACCGGCTGGGACATCTGCGATCTTGAGCGGCGGCGCTGGTTCCTGGTGCAGTCCTCGGCAACGGTGACAAGTGTCCTGCACCATCTCCGGCCCGGCATCGAAGAGGGCCTTACGGAACGGCTGTCGGCGGTCAAAGGGAAGAGCGTGCGGCTGGACGCCGACACCGTCCACGGTCTGGAACAGATCGTGTCGGGATTTCGGCAGTCCTACCGCTCGGCCAGCGCCCATTGCCTCCTGGCACCAGCCCACGGAACTCTGAACCTGCTCACCGAATTCGCCGCTGAGGCGGGCGCACAGTGCGACCGGGTGGTGTCGTTGATCGGCCAGATGGGTACGCTCCTGGCCACCGTGCTCGGATTGGATCTCGACGACCCTCTGGCGGCCAAGCCCTACATCACGATTGCGATGCGCGCCGCCCAGCAGGTCAATGACGCCGAGTTGATGGCCTTCACCCTCGGCGGGCGCGCGTTCCTGGCCGCCTATGGAAACAAGGACGCGCACGCCGGTCTCGGATTCGCCGACGCGGCCCTGGATACGGCCCGCCGCGGAATCCATCCACGCACTCACGCCTGGCTGCTGGCCGTGACCTCCGAGATGCACGCCTCCCTCGGCCAGGAACAGGAATGCCAACGCCGCCTCGCCCAAGCGGAGATCCACCTGACACATGCGGCGCCGGACCGGCGGTGGATCGGCATCGGATCCTTCGGCGGCGACAAGCTCCTGGCCTACCGTGGAGGAGACCTGATGCGCCTGGGCAGGTACCAGGACGCCCAAGCCATCCTGGCCCAGTCCCTGGCCTGCTTGGATCCGTCATTGAAACGACACCGCTGCACCGCCCACATCGACCTGGCCGAGGCCCTCGCCGCCACCGCGAGCATGGAGGACGCGGCCGATCACGCGATCAAGGCCTTGGACATCATCGAGCAGACCGGCCACACCGCCAGCCTTCAGCGAGTGGACCGGCTGCACCAGCACATGCGACAGACTCCCTCGGCGGCCGGACGCCGGCTGGGCGAACACCTTCACTACGTGAAAGGCATGCGATGAGGCCACGCGCGCTCCTGCTGGACTTCGGCGGTGTCATCACCACCGACTTCTACGCCGCGATCCGTACCTTCTGCGCGAGTCAGGGCCTGGCGGCCAACGCCATCGAGTATGTCCTGGCGACTCGTCCGGAGGTCCGCGCCCGCTTGGTCGATGCCGAGCGAGGACGGATCACCCAGCACGAGTTCGAGGAGACCTTGGGCGGCGCGCTCGGTATCCCTGGCCGCGGCATCATCGCCCGTATCGGGGCCCACCTGAAGCCCTGCCAGCCCGTCCTGGACCTGGTCGCCCGAGCCCGGCATCAGGGCTTCCGCACCGGCGTGCTGTCCAACTCCTGGGGTAGCGGCGACTACAACGTCTACGATGCCTACGACCTGGAGCGCCACTTCGACACCGTTGTCATCTCCGACCAGGTCGGCATCAGCAAACCCGACACGGCCATCTACCAGCTCGCCGCCGATCGCCTGGGCGTCAATCCCCCCGAGTGCATCTTCGCCGACGACACCGCCGCCTATCTGGCCCCCGCCCACGACCTCGGTATGGCCGTCGTACACTTCGCTGAGCCGGAAACCGGAATCGCAGAAATCGTCAAACGGCTCGGCCTGTCCCATCCGGGTACATAGGCTCGCTCAGAGCGAAGCGCGGTGGGCTCGGCCTCGTGTCAATTCACAAGGCCGCCGTCTTCTCCGATCTACCCGCAAGGGCAGCTCCCGCCACGATGGCCACCAAGCCTAAGGCGGTCACCGCGGTCAGCCGCTCGTGCAGCAGAGTAACACCGAAGAGGACGGCGAACGCGGGCGATAGGTAGAAGGCAAGCGCGGCCCGTGCCGGTCCTGCTCTGCTCACCAAGGTGTAGAACAAGACCAGCGTTCCACCGGTGCAGACGACCCCAAGAACCATCAGGACGCCGAGGACCGACAGGTCCGGAACGCTGCTGGGCAGTGAAAGAACACCAGGAATGAGCAGAGCACAGGTGGTTACCAGCATGGAGCACGTGGCGACGCCAAGCGGTTCAGCGTCGGCGTGGCGACGGTGGATCATCAGCCCGCCGGCGGCATAGCAGACGGCGGCCCCCACAAGCAGTACGCCGCCGAGTAGTTCCTCCGGCCCGCCGCGTAGATCGAACCCGAAGAGAAGGATCAGTCCAAGGAAGCCCAGAACGAGCCCGAGAATGCCGGGCCACCCCCGTGGTCGCTCCCCAGGCGCGAAACGCACCGCGAGCAGGGCGACGAACAGCGGTTGCGCTCCTACGAGAATGCTGGCAAGCCCCGACGGAACGTACTGCTGCCCAACGGTGAGCAGCAGCAGCGGAGCCGTCGATTGCATCAGGGCGGTCTCGATCACCGCGCGGGGATGACGAAGAAGCGGTTGCAGCGCCCCGTAGCGAAGGGCCAGTGGGGTGAGCATCACCGCTGCGGTGGCCACCCGCCCGAGGACCACATGCACGGGCGATAGCCCCTGAAGGGCGATCTCGATGAGCGGGTATGCCGCGCCCCATAGAGCAGAAAGAAGGACGAGCGCCCACCATATGCGGCGGTTCATAGAAGGCGCTGCACCGTGGGCGCCGATTTCAACTGAGTAGAAGCCTGCTGGCGAGCTCCTGTACGCAGGCGGATCGGTTCCATGGCACTAGCACTACCAGGAGTTCCCGCAGTCGGCGTAGGTTCCGTTGTGACGAGGTTGCCCGCGAGAGTTCGTCTGCTTGCGCCGCGATGCGGCATGCCTCGTCGATTTCCCCGGCCTGGGCCAGAGCGTTCGCCAGATCGATCAGTGTGCCTCCTCGTTCCCGCACATACGTAGGGGGTAGTTGACGAAGGCTGTCGTTCAGCACCTCGATAGCCGCATTCGCGTGCCCCAACCGAACGAGACATCTTCCTTTCAGGCGAGCCGCGTGGACAGGGCTGTTGTAGAAGGCCAGCCAGGGCGGCGCAGTCGATTCGGTCACCTTGTCGAACGCGACCTCGGCCGCGTGCAGAGACGAGAGTCCGGCGCGCTGGTCACCTGCCAGAGCGAGGGCTTCACCCCTCGCCTCCGCGATCCACGAGCGGACCGCCGGCGGCACGGCATGTGTGGCCATCTCACTTGCGGCGCTCAGAAGCTTCAGTGCGTCATGACCGCGACCGGCATGCAACGAGATGTAGCTCATCACGCCGAGCACATAGGCATGCATGCCGTGATCCTTGGCCTCTTCGGCGACCGTGAGCGCCAGTCGGCAGTGACGCTTGGCGGTTGTGTACTCCTGCCCATCGATCGCAAGCCAAGCTGCCAGTTGGGCGACATCGGCAGTGGCACAGAGCAGTTCCCTATTGGTAGCGGAAGTTCGACCTTGGTCCCTCAAGTCCAGCATGCGGCGTAGATGAGCGTTGACTTCGCCGTGTACGCTTCGCGCGCCGGATAGGTAGTCCATCTGGCGAAAGGTCTGTGTCATCGCGGTGAGACCTTCGAGAAGTCCAGGGGAGAGGCGCGGTCGCTTAAGAATGTGTCCCCCTCGCGCTACTGCCATTGCCGTATCCGGTGACGCGATCGAGCCAGGTGGTTGCGGGGCCCCGCTGGATCCACGGCGTTGATACGCCTGATCAAGATGCCGGAAGTCGTAGTGGTCCGACAGCAGGGCACTCACACTGCACTCGTACAGCTCGGCGAGCCTCCCCAGCGTGTCCATACTGGGGAGTCGGCCAGTGGCCTGGGGCCACGCCTCCCAATATGAAATGATCTTGTTGGTCTTCGGGTCATCCGGCCATCGCTGATTCCAGGCCCTCGCAGCTTCGCTTTGACTCCATCCTCGCGCTATACGGAAAGCGACCCGCATGTTCACGCGGAACTTCCGGTGAATCTGCTCAGCTATTTCCACCCATGTCGATCCCTGGGCGCGCAGCGTCGCCGCATGCCGCATCTGGGCCTGCCGAACTCCCTGACTGCCGGCCACTTTCACCGTCCCGAGTAACCGCGTTCTTACAATCGAACGCTACACCGGCAATCACGCCAACACTGCAGATCAACGAGCTTTTCCCCGTCTGACGGGGATGCCCGGCATCATGTTCCCCGTTCTGGCGGGTTGTTCGTGGTGACCAGGCCGCAGATTCTTTGGTGCCAAGAATCCCGCACACTCGGGACGACCGAGTAACAGAAATGTCCCGTTCATACCATAACGGACAATTGGAGGTCGATCATGCCTTACGCCACAGCGGGCCAAAGAGCGCCAGAGACCACCGAGCTGGATTACGCAACTATCCCGGCGGCCGGCTGATGAACGCCTTCATGCTCGTCTACCGGCCGACCCGCCCAAAACCTTCGGCACCTCCACTTCTACAGGAAACCGCCCGAAGGCTTCAGGACGCGCTCGCCGCGCACGGTATCCACACCGACCTCACCAACGATCAGAGGAGAGTCTTGGTGTCGGTCTGCCACGGTCTCGTCGCCATGGTTCAAGAGGACGGGATCTGGTGGCACAGCCCGCGTGAGCTCAGACCCGGTATCCCGCTTTACGTGCATCGCGGCACTGTGGCCGGGGCCGCCGAAGCCTTGGTCGACGACCACGCGCTGCTGACCCCAGTGCAGATCGCGGAGGAGCCCCATGACGCAACTCCCGTCTGACTGCTCCCACCTCGGCTGCACCGCACGCCCCCTCCTCGTGGTCTGGGAGGTCGAAGCCCACGACCACAGCGCTGGCGGTGTGAGCGATAACGAACAGACGGCCGAGACCGCCATGTTCGAGACCCTCGACGCCCTCCCGTCAGGTCGTGGCCGCGTACGGTACGCGCGCCTATCCGTCCTGGGCATCGGCTACCAGTACGGGGAGACGCTGCTGACCGCTTACCGCAAGAACGGCGCGACCGTCGCGGTGGCCGGTGACGCCTGGGAGAGCATTCCATGATCGGGCACGGCGGCGTGGTGCGGATATGGGCGCCGCCGTGCCGTACGGCGGGCCGTCGGGGGCCCGCCCGGCGCGGGCAGGTACGAGGCCTTCTCCCTGCCCGCGCCACCCATCCACCCAAGACGCGCGGCGGCCCCATACCTTCCCAGGCCGGACCGCGCCGCACGGGGAGTCTGGTAGCTCCCGTGCCCGCGTGGGCGGGCGGTCCACCACCCCCAGGTTCGCCGCCCGCCCGCGCCCTTTCCAAGAGGGCTGCCATTGGACCGCCTGAGCGTCTTCCGGACACGTCTGCTGCAGAAAGTCAGCGATGGCCGCTCCCGCCCAAGCCGACGAGCCGCCCGAAGGAGCTGTCGCCCCGAACGGTGAAAGGAGGAGCGCTGATGCGCATGCGATGGGAGAACCTGCCGCAGCCGCTCCGCGCCGACATGGAGACGTACCTTGGCGCGGTGGTCAAGGCGGAGTCCAGGGCCATCGGCCCCGCGCGTTGCGTTACGGCCCGGCTGCTGCACGAGTCCGGTGCGGGCACATGGCTCAAGGCGTGCCCTGCCGACCATCCGGCCGCCTGGCTGTACGAGCGGGAGCGCCAGGCCGGACGGATCCTGCCCATCGTCGTGCCGGCCCCGCGCATGCCGTGGTCCAGCGCTGATCACGGATGGATCGCGCTCGCCCACACCTACGTGGACGGATCACCGGCGGTCCTGTCACCTGGTTCCCGGGACGTCCCCGGAGTACTGGCGACCATTGCGCGGTTGGGCGACCTGCTCACGCCGTGTCCTCCGGGAGTGCCGCCATTGTCCAGTTACATCACACGCATGCTCGCCAAGGCGTACGCCATGCTGGACGACGACAGCGCGCTCCCGAAAGGCGACCGTGCGATGTATCGAGCCGCGCTCGACGGGCTTGATGTGGCCGGACTGGAGGGCGACACGCTGCTGCACTATGAGATGCACACGGGGGCTTTCCGAATGGTGGGCCGGAGCGTCTTCGTGCTCGACTGGGGATTCGCCTGCCAGGGCGCTACGTGGTTCGACGCCGTGATGTTCACGCCGTGGCTGATCTCCGCCGGTCACCCCCCGCAGCAGGCGGAGAATTCGCTGATGGACATGAGGGAGTGGCGATCCGCGCCAGGCGATCTGGTGACAGGGCTCGCAGCACTATGGACTCTGTTCCGCCTCTACAAGGCTGTGTACGGACCCGAGTCCGCCCGCGCTGGTTATCAAAGTGAAGCCAGGGCCGGGTACACCTGGCTGAAGCACCGGCTCGCATGACGGGATCTGTGCAGCGAAAAGATGCATAGATCGACTCCCTTACCTCAAGGGCCACACCGGTCATGGGATCAACTGAGCTTCGGCTCTGGCGACCGAGGCCATGAGATCGACCAGAAGACCGTGCGGTATCGCGCCGCTTCCAAGGCCGGCCGCCTGGACCATGGCTTGCATCGCTCGCTGCTGCCGCGATGTCATCGCCGAGCGAAGAGAGGCGTGCCCAAGTACTTCTCGGCTGGCGTAGGCGTCCGACATCGCTCCGGTCATCACGGCCCTCTGCAAGCGGAGGGCAGGCTCTTGGCCGTAGCTCGCGGTCAGGTCGAGTGCGGTCATGCCGACCCGTGTGCGGAAGACCGCCGTCGAGGGGTCGGCATACTCAAAGAGTTCGAGGGTGCGCAGGATCATCGCGGTGGTGTCCTCATCGGTACCGATGCCCACCGCCTGTAGGCAGTAGACGCGTAGCAAGCCAGCCACCGCCTTCTCCCAGAGTTCAGCGGGCAAGGTCTCGTCCACCATGGCAGCGGCCTTGTCGATGTCGCCGCGTTCTACAAGGGCCACAATGGTGACTTGGCGACCGTCGAGCAGGCGGGTGCCGACGCCGCGGTTCTTGGCGGCATGCTCGGCGGCCTCCTGCCAGCGTCCGGCCAGGGCGAGCGCACGGGCGCCGTCGGCGAGAAGTGCCGCCCACAGCAGCTTGCTCAACAGTTCGTGATCGTCCGGGCTTTCGGTCAACCCTCGCAGATCGACCCGCCGGCCGACGATCTCGGTGTCGGTTCGGTTCAGGGCGGCGATGAGGAGCCCGTGGAGGACCTGGTAAGCACCATCCCCATCGCCTTCGCGAATCAGTTGGCGAGCGATGTTCAGTACAGGTTGCAGGGCCAGCTTCCCCGCCCATACAGGGAGGGGACGGGTTTGAGTGAACGCGTCGTACTGTCGCCAGCACAGCTCGCGGGCGAGCTCCGGAAGAGCGCAGTCCGAAGCGATCAAGGCCGCCTTGTTGCACACCTCGCAGGCCCTGATCACTCGCTGGTGGTCGTCGAGCCCGGACGATTCCTCGGCGATCTTCCGGAGCTCGGCGACCCGGGCTGCAAGGGCGAGGCCCGGGGGCCGGGAGCGGGAGACCAGCGGGAACCGGCGGGCTATCGTCTGCCGGTTCATCTCAGTTCCAGTCGATGGCCAGCCGGACGTGGGGCTTGTCGATGACGAACTGGCCGGTCAGCGAGGCGCGATGCTCACCACGCGCCATGCGGATCGTCGGCTTGGTGTCACGGTACTCGTGGCCCCATACCCGCAGGTGCTCGGCGACCTGGGCAGCCAGTTCACCACCGCGAAGGCCGTGTCCGATCAGGCCTCCTTCCCAGTAAGGACCCTCATCATCGTGCCCCGCACGCAGAGTGAGATAGGCGACGGAGTCGCCGTCCACGGCCGCCATCGCTCCCCAGGGGAACTGGGGCCGTACCAGTCCCGATCGCACGGCAGGGCCATCCGCGGGCATACGCACGATCCCGCCGGGCAGCGCGCACGCCAGGTAGAGGTTGGTGAACTCCCATGGGTCCCCCTTGCGGAAGATCACCCCCGTGTAGATCTCGGTGGCGGGCTGTCGCAAGACGGTCGCCAGCGCATCGGAGTCGATGTGCTGATCACGGTAGGTGTGCAGGCTGACCTGGCCGTCATCAGTCAGGGGGATCACGCGGCGAGCGTCATCCGCGATGCCGCGCAGCGGCATGAACGTGCACATCTCATGAGAGGTGGCGTGCCAGTGCTCGACTCCCTCGCTCTGGTCACGGACGAATCCGATCGAGCGGGAGACCCCGCCGCGGATTCGGAGCGGCACGAGGAGAAGTCCGTCGGGAGCGAGCTGATCGGGCCAGGCTGGAGGGATGTCACCCGCGCCCACGGTGGCGATGATCCGCTGGTAGGGAGCCGTTTCCGGGTGGCCAAGAGCACCGTCTCGCACGAGCGGCGTGACGTTGCCGATGCCGGCCGACTGGAGGTTCGCCTGGACATTAGCGATGAGGTCGTGGTCCACGTCCAGCGTGATGACGTTTCCTTGCGGGCCGACCAGGTGGCCGATCAAGGCGGCGTTGTAGCCGGTTCCGGCGCCCGCCTCAAGCACGTTGTCGCCGGGCTGGGCATCGAGCTGCTCCAACATCATGGCGACGATGGTGGGCTGGGAGGCGGCGGAGATCGCCTGGCCGCTACTCCGGTCGTGTTTGGTGTAGATCGCCGCGTCCGCGTAGGCGTCCACGAGGGGCACACCGGGGACGAACTTGTGCCGTGGGATGGCCGCGATGGCGTCGGCGATACGCGACGAATGGATCACTCCACGCTCTCGTAGTCCGGCGACCAGGTGGGCCCGGAGTCGAATGGCTTGGTCTTCGGCGTCGGCGGGGGCTTCCGCCTGGGCAGCGATGCTCTTGTCGTCCTCGGAGGTGGGGATGGCTGGTTCGTTCATGATGACTTCTTTCGCGAGATAGGAAAGGACGGCCTGTTGTCCGGCGGGCAGCCCTGCCCGGTTGAAGGAGAAGATGAGGTGGTGGGCGAGGACGGCGCGCAGGCCTCGCTGCAGTTGCCCGGCACGCGCGAGGTGAGCGAGTCGGCGTCCGGCGGCCTCGAACGCGGCCAGCCGGGCGGTCCAGTACGCACCGGCTCGATGCGCCGGAGGGACGGTGGTCATCAGACGGCGCATTGCGCTTCGCGCATCGACCACCTGTCCGGGCGGCGGCGACGGCGGCGCTGGGCGGTGTTCGGCGACCAACGCCCATACCGCTCCTTGCTCGTACCAGTCCAGGCCTGCCGCGCGCAGAAAGGCGCTGGCCAGCAGGACCGCGAGTTCGCGCCGACCTGGTCTGTAGGGAGTGGGTACGGCACCGGCGGTGGTCAAGGCGATGCGGGAGTCGGCGCAGAACAGCGTGTGAGCCACTTCCATGGCGGCCGGGCCACCGAAGGCGTATTCCTCCGGTTCGTAGATGCCACGCGTCCATCCGCTGATCTGGCTGGCAGCGGTGAGGTTGTTCAAGATGCTGGTCAGCCGGTGTTCTGCCGCTTCGTTGTTGGGGCGGACGCGCAACCGTAGCCCGCCCTCCTTGTACAGGAAGTGGTAGCCGTCGATCACGTAGTCGTCCTCGGCCTTGCTCAGCTCGGTCGCGAGCCGGGCCAGCGCGGTGCGCGAGAGTCCGGGGCCGGTGGTGTCCTGGCATGTGCTGGTGAGGGTGACTTGGAGCCAGGCCGCCCGTTCGGCCAGGCGCAGCAGCGCCGCCTCGCCGGCCGTCCGATACAGCTCAGCGGCGTTGCGCAGATCGGGTTCGGGGTACTGGAAGCGGTCGGCTGCGACTTCGCAGGACTCCCCGGCCAGGACGGCGAGCACAGCTTGTCCGAGGCGTTGTGATGTCATGAGCGGGCGGCTCCCCGATTGAGGGTGTGGTGGGTCAGGCGATCAGTAGCGCGCGATCCCAGCCGGTGCGCGGGCGTACGGCCAGCGCGTGCAAGGCCAAGGCGATGCCTGCCTTGCCTTCCATCCAGCCGGGGTCCTGCTGGTTGGTGAGGTGACGCGTGAGCGGCTCCAGAAGAGGCGCGATCGTGCTGGCGAGCGTGCGCGGCGTAGGCGAATCGGTGGCCATCAGCCCGGCGATGTGGATCACTCCGGCGTACCCATGACACAGGGAGGAGTCGTTGATGAGGCGAAGCTGGTGCGGATCGGATAGGGCCACCGCGGCGGCGCCCTCGGCATGTGCTCGGCGGTGTGGATCACCGAGCGCCATCGCCGCCAGCTGCTGGGCGCGGGCCACGCCCAGAGTTCCATAGCACCATGAGGGACGCTGTGGACGCCGCTCGATGGGCCCGCTTGTGCGCAACATCGGTCGGGTGATCCAGTACGGCCACCATGGACCTGCCGGGCCCTGCTGCTGCCAGCGATCCAGCCAGGCCAGAATTCGTGCGATGGCGGTCGCCTGCCCGGTGACGGCGAATCCCCGCTGGAGAGCCATGGCGAGCACGGCCAGCACACCGGCGATTCCGTGCGCCATCCCCGTGTTGGCGTGCCCGCCTGTGAACTCGACGGACAGCGTGCCATCAGGCGCCATATCGCTCCACCAGCCGGGCAGCAGGTCCGGGTCATCCATGAGCGGTTCAGTCACCGCCACCAGGTGCGCGAGCGCCTGGTCGAGTGGGCCGGTGGCGGGGTCGGCACGACAGAGCAGGACGGCGCTGAGTCCGGCCAGGCCGCGGATGCCGTCGAACTCGGCCAGCGTCGGTCGCCGCCGCACGTTCAGGCGGTGCCGAGCCGCCTCCAGGCGGTGACCGATGACGCGATCAGTGGCCTCCTGAAGTGTCGGCAGGTTGTGCTCGGCCAGGCCGTGGAGATGCGGCGCGGCGGCGTGGACCATGAACTCCACGGCAGGAGCTCCGAAGTAGAGCCCGGCGTTGGTGCCGATGCTGAGTTCGCCGGAGGTGACGAACCTCAGCCAGTGCTGAGCCGGGCCCCAGGATGCCCTGCCGCTCGCCGCGCGCTCTATATGCAGCAGCGCGATGCCGACACCACCGTGGGCGAGGGACTGCGGCCACCACCCCGGCAACCGGTCATCGAGCCGTGGCGGTACGGCGAGCTCTTCGGCGAGTCGATCCGCGATCTGCTCGGCGGCCCCGCTAGCGGCCGACAACTGGGCGGCTGGGGCGGTCGAGGTCACGCTGCTCCTTTCGCGTACAGGCAAGAGAGAGCGGCGGCACGCGCAAGATGCAGGCTGAAGTGGCGCTGGACGTCATCCGCGCCGAAGGCCCGCCGGGCGTGGGCGTCGAACAGCGCAGCCAGCATCGCATCCAGGTCATTGCGTTCGTCCTGGCGTGCCATGTGCCGGCAGGTATCAAGTGCCTGCGCGCGTTCCTGCCACGCCTCACGATCGGCCGGTGTACTGCCGAGCCCGAGATGGAGGGCGGCGAAGCCCCCAGCCGGATTCGCGAGACGGACCGCGTCGGCATGGACTCGGCGGGGCACGGGCGAGAGGGCAGGGCGAAGCCGCGGCCGGCCGGCGAGCCAGCGCATCGCCTGATCAGGAGCACCGAGGAAACCGGTGGCCAACGCGACGAGGTTCGCCGCGCCGACTACTGCCGCGTCGAATCCGTGGGGCATGGTGAGCTGGGAGAGGACCACCCGGGAGTCGGTGTGGAACACACGCTCGGCCGCGGCCCATACCTCACCGGTCCTCCACTGCCCGACCTGGGGGGTATGACCGGCAAGCTGGAGTTCGCGCAGCAGCCCCTGCGCGCGAAGCACGCCGGCCCACGAACCGAGGGCCTCGGCCGCCTCCCCGAAGCCCGTTTCCCCGGGCAGCACGATGTGCAAGTGCAAGACCGCCTCGCGGTCGCCGTGGCGGTCGAACCACCACACGGTGACAGGGCTGAGTGACTTCATCAGGTCGGGTATGCGGAGGAGGACCTGGGTTCGTACATCAGCGGCGACTGACAGCTCGGCATCCAAACGAGGTCGCGTTCCCGGCATGGATCCCTGGTCACGCAGGCGGATCACTGTCGAAGCACCCACATGGGGCGATGGCGCCGGAGGTTGGGTCGAGACGAGCGGGACGACGAGGCTGTGGGCCCGCCCTTCGCACCATCCGAGGTCGCTGGGCTCGGGCCCCTGGATCAAAGTCGCCCGCCCGGCGCGGTTCAGATGATCGCGCAGCAGCTCAGCCGGACCATGTTGATCGAGGGCGAGAAGTAGGTGCTGGTCGCCTTCGGCGAGCAGGACCCGGGTCGGCACATGGCGCCGCTCACGCCAGGCGTACAGAGCGTCGATCCACTCGGCGAAGGGCGCCTGCGCACCGGGCAGATCGGCGTGGGACAGCCTCCAGCGAGCAGGGCTCAAGACAATGCGGCCGTACCGCAGCGCGGGCAGAAACGGCAGCCCACCGGCCGCACCCCAGTCGAATCCGGTGACCTGAGTGGTGGAGGAGCGGGAGATCTCGGCCAGGAACCGGGCGAGTGGAGGAGTGTGCGCGGCGGACCGGTAGTTCAAGGACGTCGGAGCCAGTGTTTCGATCACGCGCTCCCGGGACATCGAGGCGAGGAACAATCGACGGTCGGCTGTGCAGCCGACCGCCACGTCCTTCAGCGGGACCTGGTCCGCTGCCGGGTCGGGATGTTCACCAAGGCTGATGACAGACGGCGATAGGCGGGGAGCGCGCACCACGTGATCGGCCCGGACGTGTAGCGGTGCGAATGACAACTGGACGGTGGTCGCCTGGTCCGTGATGGTAGGCAGGCGGGTGAGCGCGGCGACCAATCCCGCCTTGTCTGTCGGCTCCAGCAGGGGGAGGAAGCGTCCGGTCATGGTTCCGGCCGCGCGTGAGGCACCGAGCACTCGTACCGTGAATGTTCCCTTCGCCAGGGCGTCGAGCGATTCGGCGTACACCTGCACATTGAGTTCCAGATGCGGCGGCAGCCGGGAATGGGCTTCTTCTTCCGACGTCCGCAGCTCTGTGAGCATCGTGTCGGTCAGGATGACCTCGGTGGCACCATCAAGTGCCGCACGCTGTGCCAATGCGAGTAGACGCTCATCACGCACCGTGAGTGTCGGCGGGGTCGCTGGCGCGGAAGTGGGATATCCGGTCGGGTAGCCCATGCCCAGCAGGGGATCGACGAGTTCAGTGACAGGGACCAGGGCCGCGGGCCCGTATCGGCGTGCGAACCGTTCGGCATACTCGTGCCAGGCGGGCGTGCCCTGCCGGTAGGCGGCAAGGCGGGCCAGTACCTCGGCGGCCCTCTCTACTTCACGGCCAACCGTGTCCGGCAAGACGATGCGCCCGTCCATCCGCACATCGACGACCAGCGGTGCGTCGCCTGCCGGCGCGAGTTCGCGCATGCTCTCCATCACGCTGGCGCGCGAACTCCGGCTCTCCTTGGAGAAGATCTGCACGTTGTCCAACTTGGCCATACTTGAGCGGATCTCGGTCAGCATGCGAATTTGGCGGGCCAGATGCGGCAAGGTGTCCGCACCGAGCGCGTAGAGCTGATCGAGGAGATATCCAAGAGGGTCCGGTCTGGTCGCGGGCGGGCGCAGAGCGGTGATCAACACCTGCCGCGTCACCAGCTCGCCGAGCAGCGCGTCGATTTTCTCCAAGGACGCGCCTTGAAGTTTCGCCGCCAGTTTCGCGGCCAGATCTCCGGACGGCACCGGCGATGCGGCAACGTCCATGACGAAGGCCACTGCAGGGGTCAGCCGTAAGGAAACCTCGCGCGAGCCTGTGTCGCTGGCGGGCCGAGCGGGAACCCGCAGCCGGTCGCCGACGGCCCGGCACAGCGTATTGGCGACCACGGGAAGGCGGGGCAGTAGCACCGGGTCGTGCTCAAAGCGAGAGGTCACCATGTCCAGCCACTCGGCACTCGGCCTCAGCCGACCACGATGCCGCTGCCCGAACCGCACATCAGGCACGGTCCCGAATTCAGCCGGAACGACACCGGCGAACAGCCCGTACGGAATCGCGCGTGACCTGGCCCGCAGTACATAGCGGGCGAGCGCGAGCGCCATCCGCCGCGCGCGCCGCGCATCGATCACCGCTCCGCCGACCACAGCCTCGATCCGAGCGGCCAAGGCTGGACTGGCGACCTCAACGGAATCAGCGATCCGCTCGTCGGTCCAGGTCTGACGCAACCACGCGACCCATCGGTCAGGTCCGGCCTTCGCCGCCGCCTCCGGCGTCGGCCACAGCGGCAGCGCCGGTTCCCCGGGTTGGGTGGTGGCTCGCAGTAGCGCGGTGTCCATCCGCCGGAATCCATATCGATCCGTACCAGACGGCATCACGAGCACCCGCTGGCCGTAGAGGCGCTGCCAGAAGGCAGGCCCTTGCCACCGTCGCGGGAAGCGCCTGCGGGCCGGGCTATGCGCCGGCTGAAGTGGTGCAGGTGCTCGGGCAGGTGGTGCCACAGTTGTCGTCCGTCATGGCGATCACTGCGTTCGCGTTCGGCCCGTGCTCGATGAACGTGATGTCCAACCTGAACAGGTCCGCGAGATCGGCATCGGAGCCCGTCAGACTCGGTGTCTGAGCAGCCATGATCTCCCTCCTTCTGATCGTAGGGCCGGTCGGCAACGTGGCCTGGAGCGAGCAGGCCACCGTCAGCCCGCGAGCCCGGCGGCCTTGCGATGCTCGACCCCCCTGCCGGTGTGGCACGGAGGTGCCGCCGCAACGCCCTGCGGCAGCAGGAAGAGAACGGTGTGCTCACAGACACTCTCCAGGCACGGACCGTGGATGTCGCCGCTAGCGTGGCATGCGCGCCGCCCGAGGATCGAGGATGTTTCTAGAGATTTCTCGTGACTCAGCCTTATCCAGCGGCGCAGCGAAACATCGAGCTACGAGTCTGCGTCATCATCGTCGGGCAGGCCCGCATGTAGGTCCTCCATCACCCCGGTGATGACCGCGCGAGCGTTCGCCCCGTAGGACGCGACCGAGGCCATGGCCCCGAACACCTTCCCATGCAGGTCGATCTCCTGATCCTGGGTCAAGGTCAACTCAGCCGAGAAGATCTCCACAAGGACCTGACGGTCGTCGAAGATCCAAAACCCGGAGCCCGGAGCGATCACGAACGGCGCCTCGAACGGGATCACGCCCAGCCGGACATTGGGCAAGGTAGAGGCGGCGACCAATCGATCGAGCTGGGCCAGCATCAGCGCCGGCGGGCAGAGCCGATATCGCAGAACCGCCTCCGTGATCACAAAATGGAAGCGTTTGCGCTGGTCGTAGAGGATCTCCTGGCGGGCCAGCCGGGCACGAACCGCATCGTCGATGTCGTCGCCCAGGCCGAACACCGCGACGGCTTGGGCAAGGCGATGCCGGGCGTATCCCGCCGTCTGAAGCAGGCCGGGCACAAAGGCCGGCTCGAAGACGCGCAGCCGTGCGGACTTACGCTCCATCTCCGCCCAGGTGTTCTGATGGTGGCGGGCGCCCCCGCTGAGCAGCCGTTGCCACTCCGCGTGCGCCGACTCCATGGCGCGCAGCATGGCCAGCGCCGATGCCGCATCCTGCTCGTCATCGCTCGTGGCGCTCACCCATGCGATGACGTCGCCCTCACTGGGAGTCTGCTTCCCGTTCTCCAGTTTGGAGATCTTGGAGGCAGGCCAGGAGAGACGTTCGGCAAGCTCCCGTCCTGTCAGGCCGGCGGAAGTGCGCAAGATGCGCAGCTTGGTGCCGAGCGCCTCTCTGGCCCGTTGGACGCTGGTCACGCGTCCTTTTCTACTCAGGCGCCCTACTCCCTGCCAGACTTGCGAGAAATTGGTCCCGGGTGACCGCTCGATGCCAGGCATCGTCACGACCGGCCGCCAGCTCCGCGACAGTGGCCGGATCAGTGACGATCTCAGCGCCGAGCAGCACGTCATCGTCGTCGAATCGCAGCACAGCGGCCCACTTGGAGTCGAACAGCCAGTAGTCGTCCTGCGGCAGGCCTTGCGCTCGCGCTCGATCAAGGTAGCGGATGTCCTCACCGGCCTGGAGGGCGAACTGCGCGCACCACAGGCCGAAGCGTGAGTACTCCGACAACGGGACCGATACCACCCGTACCCGATGCACGAACTTCCGCTTGGCCGCATGCTCGGCCATCAGATCAAGCCAGGGCCTGTTCCAACCCAGGTCATCCGGCTCGCCGGCCAGGAACCGGCGAAGCGGCTCCTGCTCACCGGGAGAGTTGTAACGCTCCCGCGGTTCCAGCCGGAACGCCGTGCGCTCGAATGACCTGAACAGATCACCGAACGCCTCACCGGAGACCAGGGTCAACGCCCCTCCTTCGCCTTGTCCTCCGCGGTCGGCGTACTCGTCGCCTCGTCGTGGGCGGCGGGCGGCGTGTAGTACCGCAGCAACTCCAGCGGAATCTCGATGTCGGCTTCGCCCGCGGGCACCTCGCCGAGATCGGCGAGCGCCTGCGGGTCCGTGATCTGGTAGCCGCGCACCACGAGACTGTTCCGGTCCGTCGCGTAGAGGGTCGGCGAGCCGCCGTTCTGCGAGGTCGAACCCAAGAAGGTGATCCTCATGCCTGCCTCCGTGAAGAAGCTTTCGGGAACTTTCTCACACAGAGAACGACGCTCCAAGGGGCACGGTCAACCATCCATGCCGATTCGCTCTCGGCTCTCCTATGTATCTACCGGGGCACACAACTCGAACCAGAAAAGTGAGCCGCGCAGCGCGGGCCCGTCAGCTTCCGGGCCAAGGCTCACCACAGCACGGGAAACAGAGGCCGGCCTACCGGCCGATTCCGATGGCATCGTCGCCCAGAAGCACCTGCAGGGACGGCTAATACGCCCACTGACTCTATCCAGCGCCGATCCGGCTCCATGTCCACCGTGCAGGCCGTCCAGCACACGGTCCAACAATCAGCCGCCCATCAGACCAACCCCAACGGAACCCCGGCACACCCAGCCGACCATGCATAGGCTGACCAGCGCAATCACAGCATCATCATGGAGTCTGCATGCATGCCCCAGTACCGAGCAGGCTGCTGTCCGAACTCCGCACCGCGCTCGCCAGCGGCGACCAAGCCGGGATCGACACCGTGTGCGCGGCATGGGCCCTGCGCCCACTCACCGGAGGCCGGAACAACCATGTCTACCGCTGGACGAGCTCCGGCCAGGAGACCTGCATCAAGCTCTACAAGGTCGATGAACGACGCCAGGCAGACCGCGAATGGTCAGCCCTGACCCTCATGGCAGAAAACCGTATCGAACAGGTTCCCCTGCCACTCTGGCATGCCCCAGACCCCCAGCATCCGGCGATAGGCATGACCATGGTGCCCGGCACGCACCTGGACAGCACGGACGTCTCACAGCTCAAGGCCCTGGCCACCGCCCACACCTGCCTGCAACAGCTCCCCCTGCGCGGCCTGCTCGCCGAGACCGACCGCATCGACTCCGCCGCGCACTACATCCACCGCCTGACCACCATCTGGCCGCGACAACTCGCCGATCACCACGACGACCCACTCACCGCCGACATGTTCCGCCTGCTCACCCAGTGGGACGCCTCCGGAGACCGGCAACTCCTGAGCGAACCCGCTGAGCCGGTCTTCTCCCGCAGAGACGCCAACCTGCTCAACTGGCTCTGGGACGACGGCACGATCGGCTGTGTCGACTTCGAGTTCGCCGGCCGCAGCGGCCCCGCCTTCGACGCCGCAGACCTGATCGAGCACATCAGTGCCAGAAGCGTCAGCGACGAGACCTGGGACACCCTCATACCCGAACTCGGAGTCGACCACTCGTCGATCAAACGCTTCCGTGCCGCCCAACGCACCACCGCCCTCCGATGGCTCGCCGTCCTCTGGAAACAACGCCATCGACGGAAGGTGGAATTCGCCGCCCAACTCACACGTGTCCGTGGGAGCAGAAGACCCTTACGATGCCCGGTGGCGTCTGAAGGGGCCCTATGAACAGGCTCGGCGGCCCGGCCTCCTCCATCGCTGAGGTCATGTCACGTCGCACGGGGGTGTAGCGCCTGCGGCCTTCGCAAGTTCTACTTCTCCTCGCGCAGAATCTGTTCTCGCGCTGCACCCGGGCCAGCTCGTCCTTGTCGGTGCTGGCCAGGCCGTCTTGGCGGCGGCCGTCATCCAGGTCGGCTTGGCGCACCCAGGTGTGGGCCGACTGCGTGGAGGGCTGGAACTCCTGAGCCGGCTCCTTCACGTCTGCCCGGCGCGTACCAGCTTCACCATCTGCCGGCGAAATCCGGCGGACCGTTGTTCGGCACAGTCGGCTCCTTCTTCCAGGAACCCGGGTTCCCCAGAGATCAGGTGTCCACCAAACCGGGTCAAATCCACTCGAAGATCGCGCCCAGGTCGGCCAGAACCGGCCCTCCAGCACCTCGCCCTTGATCGTGGCGAAGAACGACTCGGCCACCGCGTTGTCCCAGCGCTGCCCCCGCCGCCCGAGTGACAACCGCACCCCCGGCCGATCGGCCAAAGCAGCGAACGCGGCACTGGTGTACTGCTTGGATTCAAGGGGTCGTCGCAACACTGCTGCCCTGCAGCAAGCTTAGGTGATCACTGAAGTCAACGGACTGCTCGCGACGCTGACGTCCCGTCCCTCGCCGACCGGCCACCATCTGTCGTCCGCCACTGTGGTGCGGATCCACGCCACCTTGCGGACCGCGCTGAACGCCGCGGCCTTCGAGCGGCACCGTCCGCTGGTCGTCCCGATAGAGGCGGTCGTACCGCCATGAGCGGCGGCCTGCCGGAATCGTGGCGGTTCAAGGCGTCATCGGGGCCACTGCCAGAAGTGCCAGACACATGCGGCGCAACCAGCCCGGTTCGGGGTCTGACCGGATAGCGACTCGGCGCGCGGCCCTGAAGGCGGCTTGTTGATAGCGCCAGTGCAGAAAATGATCGCGAGATCACGCCAAGGTGCATATGAAGCTCTCGATCGAGCTCGTCTCGTCGGTGGGGACCGGTACGGTGGCATCCGGTGTTGGACTGTGTGATGAACGGTCACACTCTGTTCGAGCTGCAAGGGAGTGATCGCAGGTGGCGAGCGGGCGTCTGGCTCTGTCCTGGGTCGGCAGAGACGAGTCCCTGCTGAACACGGCGGATGGCGGTTACGAGTGGGTATCCCGCCAGGATCCCCGTGTCACCGAGATCCGCCTGCTGCGCGAGATTGGCAAGACTGGCGAGGTCACGGGAACGCCCTCGGATAATCTCCTCATTCAGGGCGACAACTACAGTGCACTACAGGCTCTCACCCGCACTCCGGAGTACAGTCGGGAATATCGAGGGAAGGTTAAACTCGTCTACATCGACCCTCCCTTCAATACCGGCCAGGCATTCGAGCACTATGACGACTCGCTTGAGCACTCGGTATGGCTGACGATGATGCGCGATAGACTACTTCTGATCCGCGAACTCTTGGCGCCCGGCGGATCAGTTTGGGTGCATCTGGACGACGCGGAGATGGCGTACTGTCGGGTACTCATGGATGAGATCTTTGGGCGGGGCAACTTCGTAGGAACCATTGTCTGGCAGAAGATTCATGCCCGAAACAACTCGGCCCAGCATCTCTCGACGGTCCACGACTACCTACTTGTTTATGCCCGTTCCAAGAGTGACCTGGTCCTAAACCGTATCGATCGCACCGAGCTGAGCGACCAGGAGTTCTGGAATCCTGACGACGACCCTCGCGGCCCCTGGCGTAGATCCGATCTGACTGCCTCGCACGCCTACGAAGACGGCCGCTATGAGGTGATAGGACCACATGGAGATGCATTTGCCCCACGCGGCAACCGGTGGTGGTCCTGCTCTCAGGAAACCTTTGAGGCACTGCGCGAAGACAACCGGCTGTGGTGGGGCAAAACCGGGCGGACTTTCCCGTTTAGAAAGCGATTTCAGTCGGAACTCGGGGGACTTGTCCCCACTACTTTCTGGACGCATGACGAAGTGGGAGATAATCGCCAAGCCAAAGGCGAGGTGACGCGACTGTTCGACCGATCACGCATCTTCTCCACCCCGAAGCCTGAGGCGCTTCTTAAGCGCGTGATCGAGATTGCCAGCGATCGCGGCGACGTAGTCGTCGATGTCTTTGCGGGCTCAGGGACAACCCCGGCGGTCGCGCACAAGATGGGACGGCGCTGGATCGCTGCCGAACTGTCGACAGGGACAATGGAGACCTTCACCCGACCGCGCCTGGAGAAGGTCGTCTCGGGTGATGACCCAGGTGGAGTGACCAAGGCAGTCGGATGGGCGGGCGGCGGCGGATTCCGGAGTATGCATGTGGCTCCGTCCGCATTCGAGATCGCGAAGAATCGTGTCTTCCTTGCAGAATGGGCCCGAGGCGAAGATCTTGTCGCAGTCGTGGCCGCGCAGCTTGGCTTCACCTGCGACGGTATGGAGGTCGGGCCTTTCTGCGGACGTCGCGGACGGGCGCGCTTGGCCGTCATCGATGGCGTGGTGGACGAAGTGGTGGCACGTGGGGTTCTTGGGCATCTGGACGAAGGCGAGCGCGTAGTGCTGGTGGGCAGAGGGGTCACCCCTGAAGCGGAGAGTCTCGTCAGCGAGTTGAGTCGT
This sequence comes from Spongiactinospora gelatinilytica, assembly GCF_003236385.1. Taxonomy (GTDB): domain Bacteria; phylum Actinomycetota; class Actinomycetes; order Streptosporangiales; family Streptosporangiaceae; genus Spongiactinospora; species Spongiactinospora gelatinilytica. The sequence continues at coordinate 41,049 of NZ_POUA01000006.1, forward strand.
GGGTCAAGGGTGCTGAAGGCACCGCGTGACCTCGTGCGACGTGGGAGGGCAGTGCGGTGACCTGGATCACCTATGATGCAGGGCTGGTGGATGACATTGCAGCCAGGCTCGACCTTCGGAAGCCCAACGCTGACGCCATCCGCGCCGTAGCCCAGACAATCGCTGACGGAAGCGGTCGGGAAGTGGTCTGCGACCTCGCTACCGGCGTAGGCAAGACCTATATTCTCACTGGCCTGGTGGACTACCTCTCAGCGCAAGGAGTCCGCAACATTCTCGTGGTCACACCAGGCACGACCATCCAGGACAAGACGGTGGCCAACTTCACGCCCGGTCACCCCAAGTATGTGGCTGGTAATGATGTCGAACCGCTAGTGATCACGTCAGAGAACTTCGCCCGTGGCCAGGTGGGTGATGCACTACACGACGAGACCGTCACTAAGCTGTTCGTTTTCAACGTCCAGCAGTTGATTCGGCCTAGCGACAAAACATCTCGCCGAGTCCGTGCCCAGGACGAGTTCATCGGAACTGGTCTGTATCAACATCTCCAAGGCGTGGACGACTTGGTGGTGATCGCTGACGAACACCACGTGTACAGCGCCAAAGCTAAGGCGTTTAATCAGGCGATCGACGACCTGGGCGCAAGAGCAGTGGTTGGTCTGACAGCAACGCCCGCTCCAGGGGTTGAGCCGATCTTCCGCTATTCCCTGGCTGAGGCCATCGCTGATGGGTACGTGAAGATTCCGGTGATCGTCTACCGCCCGGATGGGCGCAAGGACGAGCAAACCGTCCTGACCGACGCATGTCATCTTCTCCGAATCAAGGACGCTGCCTGGACCGCGTGGGCGGAAAGCCAGGGCAAGCTCCCTGTCCATCCCGTCCTCTTCGTGGTTTGCCGCGACATCTCCGATGCAGAGCGAGTCGCCGAACGGCTAACGGCCGATGACTTGTTTCCCGGCGAGGGACAGGTCCTGACCATCACCTCTCAGTCCAGCGAGGTCGCACTGCGTGCACTGGCCGGGGTAGAAGAGCCAGATTCGCCGGTCCGCGCCGTGGTTTCGGTGAACAAGCTAAAGGAGGGTTGGGACGTCAAGAACATTGGTGTCATCGTCGGCCTGCGTGCCCTTGCCTCCGAAACTCTTACCGAACAGGTCCTTGGACGCGGGCTGCGGCTTCCCTATGGGCGACGAGTCGGCACGCCGATGGTCGACTCGGTCGATCTGGTAGCACACGAGTCGTACAGGCAACTCCTGGCCAACAAGGAAGCTCTGTTGCAGAGGGTGCTGCCTGTTGGTGGTGGGGAGATAGACGACGGCCGTCCCCGCTCCGACCTCGGGACTAACCGGCCGAACGACGACGACCAACCATCACAACAGGAAATGCTGAACTTCACCTCCCGTCCACGCCTCCTGGGCGACGACATTGTGGATGGTTCGCTGCTGCTGCAGGTGGAGTCGATGGACGATGCTATCGCCCAAGGTGAGCGCGACAGGAAGGCTGTCTCCACACTGCGCGCCAAGGTCGCAGGCGCACCAACAATTCGCTTCCCGCGACGGGAACAGGAAATCCTCCCCGTCCGGTTCTCCTTTAGCTATATCACCGACGCTGCTGCCCAAGCCGAGGGCCGTGCCTACGAACACGAGTTCAAGGTCACACTCGCGCGCCAGGCCGTCGATGCGCAACGGGGCGTCGATGGCACGGTTGGCGTGAACCTCAAGGCAGCGGAGTCCGTGGACGCTACCCAAAAGCACATCTCTGTCGCCGAGCTCCGCGACGATCTATACGACCGGATCTGGAACAATGGTTACACCGAGGAGAGCCTGCCCGAATCCCGAGCAGCCGAGCGTGTAGTTCGCGAGTTTCTGAAAGGCGCCGGCGTCACAGCCGAGGATCAAGGGCATGAGTGGGGAGAGCTACGCGCCCGGCAAGCTGCCATCGCTCTCGGCAAGCTCGTCAAGGCCGCGTACGATAACCGTAAGCTCCAGCCTACGTACGCCTTCCGGCCCATCGACGTTCCGACGGTGCCACCACCGCCCATGCCGTCGAATGTTGTGAATAAGTGGGCGAACTTCCGCAAAGACCTCTGGTACGAAGGGTGGGAACACTCCATCGAGCCAGTCGCTTCCTTCGATGCCAAGAGTACCGAGTATGCTTTGGCGCACCTGTTCGACTCATCCCCGAGTGTCCAATGGTGGCTACGCAACTACGATCCAGGTCCTATCTGGATCGAGCGAGACAACGGCAAGAAGTACTACCCGGACTTCATCGTCTTGGACACGAACGAGACTCATTGGGTCGTCGAAGGCAAGGCTGACGATCGCGCCAACGACACCGAAGTACAGGACAAAAAGCGAGCAGCGGAAGACTGGGCCCGTTTTGTGCGAGACTATGCAGAGTTCGGCAACTGGCGATACATATTTGCAACAGAGAGCATCATCAAGAACGCGCGAGGTTCTTGGGAATCACTCATCGCACTCGCCAGACCCGAATGAAGGATGCACGCGAAATTCACATCACATCACCTGGCCTTCGGGCGTCTCGGCCCTGCGGCTCGGCGGTACTCGTTGATCAGATCGTTGACGACCAGCCGTCGTTGTATTTGATCCGCGAGGTCGGCCTCCTCAGCCGGATCGTGCATGGGCTGTGCGCAGCCCGGGGCAGCAAGAACCGGGCAGCACAACCAGGACGCGCGCCAACGGAACATTAGCGCGTGCCGTCGGCACCCCTTCTATCCCTGCGCCGTCAAACGCTCACGCCGTAGCAGCTCCCGTGAACGTCCCACTTCGGGCAAGGGAACGAGTTGTACTGAACCTTTTTTCATCCTTGGGCAGTTTCGTAGTTCTGGAGTACCGCGATGGCCTTGCACAGGTTGTCGAACGGGGGTCAGGAACACCGGCGGCGCGGCCGGCCAGGCGCCTGAAGTGCGGGTGCTTGGTGTGTCGGCCTGGTTCAGTGTTTCGGGGTGGATCCAGGCCGGTTGCTCCCACCCTTCGACCGTGGCGTCGAGCAGACCGGTGTGGGGCAGCGCCTGTGCCGCCGCGGCGCACGGGAGGCGGAAGTACTCGATCAGGTCGGCGGTGGTGGCCACACCGTAGACGCAGGCGGCCTTGGTCAGCATCGCGATCAGGCTGTCGTGCTCGCTGGGGCGGGCCCGCAGCCGGCTCCAGGAGACGCGGGCCGAGAACCGGCGGCTCGTCGCCGAGGTCGAGGAGTTCGCGCGGGTGGTCAACGTGCTGACCGTCGAGAACCACCAGCTCCGGCAGGCCAGGGCAGGTCAGGCCGCCAGAGTGAGGCCACTTCCGGCCAGATCCTGAGCCCACCTCGGCCGTTGGTGACCGAAGTGACCGGCGGCGGAGGTTCATCTATCTCGATGCCGCCCGATAGACCTCCTGGCGAGCGGGTCACAAAACCCCTCAGAACCTGGCGAGGGCGACGGAAATCGGCTCCGGAATGTCGGAGGGAATCGCTACGCTCTGATACAGCTTTATGACTCAATCAGCTCATTGAGGACCCCGGCGTCGTCGAGGTCGACGGGCGCCCGGGTCGCTCCACACTGACGTCTGGAACTCACCTCGATCGCACCGCCCAAGACACGCAGAGCAAGAGCGATGTGATCATCGTCTCACCGCCTAGCCCCGGGTCTCCTCACAGACCTGCGAAAGGACTTACGCGAGAGTGCAACTGATCCGGGCGCGTGTCACCGACTACCGTTCCGTCGAGGACTCCGAGACCTTCGACATTGAGGACGACGTCACCTGTCTCGTCGGCAAGAACGAATCGGGCAAGACGACCCTCCTGCAGGCGCTCTATCGGCTCAAGCCGGTCGAGAGCGTCGGGTTCGACGAGGTGATCGACTATCCGGCCCGCAAGACGAAGGAACGCAAGCAACTCCCCGTCAAGCAGCAGGTCCCGGTTGTCCGGGCGACCTTCCGCTTCACCGAGGAGGAGATCAAGATCATCGAGGCGGAGCTGGGCCCTGGGGCGCTTCGCAACCCTGAGTTCGAGGTGACCATCGGTTACCGGGACGGCAGGAAGATCTTCGCGATCCCCTATGACGAGGCCGCCATCGTCGACCACCTGCGATCCACGCTGGACCTGCCGGCTGCGGCTGCCCAGGCGCTCAGCAGCGCCACCACCACGGCGAAGCTCCTTGACGCTCTCGATGAACTCGAGGAGCCGCCCTCCAGCGCGAACGCACTGGCGGAGCGGATCCGCGGATGGCGCGAGTGCAGTCTCGTGAAGCATCTCATCGACGATTATGCGTCTGCATGGATGCCCAAGTTCGTCTACTTCGACGACTACGACTCGATGCCCGGCAAGGTGTCCCTGCCCGACTTGATCCGACGCCGCCAGGCGGGCGAGATCACCCGGGGAGAACGGGCCCTGCTCAGCCTCCTCGACATCGCCGGCGTCACCCCTGAGGAATTCAACGATTCCGACGAGCACGAGCGCCTGATCCGCGAGCTGGAAAACGCGGGCAACGTCATCTCTGACGAGGTCTTCGAGTACTGGTCGCAGAACAAGGAGCTGGAAGTTCAGCTGAAGACCCTCGCCCCGGAGCCTGGCGCCTTGCCTCCCGACGATCAGGGGCCGATCCTTCAGGTCCGCGTCTTCAACCGGCGGCACCGGGCATCGGTGCCGTTCGACGAGCGCTCGCGTGGTTTCGTCTGGTTCTTCTCCTTTCTGGCCTACTTCAATGAGTTGGAGGCGGCAGGCACCACCGACCTGATCCTCCTGCTCGATGAGCCCGGCCTGTCCCTCCACGGCCGCGCCCAGGAGGATCTCCTTCGATTGATCGACGAGCGGCTGGCGCCCAAGCATCAGGTCCTCTACACGACCCACTCGCCCTTCATGGTCGACCCCGAGCACCTCGACCGGGTCCGCACGGTCATCGACTTGGAACGAGGGGGCGCCAAGGTCTCCGCAGAGATCTTCAAGGCCGACGAGGACACCGCCTTCCCGTTGCTGGCCGCGATGGGCGTCGAAATGACCCAGACGCTGTTCGTCGGCGAACACACGTTGCTGCTTGAAGGCCCGAGCGACTTGATCTATCTGGACGTCCTCACGGACGTGGCCGAATCAGCCGGTTCCACTGGCCTTGATCCCCGCTGGGTCAAGACGCCCATCGGAGGCGCCGGCAAGCTCTCCACCTTCGTGACACTTCTGGGCGCAAACAAGCTGAACGTCGCGGTCCTCGTTGACTCCAGCACCAAGGACGTCGGAGCTGTCCAACGCCTTCGGGACAACGGCCAGCTCGCCAAGAACGGCCTTGTCGAGATCAGGGAGTTCACCGGAACCGCCGACGCCGACGTTGAAGACCTGTTCGAGCGGGACTTCTACCTTGAGCTCGTCAACCGGGCCTACAGCTCAGAACTCGCGACTCCGATCACCGCCGCGGAGCTCAACGCCAAAGACCCACGCATCGTCCGGCAGATCGAAGCCGTCTTCCAGAAGCGGAAGATCGCTAAGCGATTCAACCACTACAAGCCGGCCGCGGCCCTCCTCCGCGAGCAGTCTCAGTTGGCGGCCAGCATTGATACTGCCACCATCGCACGCGCCGACCAACTGTTCACGCGGCTCAACGCGCTGCTGCCCAAGCGCTGAGCCTGCCCCATCGAGCGCTGTCTTGGCCGACGTCTTCCCTGCACCGCAACAGCACGGAACTCAACAGGGAAGACGTCGCAGGCGCTCTTGACGACCTTCGGGCGTCCGTGCCAGGCCAGCAGGTGCTGGCACCCCTGGCGGGTCAGGCCCATGTCGATGAGCGGGGTGGCGTACTCCACATGCAGCGGGGCATCATCGTGTAGCCACTGCACGCGGCGCTGCTCGTCATGGGAGAAGCCGATGATCTGCCGGACCCGCCGGAAGTCGGGGACCCGTCTGATCCGCCCGTCCGCACCGATGGCCGCGCCCAGAGCAGCACGCAGCAGCCGCTGGATCGGCCGCACCTTTAGTGGGTAGATGGGGGCATATCTACCGCCCTACATCAACCAATCGATCGCCGACTGGCGCACGCTTCGCCCCACTTTGGAACCAAGAAGGCGATTCAAGGGGGGTACTTACCGCCTTTAGGCTCGATAATCCCGTCTCATCCCGAAGCATAGTGCTTCGCCCCACTTTGATCGACGGCCGAACAGCCGTCTGGCCAACGCCTCCGCCCCGCAGTACCCCAAGACATGACCGAACCGCGGCCCTACCCCAGCGACCTGTCCGACGCCCGATGGGCCCTCGTCGAACCCGTCCTGACCGCCTACAGCACTGGCGCGCCGAACGCCGCACCGGTGCCCTGCCCATCGGCCGGCCGCCCGAGCACGACCTGCGCACCATCCTGAACGCCATCCTCTACGTCAACCGCACCGGCATCCCCTGGCGCTACCTCCCGCACGACCACCCGCCCCGGCAGACCGCCTACGCCTACTTTCGCAACTCGCAGAAGGACGGCGTCTTCGACCGACTGTCCGGCCTGCTGCGCCGCTCTGTGCGCACCGCCGCAGGCCACAACGCCGAACCCACCGCATGCGTGATCGACACCCAAAGCGTCAAGACCTCGGCCAACGTCCCAGCCCCCAGCCAGGGCTACGACGCAGGCAAGAAGATCGCCAAGCGCAAGCCCAGCATCGTGGTCAACACCCTCGGCCTGCTCCTCGCCGCGATGGTCACCGCCGTCGGCGTCTCCGACAGCGCCGCCGGGCTCCCCCCTGCTCACCCAGGTCGCCGCTACCCACCCCACCAAGGCCTGGGCCAACAGCGCCTACCGCACCACCGTCATCGACGGCGCCGCCATCCTCGGCATCGACGTCGAAGTCGTCACCCGCGACCCCGCCACCCGAGGCTTCACCCCCCTGCCCTGCCGCTGGGCGGCCGAGCGCACCCTCGGCTGGCTCATGCTCCACCGCCGCCTCGCTCGCGACTACGAAACACGCCCCGACCACTCCGAAGCAATGGTCCACATCGCCATGATCGACCTCATGACCCGCCGCCTCACCGGCGAGACCACCCCCACATGGCGCGGCACCTGAACTCGGGATCAGAAAGGACCAAACGCCCACTCAGGGAGTGGGTGTGCACCCCGTAGGGAGATGCACGATTCGCCCTCGGACGGGTAGCAGCCATGTAACACTTCGTGACGTGACTAATACCGAAACCTTCCCGAACCGGTTCGGTCCGGCGTTTGTCGAGGAATACCGCCGACGCCACGGCAGCAAAACGCCGCAAGGGCGTGAGCTGACCTACGACAACGCCGTGAACGACGAGTTCGCCCCGCGTCGAGAGTGGCTGAGCAGGCAGTTGAACCTCCTACCTGCCAAGCAGGCCGACCAGCTAGCGCGGAAGGTGTGGCAGGACGACCACTACTGGTCAGTCCACTTCGAAATGGCCGTTGGCGCAGCACTGCGCCAAGCAGGGCTTAACGCCGTCTACGACCACCTCTGGGGCCGTCAGACACCGGACTGGACCGTCATGGCGGCCACCGGCGAGCCGCTGTGCTTGGTTGAGGTTTACACCGCTTCCCCGCCGCAGAGAACCTACAGGTCGATGCGAGCGTGGCATCAAGTGACGCAGCAGTTCAAAAAGATCCCGATCGGTGTGGTGCTCACGCTGGAGTCAACCGGCAGCCCGATTGACCCGCCCGACTCAAAAGAGGCCAAGCGGCTTGCGAGGGAGGTCGAAAGGGCGTTGAGCAGTGTGCTATGCCCACCGAGGATAACCACCAGTCTGGGCCTTACCTTTCTGGTCCTGGCGGACCGGTACGGCCGCCAAATCCCATCTCCCTTCGGCCTCCGCGCCTGCTTCGAGCCGCCAAGCTCCATCGCAGGCCAAGTCAGCGCAGCACAGATCGTCCCCGGAGTCCGCGAAAAGATCAGCAAGTACCGCCGGATAGTCGACGAACACGACCTCCCGCTGGTTGTGGCGGTAGGTGCGCATCCCTTCACCGGCCTCACACTTCGTGAACTGGACGACTTTCTCGCAGGCGAGATGAGCATGACCTTCCAGTTCAACATCGGCGATGGCTACATCGGCAGCTCGACTTTCCCATCATCACGCTGGGACATACCTTCAGAGCTCTCCGGTTTGCTGTGGGTCGACAACCTGTTCCCCTTTGAGGCAACCGGCCGACCCAACTCCACCGCGCAGCGTCCGATGCCCGCCATGCTTGCCAGCCTTAACATCCAGAAGTAGTTGGCCATCTGCCGTGAGACCGGCGATCGGCACGGCGAAGGCGGGGCGTTGAGCAATCTCGGCCTCGCCCTGCAATGGGTGCGGCGGTCTGAGAAGGCGATCACCGCCCAGAGCAGGCAGCAGCCTAGCGACCGATGACGCGCACAGCTCGAACATTGCTCGGACCGCCCTGTAGGAGACGGCATTCGTATGTGCGGCAGCGCCGCGGAGCCTGGCATGGCAGCGGATGGCCGGTTTTTCGAACTCCGGCTTGTTCTTGCCCTTGTAGACTAGGCCTTCGGTTTCATTGGCGCGTCTTTCGGCCAAGGCGATGATCCCGGCCTCATCCAGTTCCCGCAGGATGTCCCAAATGCGGTCGGCGCTCAGGTCATGAGTCTTGCCTGGCAGACGGTTGTCGTCGGTACGCCGAATCCAGCGCCAGCCTGTGGAAGGTCTCGTCCTTTCTCAGGTCGACCAAGACCAGCACGGCATGCCGTTCGCTGGAGATCAGCATGCGGCGGGTGCACGCGAGCCATAGGGTGCGCACCCACCGCTCGACATAGCAGTTCGCCCGCGGCATCCGCGGCGGCGTCTTGACCACCGTCACGCGCACCGGCGAAGATTTCGTCGAACACTTTGGGACCTTGGTTTCTCGGTCGCGGATGAAAAGGCCGAACGAGCCGATCCGCGTCCCGGGGTAATGAGTAGTTTGCGGACGTGCTGTATCGTCCCTGCACCGGTGGGATTGGCGGTCACACGCAGTATGTGCACGCGCCGGGTGGCGACTTCCTGGCGAACCGCACGTAGGGACGTCTCCGGAAGATCGTGTCGACGTAGAAAATGCTACGAGGCTTAAAGATCGAAGAGAGCCCCTTCCTCTTTGTGCTTCAGGGGACCCACACCCATAGAGGGAACCGGCAGAACGTTCGCGCTCGTCAACTCCTCTACGGTGATGAGCGGGCCATCGCAGATCTCGGCGAGCAGCTCGCCTTGAGCGGGTTCTTCGCGTACCAGGAGCCCCAGCACGTTGAGTAGGGCCAGCAGTTCCGTTGTCCACTCGGGTGCCCAGCGGGACGCGACCACGTAATCAAGCTGCAGGCGCCGTTTGCCCGCAGGGTTCCTCCGGCGATAACCGAACCACTTGTCCAGGACATTCATGCCGGAGACCGCGTAGCTCCGGACCTCGGGCGGTACCGGCGTGATCCGCCCAGTCCCCACCCGCAGATCTTGCGTAGCCGGGTCGTACGTGAGCCTTCCGTCCGGCATGCCGTCCGGTGTGTCAGGGATCTCCTCGACGCACTGGGGTCGGTCAGCCGCAGGAAGCCGGGGGACACCTGCCGGACGTCCGGCGTCGGCGTCGACGTACCGCTCGCCATAGGTGTGCAGCCACAGCACCCGCCGGCCGATCTTCACTCCGCGGCTCCACAGTCGAGGGTCGGCCGTCAGCGGGATGCGTGCCCCCGGTACTTCCAGGTCCTCTCGGAAGCGTTCGCTGTAGCCGGGGTGAGAGCCGATCGCCGCGATGTAGGCCAGGACGTCCTCGGGCTCCACAGGCACACCGAGCCGCTGCCTCAGCATCTCCAGCAGCCCTGGTGTCAGGTTCGGCGCGGTGCCCGTAGCGTCCCGGTAGAGGGGCCGGGTGCATCCGCTGCGATTGTTGAAGTAATGCATGTCGGGGATAAGAGCGCTGAAGACGAGACCGGGCCCGCCGGTTACAGCTTGGGCATTCTGTTCGACCGCGTAGACCTGACGGGCGCTGCGTACCCGCCACAGATGAGGACGGCCGACCTCCATCAGCCGGTAGTCGGGGATGATCCACTGGCGGTCGAAGGACCGGTACCCGACCCTTACCGCCTTCGGATGGGGCCGGTGCTCGTCTTCGAGCGTCACCCCATCGCGCGAGGCGATGCCTGGCAAGGAAGGGACGATGCTGTCGAGCTTGCGGTCTCTAGCCTCCCCAAGCATCTCGCGACGGTCATCGGTATCAGCGGCGAGGAAAAGCCGCCAGCGCTCGGCCAGCGTCGCTTTGTCGGGCGCATACACCCACACCCGTCCCGGTGTCACCCCGCGCGACGACCATGGCATGAGGTGCCCGAACTTCGGGCTCGTCTCCCATAGATCGCTGCCTGGTGGCAGGAACGGGGCGGTCCATTCGTCTGCGCAATCCTGCCACTGCGGATCGGTGAGCGCCAGCGTCGACAGCCGTTCGAGCTTGTCATCTCGATGCCCGGCGATCTGCAGATGGCGAACCACAGCAGGCCCGTCCTGCCTGTCTCGCCAGCGGACGAAGATGGCGATGCAAAGCTCTTGGGCGACATTGGGAAATAGGCGGGTGGAGCCGTCCGGTCGCTGTCCCTCTGGAGAGACGTCGATGATCCAGCCTTCGTCCGCGGCCTCACGCAGGTAACGGCGCATTCCAGCGAACCCGCGGCCTTTGAGCCATGCCTTCGGCGTGATGAAGGTGACGACACCGAAGGGGGCATCGTTGTGACAGTCGAAGACCTTCCAGGTAGCCCACCGCCAGAAGTAGACGTACATGTTCGACATCTTCGACTCGTAGGTGCCGTTGCCGTCGAGCCGGAAGTTGTCCATAGGGGCGGCTTCGCCGGACTCGGGGTCGCCCTTCTCTACCCACTTGCCGGCGCCTTGGGGTACCGCGTCGTATGGAGGGTTGCCAATGACGACCATGACCCGTTCGTGGCGTTTGACGTTGTTGGCCTGTTTACGGGATTCGGCAATCGGCTTGTAGGTGCTGGGGAGCCAACCGAAGTCGTCCTTGGGGTTCTCCAATGTGTCGGTGACGTATAGGCGAAGGCCGTCCGCCGGTGCGGTAGAGCCGTGGTCTTTGAGGGTGGCGTGCAGGCGCAGTTCCGCCACAGCGTAAGGGCCGGTCTGCATCTCGAACCCGACCAGACGGCTACCCACCATCTCCCGCAGACGGGGGCCTACCGCGCCGGTGCCTTCTTCCTCCCGGATCGCCGCGGCGGAGCGTTCCAGGACGTTGAGGAGGAATGTTCCGGTGCCCATCGCCGGGTCGACGACCACCACCTCGGGCGAGGCGAACCCGGAGGCGACGTCGAGGCGTTGTCTCACGATGTCCTCGGTGAGCCGGACCATGGCGGAGACGGCCTTGTTGGGGGTGTAGTACGAGCCGGTCCGCTCCCGCAGTTCGGGGTCGTAGATTTGCAGGAAGTCCTCATATAGCCGCAGGTAGGCGTCTCCCGAGCCGTTGTCGAGAAGGCTCCAGTCGACAGGGCTGATGATCCGCAGCAGCGTGGTAAGCGTGGTGGACAGGCCTTCCAAAGAGTCGCTGGTCAGGATGTCCAGGGCCTTGCCCATGAGGGAGTGCTTCTTGCCGAGCTTGGTGGCGATTCCGTGGATGGTTTCGCCCTCGAAGACGATGCCCTCCACGCGGGCCAGCAGAAGAGCGAATACGACAGTCTGCGCGTACTGATTAGCGAAATCCTCATCACTGTTCTCAGGGAAAAGCAGGCGCCGCCAGTCCTCGGCGAGCACCGTGAAGACTCGGGTCCGCTTACCGGCCTTCTCCAGCTTGATCGCCTGCTTCACCTCCTCGCAGAGCAGACGGCACAGACCGGCAATAGCTCGAACCAACTGACCGATGCTGCGGGGTGGCTGAGGCTTCCAAGTAAGGAAGTCTTGCAAGATACGAGCGAACCCGCTGTCTGCTGGGGCAAGCCGGTCGCCAGCGGTCCGGATGGAGCCGGACAGGCGAGCGATCTCTCCGATCCGCTGCCCGTTGCGGTAGAGTCCCCATTCGTTGCCGTCGCTGTAGAGCACGTTCGGCAGGAGGCGGAGCTTTGCCCATTGCGCGGCGTTGCGGCCGACAAGTTTCTCCGGATCGGCCCCCAGGCCCGGCCTTTTGAGCTCGATGTGTCCGACTGCCGCTCCAGCGACCTCAACCGCATAGTCAGGACGCGCGTCGAGGTCGACAAGTGGGACTTCCCCTGTCAACGTGACGCTGAGGCCGAGGCCGCGACCAGCCACCTTCACGAGCGTCTCCAGAGGGCCACGCAGTTGGTCTTCGGGCCAGCCTGCCCCTCTGAGCTTGGGCTTTACCTCCGAACCGAACATGGATATCGCTTTTTCGATAGCATGTTCGTAACCCACGACTTTACGAGAAGGCACGCCGCGGTCCCCTCGGTCCAAAGAAATGCCATCTTAGAGAAAATAGCAAAACTTTGCACTAGAAGCGGATCATGGCATCGGAAGTGATTAACGATAGGGGCATAAGAGAAATTTGTTAATTAATGGTGTAAATGTCCTATCTCCCAGGTGTGTATCGGAGTCAGCAAGGGTGCCCCTGTGAACCAGCGGAAGCTAAGACGCCTCCACCGTCATACGCCCGCATGTCAGCATGGACCACGCCTTTGGCTGGGGCTGCAAGCCGCCTTCGAACTCGAGGGGTACGGCTATGCGCCTGGCGTTATCCCACCCGCCTGCTATTCGGACGGCAGCCGCCGTGGCCGCGCCGTACGCCCCTGCCGTTCCGACCGGCCTGTGCGGGCGGCGGGGATCGATGGCACGGGCGGGGCT
>NZ_POUA01000700.1 GCF_003236385.1 Spongiactinospora gelatinilytica
GAGGGGGCGGGCCCCACCCAGGGGGGCCCCCCCCGCCCGCCCCCAGCAGTTCCACCTGGACATCGGCGTCCCCGACTTGGACCAGGCCGCCCGTCTGGCCGAGTCTTCAGGCGCGACCCTCCTGGACGACACCCACCCATGGCGCATCTACGCCGACCCGGCCGGCCACCCCTTTTGCCTGCTGCACGAAAAGTAGGCCGGTTTCTCACTGCGGAAGGCTTCAGGAGCCGCCAAAAGCCGGATGACGGCTGGAAGGAAGCATACCGACATCGGACACCGATGATCGGAAGGGTTTCGTGCCACATTTTGCAAAAGGTGGGCTGTGGCATCGATCATATGCTGAGCTCGATCGTCTTTCGCGCTGTCAATAGCGCGTATACTTTCTGCCCGTTTACATCCTTTATCAGGGTGATCGCCCCTGCCTCGACAGGGGCAAGGTCGTCCTCGGTCGCCTCCTTCCGAGTGGGGGGCCTCCATTGGTGTGCTTTCATCGTGTCGACCGTTTCTTCCAGGCCCACCTCGGCGGCCAGTCTCATGTAAAGCCTGGACGATTCGGGCAAGTCTGATGAACCTGGATCGGGCGAGTCGCAGCCGGCGCCCTCGTATCGCTCTATGGTCACCCACTCCCTTGGCAGTGAGTCGCTTATTGCGCCTGCCAGCACGGCGAGCTGCTTTTTTGAATTGAATCCGCAGAAAGCGGAGCAGCCCTCGACCCGTCAAATATAGAGGGCCATTATGAGGACCCCGATAACGGCTGTAAGAAACGACGCCAGCCCAAGATTGGTCGTTATGCGCCGGGCGCGACTCTTTTCTACGCTGAAACGTGCCATGCTTGTCCGACCCAATCTCACTCAATATCGTTGGAGAACTGCCGGCATCAGGGTTGCCGGCTGCCTCCAATGATGGCTGCTCAATGCGGGGAACCGTCGAGGTCGAGTCAGCGGTTTCTGCCCAAGCATAGCCGCGTTGATCATTCTCGTGCCCCACTGTGCTCAATGCTCCGCACCTGATTGCCGGGTTCGTCATACGCGCTCGCTCACACAGTCCGGGTGCGAGCTCGGTGTGATCGCTGCCACCGGGCGGTGGCGCCGTGCGCCGTACGCCGTGCCAGGCTGCTCGGCCGAAATCCAGTTGTGGTGGTGGCTGTGGCGAGTTTCCATGGAAGCGCGAGGCAGGTGATGCCCATAAGGAACGGGTGGTCAGGTGGCGGTGGGGAAGCGGTTGAGGCCCAGGGCGGCGGTGGATGTCGGGGAGCGGTTGAAGCTCCGGCGGCCGGTCGTGCGGGCCGACGGGCGAGAGTTCACCGTGCTGACGTTGCGATCTGGGGTTGACGTGCGCTTTTCCAGTAACCGGCACCATGAGACATGGCATCTGCCGTCGGGTGTGCGGGGAGCGCGGCTGGCCGGGCGGTTGTTGTGGGGGTTGCCGTACCGGCGGAGGCCCGGGACGGTGATCGTCCTCGATCGGTCACAGCCTGTACCCGCCGCGCTCGTTCCCGCGCATTTGACGACCATGACCGCGCGGGCGGCACGGGATTTGCGGCGGGGGTTGGGTGCGGCTCCCTCGC
>NZ_POUA01000701.1 GCF_003236385.1 Spongiactinospora gelatinilytica
AGTTCTCAAGAAACGGGCGCGTACACCGTCGAACCAGACCAGCCGAACCGATCCAGCCCTTCGGGGCTTGAAGCCTATTCCTCATTCTGTTCGCCCCGTCTCCAGGGCAACCCCTCTAACTTACCAGACTAACCGGACAAGTCCAAACTAACCCGGCGATCCGAAGTGAAAGGGTGCGATTTCGCCCGGTGCCGCCACCCTGGGCGGCGTCTCGCGCGTCTTCCGCGTAAAGAACTTTAGCAGCCCTCCGGCGGTGCCATGGACAACACGCGTAACTGGTGGACCATTCCCGCCTGCCCAGCGCCCTCAAACCCAGCGGACCACAACCCGCGCGCGACCCGGTCGACGCCCCGGTCTGCCGGTCGGCGTGCAAGCGCACACGCAACCGGACCGCAAGTCATCCGCAATCGGTCCCTAGTACCAAGTGAGCACGAGCTCTCCACCTGTGGAGGTACCACCATGACCCGCTCGGAGTTCGATGACATCCGCGCCCACCTCGCCGCGGAGGAGACCCGTGCCGGTGACCTCCTTCAGCTCGCCAGGACACTACTGGACGACCTTGAGCAGGTCAGCATGCGCGAGGCGACGCTGCGGGCCTACTACCTGCGGCTGCTGACCGCCGCGCGGGCCTCGGTCGCCGCCGACCTCGCCGGCGACGATGATCCGCTCACGTTCGCACGGGACGAACTGGCCAAGCGCGGGCAACTCCCAGCGGACGGGGAGTCGGTCGGTCGCATCCTCGCCGACGCGCACACGGCCGCGTCCCTCGTCGCCTCGCTGGAAAGGGCACCGATGCGCACCCTCCGCCCCCAGGGCCGCGGCCCCCGCTGCGCCGGCGTCAGCCGTACGACCCCCAGATAGGTCGACGTATCCAGCCTCAGGGCCGGCCGGCCCGACCCACAGCCGGGCATCCCGCCCCGGGCTCAGGTAGACCCGCTGCAAGAAGTCGGGGTGTCGGTTGCTCGACATGGAGGGACCGAGCAGCCCACCCCTGGGTGCCCGGCTCCAGGGGAACGGGGCCAGGTACCCGGCTCGGTGTCAGGAGTTTCGACACACGGGGACGGGGAGGCCCCGCCCAGGCCCCAGACAGGCCCACCCTGGGCGGGCGGCTCCAGGAGATCGGGCTAGGAATCCAGCCCCTCAAAACGAGCCGGCTCCTCCCGGGTCCGGCTCGACCTGCTCCAAAGAACCCGGCCCGGGCCAGGCATCAGCGACTCGGCCTCCAGCGACCGAGCAGCCCACCACAGAGCCTGGATCGGCCCACCTCTCGGCGACCGGCTCCAGGGGAACGGGGCCAGGTACCCGGCTCGGGTGTCAGGAGTTCGACACACGGGGATCGAGGAATCCGGCCCAAGGCTCAGACGAGCCACCCTGGGCGGCCGGCTCCAGAGAAGCGGGTTCAGAGATCCAGCACTGCAGTCGGTAGCTCGACATCCGGGGATCCGATCGGGCAGTCCGGCCCAAAACTCTGGGTCGGCTCCAGGAACAGTCTGTCCAGGTACCCGGCTCTAGGGCGGGCGGGTCGGTGCCCTGGGAGCAGGTACCCGCAAGCCTGT
>NZ_POUA01000702.1 GCF_003236385.1 Spongiactinospora gelatinilytica
GCGGCCGACGGGCCGGCGGACGCCGGGGTCATGCCGGTCGTTGCGGTACGCCCGATTCCTACCCTACTGGTCGGTACGGTCGGCGGGCTGATCGTCGGGATCTCCTCCGTGGGGTCCGGCTCGCTCATCGTGGTCGCCCTGCTGGCGCTGTATCCGGCGCTGCGGGCCAACCAGCTGGTCGGTACGGACCTCGTGCAGGCCGTGCCGCTGGTGACCTCTGCGGCCCTCGGGCACCTGCTCTACGGCGACTTCCGGCTCGACCTGACCACGTCGCTGCTGGCCGGGTCGATCCCCGGGGTGTACCTCGGCGCGCGGATCTCGGCGCGCGCCCCCGGCGGGCTGATCCGCGCGCTGCTGACCGTCGTGCTGCTGGCCTCGGCGCTCAAACTGCTCGGAGTGAACGACATCGCGACACTGTGCGTCGTCGGCGTCGCGGTGGTGGCGGGCGTGGCCGGGTGGCGGTTCGTCCGGCCGGCCCGGGTCAGCGTTCCACAGGGGTCGAGCGAAAGTAGGAGTCCCGCGCCAGATCGGTGAACGCCCTGCGCGCGCCCGGGGAGGCGTCGAAGCGGGTGTCCCCCCTCGGGGCGTGCGGCGAGTCGAAGTAGACCAGCGCCTTGATCTGCGGATAGTGCTGGATCCGCCTGCGGACCGACCGGAAGAACTCCCGCTTGAAGGCCCGGTCGCCGGAGCGCTCGAACACCCCCCACTCGGCCACCATGATCGGCTTGCCGGGGAAGCGCCACTGCATCCAGCGGTAGAAGCCCGGCCAGTCCGGGTAGTCGGCGCGCCGCTTGTTGATCAGGCCGTCGAAGTCGCGTACGCGCCTGTCGGCGTAGGGGTCGAGCGCGACCCAGTCGACCACGTCGTCACCGGGGTAGAGCCGCTCGAACCACGGCTTGGACGCCCAGTTGGGCGCGCCCATGTACGTCATCACGGTGACCGCGTTGCCGACCCCACCGGCCCGCAGCCGCAGCACCACCCGCCGGTACATCGCGGCGTAGTCGTCGGCGGTCATCCCGGAGCCGGGGGCGGCGCGCACGTCGTTCTCCGGCTCGTGGTGGACGGTCAGGAAGAACGGCTCGCGGTAGGTCCTGGCGATGTGCCGCGCCAGCCGGTCGATCCGCCGGTCGATGGCGCCTGCGGCGATGGCGGCCCAGGTGTGCTCGAAGGACGGCTTCCAGTTGATCAGCAGCATCCGGCGGTCGCGCGCGAGGCCCTGTTCCTCCTTGGAGGGGAACAGCTCGTCCTCCCGGTGGTAGAGGTGCACGATGTCGGCCCGCCGCCCCATCCGGCGCTCG
>NZ_POUA01000703.1 GCF_003236385.1 Spongiactinospora gelatinilytica
GTCCGGCCCCCGAAGACGCCGCCGCCATGTCCCCGCCGGTCACCAGGTACACCAGCGCGTCGGCGTCTTCGGGGGCCGGACGGTGGTCGGGGGCGGCGAGGATCAGGGTGTGGTCGAACTCGGGGTCGCCCGGGACGAGGGCGACGCGCGGCATCCCGGACTCGTGCAGCACCCGTTCCCAGGTCGGGGCGTCGAGGTGGATCGAGTCCCGGCGCAGGTCGTCGTCGAACGCCCACCAGCCAGGGGCCAGCCCCCACAGCAGGTGGCTCCAGCGGTCCACCTGGGTGACCTCGACCATGGCCAGCATGCCCGCCGGGCTGAGCAGCCCGCCGATCCGGCGCAGCGCGGCGTGCACGGACGGCGCGACGTGGATCACGTTGTAGGCGATCACCAGGTCGAAGCCGCCCGCGGGCAGGCCCTGGGCGATCGGGTCGCGGGTGATGTCGTAGGTGGAAAAGCGCATGCCGGTGATGTCGCGGTCGGCGGCCCGTTTGGCGGCGCGGCGCACCAGC
The DNA here is from genome assembly GCF_003236385.1 of Spongiactinospora gelatinilytica. GTDB lineage: Bacteria > Actinomycetota > Actinomycetes > Streptosporangiales > Streptosporangiaceae > Spongiactinospora > Spongiactinospora gelatinilytica. Next base: position 513 of record NZ_POUA01000703.1, read on the forward strand.
AGCGTGCTGATGTCGGTGAAGTGGTAGTCGACGTTCTCCCGGCCGGGCCAGTCGTCGATCAGCGGCCAGGTGAAGCCGCCGTGTCCCGCGCCGATCTCCAGGATGCGCAGCGGGCCGCCGCCCCATCGGGCGTGGATGTCGCGCACCGAACGGCGCAGCGCGGCCAGGCAGGCCGCCCCGTCGTAGATCTCGACCTGGCAGTCGCCCAGGTGGGCGCGGAGCATGCTCTCGTCGCCGTCGGGCCACAGGACGGCGACCGGCTCGCGTTCGCCGTCGAAGACGTGCGGCAGGGCGTCGGCGATCCGGTCGAGCATGCGGACCCCGCCCGTGACCTCCGCCAGCTCCCGGCGGGCGTCGAGCGCGGCGGCGACCAGGTCAGGGGCGCCTGCGGCCACCCGGTGGCCGTCCGGCCCTTCGTGCAGGAACCCCTCCTCGACCGCCGAGCGGATCACGAACTCCGCCATGCGCGGGATGCGGTCCCCGGGGTCGAGACGGCGGCGCAGCTCGCCGGGGGTGAACATCTGCCGGGTTCCGGCCCGGTCGAGCAGAAAGCGGCCCATCAGGCCGCCCGCGTAGCGGTTCAGCGCGGCGATCAGGTCGGGGCGCGCGGACAGGCGGGAGTCCGCCGGACGCCAGGGCGCGTCGCCCGCGACCGTCCGGGGCACGAGTTCGGCGGGGCGCGGGCCGTCGGTGACGCTGCCGACCACGCGGACACCGGCGCTCGCCAGGCCGGCGGCGACGGCCCGCCCGGCGGGGACGTCGGCGACCACCAGCGCGTTCGGCCCGCCGGTGACCTCGGTGGGCGGGCCGAGGGGCACGGGCCGGGGCAGCAGGGCCCACCAGCGGCGGCCCCGCCTGCCGTACGTCACGCCCGGCCGGAGCAGCGGCAGGTGGGCGGGCGGGTCTCCCGGGCCGAGGTCCACCACCGCTGCCTGGACACCGCTACGCCCGCGCGCGGCGACCCAGGCGGCGAGTTCGGCGGCGGCGGGGTGCGACGGTCCGGTACCGAGCGGGTCGGCCAGGCCGTGCC
>NZ_POUA01000704.1 GCF_003236385.1 Spongiactinospora gelatinilytica
GGGGGCGGGGCTGGGTATCGCGATCTTGGGTACGGTGTTGTCCGTCGGGTACCGGGTCGCGCTGCCGGGCGTACCTCCTGGCGCGGACCGGTCGCTGTCGGCGGCGGTTGAGATCGCGCGGATGCTCGCCCCGGCGCAGGCCGGTGATCTGCTGCGGGCGGCGCACGGCGCCTTCCAGTCCGGGTTGAGCGCGGCGCTGGCCGGTGCGGCGGGACTGCTCTGGCTGACCGCCGCCGCGGCGGCGGTGATGCTGCGCGACCGTCCGGAGGGCGCGGGTCCGGCAGGATGATCGCATGGCAGTCGAGAACGGCAAGCGGTGGAACCACAACATCCACTATCACCCGCGGATCCTGCGCGCCGTCCCCGCCGGGGCGCGGCGGGCTCTTGACATCGGGTGCGGTGAGGGCATGCTCGCCCGGGGGCTGCGGCGGGCCGTACCGCATGTCACCGGCATCGACCTGCACGCGCCCAGCGTCGATCAGGCCCGGGAGCAATCGTGAACGCCTGCTGCCCGGGCTATGTGGCGACCGACTTCACCGGTTTCAACGGGTCGCGTACACCACAGCAGGGCGCCGCGATCGCGATCCGGCTGGCCACCCTCCCGGACGACGGCCCGCGCGGCGGTTTCTACGACGACGAGGGCATCGTCCCCTGGTGATCCCCCGGCCCACTGCCGTGGCGCTCATCAGGGGGTAACGCCGCCGTCGGCCGTGGTGGCCCTTCGGACGCAGTCGCGGAGCAGGGCGCGGCGCCGGTCGTGTACGTCCTGGGGTTCTTGGTCACTGGCCGCATAGACGTTGCTGACCGGTGACCAGGCCATGGACATGGCGATGACCATGGCCATGATGTCGAACGGGTCACCTGCGCGAACCCGCCCCGCGTCCTGGGCCTCGGTGATGGCGGTGAGCTTGTGATCGTCGTAGTGCTGGTGGGTCTCGACGAGGTGTCCGGCAGGTCGGCGTTCCAGCCGTGTCCAGGTCGCCAGTCGGATGAGGTCGGGGCGGCGCAGGTATTCGTCGTAGAGGCGTACGGCCCAGTCCGCGAGGTCGTCGGCGTCGATGGGGACGACGTTGGTGATGCGTTCCAGCGAGCTGAGGAAGATCGCGTCGAAGAGTCGTTCCTTGTCGCCGAAGTAGGCGTAGAGCTGCGCCTTGTTGGTGTGCGCTGCCGTCACGATGCGTTCGATGCGCGCCCCGGCGATGCCATGCTGGGCGAACTCCTTGGTGGCGGCCTCCAGGATGCGCTGGTAGGTCTCGGCACCGCGCGAGGTCTGGGGCTGGTCCGGCATGCCCCGACCCTACCACCACGCAAACAGAACAGTCGGTTTTTTTCCTGCGCAGCCGCATCTAAGCTGCGACAGACTGAACGGTCTATTCAAGGATTCAACTATGCGAACGGGGGTCCCAGTAGTCCCGTCGAAGAATCCAACACATATAGCTCTGAGCTGCGGTGATGCGACGGGTCTGTGATCGGGGTGTGAGGTCGCTTACGGCGTGGGCTATGGGCGATGACAAGCCGGAGTTCGGGTATGG
>NZ_POUA01000705.1 GCF_003236385.1 Spongiactinospora gelatinilytica
CCACCCCCCGACCCGACCAGGCACCCCACTACGGTCAGCGGGTGCGCTGGGTGATGAGGACCTCCAGACCGTCGAGGAGGCGTTGCAGGCCGAACTGACGGCTTCTGCCCGGGGCCGGGTCGCCGGCGGATGCGATGGCGGCGCTCAGCGCGGGAAAGCGGTCGGCGGTGTGGTCGGGCAGGGCGCCGAGGTCGGGCCTGAGCCGCTGCTGTGCGGTCCATGGCTGAGTGCCGGCCAAGGTGGTGGATCGGGTGTTGCGAACGTGGCCGCTGAGCAGGAGGACCGCGTCCATCAGCTCGCTGCCGCTCAGCCCGGTCCCGGCAAGGGCCGCGACCGCGCTCTCCGTCCAGCCGATCTCTCTCGGGCCCATGATCCGCTCGCCGACGGTGGCGCCGGGCAGCCACGGGTGGCGGTCCCAGGTCGCCCACAGTTGATGAGCCCAGTGTTCGAGCTTGCCGCGCCAGCCGCCGGGGACCGTGCCCAGATCGGGCGGGTCGCCCACGGCTTCCTCGATCATGACGGCGATCAGCTCGGCCTTTCCGCTGACGTAGCGGTACAGCGCCATCTTGGTGAAGCCGAGTTCGCCGGCGACCCGCTGCATGGACAGCGCTGCGAGCCCTTCGGCGTCGGCGATGTCCATGGCGGCCCTGGCGATGTCCTCGATGGTGAACGCGGGCTTGGGCCCCCGGTTCGGCGGTCGTCGCACCCCCCAAAGCAGCGCAACGGTGCGGTCCAATTCGGCCCTCCAGTATTGCCCTTGCTCCCGGCCTAAATCTGTGTCTAGCATACACAGCGTCCACCGGACACTGTTTACGAACCACCTGTGACGAGGGGATCACCATGTCTGAGAACACCGAGCAGCAGCGCAAGGTCATTGCCGACGCCGTCGTATCGATGGACGGGTACACCAGCACCGGCCCCGAGGACGACATGAGCTGGGCCATGGAGCACATCAGCAGCGAGCAGAGCGAGATCATGTACGAGGGGATCTGGCGCGGGGTGAGCACGGCGGTCGTCGGCCGCGTCAACTGGGAGGGCTTCACCTCCGTATGGCCCGGCCTGACCAGCGACCCGAACAGTTCGGCCCGGACCCGTGACCTGGGCAACTGGCTCGCCACCGTCGAGAAGGTGGTCATCTCCACCACCCTGCAGCAATCCGACCTGGACAAGACGGAATGGACCAACGCCCGAGTCTCCCGCGACCTCGAAGCCGAGGTACGCGCGCTCAAGGCCGCGCCGGGCCGCGACATCCTCGTCCTGAACAGCGCCAGCATCATCCAGGCGCTGCTCAAGGCCGACCTGATCGACGAGCTCCATATGACCGTGGTCCCGGCGACGCTCGGCGCGGGAGTACGCCTGCTGCCCGACGGCCTCTCGTCGAAGTGGCGGCTGTCCCACGCCGCCGCCATCCCCGCGACGGGGGCCGTCGCCCTGTGCTACCGCCGCCCCTGAGCCCGGGGGTCGGCTACGGGGCAGGGGACTCTGAGGG
>NZ_POUA01000706.1 GCF_003236385.1 Spongiactinospora gelatinilytica
CCCGCCGACATCGCCGTCGGCGCCACCGTCTCCCAGGCGCTCTCAGCCCTGGCCGCCGCCCTGCCCCCCGGCGCCGAAGTCCTCGTCCCCGAAGAGGAGTTCACCTCCAACCTGTTCCCCTGGGCCGTCAGCGCCCGCCTGCGCACCGTCCCGCTGGAGCGCCTCGCCGACGCCGTCACCCCCCGCACCCGCGTCGTCGCCTTCAGCCTGGTGCAATCGGCCGACGGCCGCCCCGCGCCCACCGCCGACATCCTCACCGCCGCCCGCGACCACGACGCCCTCACCGTCACCGACGCCACCCAGGCGTGCGGCTGGCTGCCCGTCCAGGCCACCCGCTTCGACATATTGACCTGCGCCGCCTACAAATGGCTGATGGCCCCCCGCGGCGCCACCTACACCTACCTGTCGCCCCGCGCCCGCCGGCACATGCGCCCCATCGCCGCCAACTGGTACGCCGGATCAGACCCCGGCGGCTCCTACTACGGGCCGCCGCTGCGCCTGGCCTCCGACGCCCGCGCCTTCGACCTGTCCCCGGCGTGGTTCAGCCAGGTCGGCGCCGCCGTCACCCTGGAACTGCTCGGCCGCATCGGCGTGCCCGCCGTCCACGACCACGACACCGCGCTGGCCGCCCGCTTCTGCGCCGGCCTGGACCTCGCGCCCACCGGCGGCGCCATCGCCACCGCCCCGGCGGACGCCGCCGCGCTGCGACGGCTGGCCGAGGCCGGGGTGCGCACCGCCGTACGCGCCGGCCGGATCCGCGCCTCCTTCCACCTCTACACCACCGAAGACGACGTCGACCGCGCCGTGGCCGCCCTCACCGGCCACGACCCCACATAAATCAGCGTTGACTTATATAAGTGGTCCCTGACACGATGGTGGCGTGCACGCCTTCGACGTCCTGGGAGACCCCGTCCGCCGCCGAATCCTCGAACTCCTCACCGACGGCGAACTCCCCGCCGGGGAGATCACCACCGCCATCCAGCGCGAATTCGGCATCTCCCAGCCCGGCGTCTCCCAGCACCTGCGCGTCCTGCGCGACAACGGCTTCGCCACCGTCCGCCCCCAAGGCACCCGCCGCCTCTACACCGTCGACGCGGCCGGCCTGCGCGAAGCCGACACCTGGCTCGCCGCCTTCCGCCGCTTCTGGGCCCCCCACCTCGACGCCCTCACCACCGAGATCGCCCGCGGCAAACGCGACCGCCGCCGCACCACCGAAACAGGGGAGCGGTAACCCCTCACCGCTCACGCGGATCACGCAACAACGGATGCGCCCGCATCGCCACCTCAAGCTCCCCGGGCAGCTCATCACGGTAACGCCCCAGCGTCGACAGATCACCGTGCCCCAACACCCGCCGCACCGCGTCCATGTCCACCGCATCGGCCAGCAGATGCGTCGCCGTCGTGTGCCGCAACCCATGCGGGGTCACCGAACGCCGATGCGCCACCTCCACCCCCCGCTGCACCCGGTCGATCACCGCCTGCACAC
>NZ_POUA01000707.1 GCF_003236385.1 Spongiactinospora gelatinilytica
GTACCGGGGCGCCGGGGGGAGCGGCCTGCTGACCGCCAGGGGTGAACAGGGACTGAGGTTCGGCCTCCTCGGGCCCGAGCGCCGGCCGCCCCTCACCAGGGCCACGGAACGTGGGACCACCCGGCACCGGACCGGACTGACCGGACTGCCGGAACGCGTCGGGAGGCATGGGACCGGCCCCGCCCGGCATCGGACGGTGTCCGCCGGACGGCGTGGGGTCCTCGCCGACGGGCCGGGGTCCGGCGGGGAAGGGCTGTGACCCGGTACCGCTCCCGGGGCCGCCGGCCGGTATCGGCCCGCCCGGCGGCGGCCGGTGCGCGCCGGGTGGCCAGGGGCCGCCTGATGGCGTGGGGTCCTCGCCGATCGGCCGGGGACCAGCCGGGAACGGCTGTGACTCAGGGCCGCGGGCCGGGACCGGACGATGCGCGCCGGATGATGTGGGGTCCTCACCGGAGAAGCGCATGGTGCGTTCTTCCAGGGGAACGCCGGGCGGTGCCGGCGGTTCTCCGAACGGATGCGGGCCGTCTCCCATGGGCCCGGCCGGGGCTTCTCGTCGCGGGCGGAAGCCGTCCGGCGGGGTCGGGCCGTCGGTCGAGACGGACGCGCGCCGTACGGCAGGCGGCGGTCCCCCCGGCGCGGAGGCCCACGGGGGAGGGGGCAGGTCGCCCGGGGCCGGAGCGACGCTGGCGTTGCTGGAAATGCCTCCGGAGGCCCCGAACATCGGCGGCGGATTGCCGGGCGGCTCGACACGCCCTTGGATCACCGGCGGCCCGCCGCTGCCACCCTCTCCGTCACCGGCGTACGGCGATGCCGTTCTGTCGCCGACGTCACCTGGGCCGGTGAACGGCGGGACGTTCGGGCGTGCCGTCCCCTCGCCTGCGTTGCCGGTGATCGGCGGGACGTACGGCGGTGCCGCCGTTCTGTCACCAGAGTCTCCGGGAGCGGGGAACGGCGGCAGCGGGACGCCTTGCACGGGTTGTCCCGCGCCGGGCCGCCGGGGTCCGTCGTCGCTGCGGTGTACCCGCCGTGTCACGGTCGCCTCGCCGGGCCCCGGTTGGCCCGCGGGCGGGTCCCAGGGCGCGTCCTGTGGCTCTTCCCGGCGCGGCCGGCCGGGGTTCGGCGTGCCCGGGGCCCCATGGCGTGGCTGGGCGGCCCGGGTGACGTTCCACGGGGACGCCTCGGGGGACTCGTCCGGCTCGGACGCCCACGGCGGTAGTTCGACCGGCTCGCCCGTCGCCGCGGGCCAAGGGATGGAACCCGACGCCTCGGGTGCGCCCTGCCACACCGGCATCCCGGCCGCCGCCGCCGTGTAACCGGCCGGCGGCTGCCACGACGGCTCCCCAGGGCCGCCAGGCCCCCGCCCACCGTCTCCCCCCGATGCACCGGGCCAGGGCGCGGGCAGTTCACCCGCATCCCGAGAAGCCGGCCCCGCCGCACCGCCGGGGAGGCCGGAGGTGTCGTCTGGCTCC
>NZ_POUA01000708.1 GCF_003236385.1 Spongiactinospora gelatinilytica
GGGGCGAAGCGGGGGTGGAGGTGGTGGTCACAGCTTTCACCGCTTTCGTGATGTTGAGTGTTCCGGTCAGATACCGCGCGCAGGCCGTGCCCCTGCCCGTTTCGTGAGTTTCGTCGCGGCCCTCGTCTCGGTCCTGGCCGGGGCCGGCGAGCGGGTCGCAGGGATCGGCGGTGGCACCTCGCCGATCGCGATCAGGTCCGGCTTGCCGCCGTCGCGGAGTCGCAGGCCGGCCAGCAGGGCGGCCACGCCGGCCACGATCGGGGCGGCCAGGCTGGTACCGCTCATCGTCGCCCTCCCGCCGCCGGGCACCGCGACCGGTATCTCATGCCCGGGCGCGAGCAGGCCCTGGCGGCGGCTGATCGGCCCGAAGTTGCTGAGCGGCAGCGGGCGGCTCGCGTCGTCGCAGGCGCCGACCGCCAGCACTCCGGGCAGCGCGGCGGGCACATGGTCGCACAGAGAGCCGTCGTTACCGGCAGCGGCCACCACCAGCACCCCCCGAGTCATGACAGCGGCGCACCGCCCGCGTCAACGCGTCTTGGGCCTCACCGGCATCGACGAGCTGACCACCGCTGATGTTGATCACCTGCGCACCGGCATCCAGCGCCAGGTCGAATGGCACGGGCCAAATCCGACTGGGAGGCACGACGTCGGCCGGTGAAGACCGGCACGCTGATCGCCCGGCAGCCGGGCGCCACCCCCGCCACCCCGGCGACCGACCCGTTGTGCCGGGCGAACAGCACACTGACCACGGCCGTGCCATGCGCGGCGGCGGCATCGCCGGTGGAGCCACCTGGCCACAGCTCGCGTAGCTGGGTGAGGTCTCCCCCGCCGAAGACCGGATGCGCCCTATCGACCAGGCCGTCGATCACGGCCACCGCGATCCGGTCATCGCCTGTGGCCATCTGCCACAGCGCGGCCAGGCCCGCGATCGCGGCAACCTCGCCCATGCTGCACGCCTTTCAGGGGAAGATGGTCTTGCGCCTGATCTGCCGGTGGGTGAGCGCCTGCGAGGCGCGACGCTCACCCGGGGGCCGCCTACTCGTCGCCGTCGTCAGCGAACGGTTTCGGGTTGCACAGGCCAGTGGGGTCCCTGTGGGACTGCTCGACGCTCGCGTGCTCCACGGCGGCGGTGCCGCCGACCGTCCGCTCGACCGGGGCGGCGAGCACGGGCATGGTGCTGTCCGTCATGGTGTGAACCTCCTGCTGGTGGCGGGCGCCTTCACCCACCTCATGACTGGTGCGGCGCGGACGGGGACTCGGCCGGTGGGTCGCTCTGATCCGGGCGGGCTCCACATCCACTTTCGCTACTCAAAGTAGTGTTACGAATACCGGAAGTGACGTAGTGTGATGGTGGGGCGATCCTGGCCTATTGACACGGAATCGGCATCACCTGTCACACGTGCACGTCGCCCGCACCGTCCATTGAATGCGACACGCCCCGCGTCCGCCCCCTCATGC
>NZ_POUA01000709.1 GCF_003236385.1 Spongiactinospora gelatinilytica
CTTGCGGGCTCTGGGTAGTGGGAACCCCTCGCCCCGGAATCCCCGCGCCCATTCTTCTGTTCCCGGGAATCCCCGCGTCCGTCCTCCTGCTCTTGGGAATCCCCGCGCCCGTTCTCCTGGCCCGGTCCTGCATCCTGCGGCCGGTCCGGGTCCTGGCCACCTTCGGGACCGCGGCCCGGCGGGTCGTCCTCTGGGTCCTCGTCGCCCTCGTCCCCGGACGTACGGTCCAGCAGTTCGTCCAGCAGGGACTCGTCCAGCCCCGGCGCGTCGAACGGGTCGCGCCGCCGCCGGTGCGGCAGCGACAGCCGGGCCGCCGCGCGTACGTCCTCGACGGTCACCGCGTCCCGACCCCGCCAGGCGGCGTGCGCGACGGCAGCGTTCGCCGTCACCAGGTCGGCCCGCAGGCCGTCCACCTCGAACCCCGCGCACACTTCGGCGATCTGCCGCAGCCGGGCGTCCGGCAGCCGTACCCCCGCCACCCGGGTCCGGGCTGCGGCGATCCGCTCCGCGAGCGCCGACTCCTCCGCCGCCCAGCGGGCCGCGAACGCGTGCGGGTCGGCGTCGAAGGCGAGCCTGCGGCGTACCACCTCGGCCCGTTCGCCGGGGTCGCGCGAGGCCCTGACCTCGACGGTCAGCCCGAACCGGTCCAGGAGCTGCGGGCGCAGCTCGCCCTCCTCCGGGTTCATGGTGCCGACCAGCAGGAACCGGGCCGCGTGCCGTACCGACACCGACTCGCGTTCGACGTAGCAGGTGCCGAGCGCCGCCGCGTCCAGCAGCAGGTCAACGAGGTGATCGTGGAGCAGGTTCACCTCGTCCACGTACAGGACGCCCCGGTGCGCCGCCGCCAGCAGGCCCGGCTCGAACGCCTTGACCCCCTCGGTCAGCGCCCGCTCGACGTCCAGCGAACCGGCCAGGCGGTCCTCCGACGCGCCGACCGGCAGTTCCACCAGGGCGGCCGGGCGGCGGACGCCCTCCGCCGCGGGATCGTGCGGGCCGTCCGGGCAGTCGGGGTCGGGTGCGGCCGGGTCGCAGGCGAACCGGCAGCCGGGCACCACCACGACGGCGGGGAGCTGGGCGGCGAGGGCACGTACGATCGTGGACTTGGCGGTGCCCTTCTCGCCGCGCACGAGCACGCCGCCGACGCGGGGGGAGACCGCGTTGAGCACCAGCGCCAGCTTCAGGTCGTCGAGCCCGACCACGGCGCTGAACGGATAGGCGACCATCAGGTCGGGGAGCTTGTGGGCGTGGTGACTGCGCGCATGTTCGGCCTCCTTGGGATGACGCGTCCCGCTGACGAGGTCACGGCCACCAAGCGACCTGGCTCCCGGGATCGTTCGACGTCCCGGATACAGTGGCGCGTCCGCACCGGCATCTCACCGGATTTCCCTTGGACGACCGTGAAATCTACCGGAACGTATCCTTTCCTCCCGTTCGCGTCAATACACGACACACCCCCG
>NZ_POUA01000070.1 GCF_003236385.1 Spongiactinospora gelatinilytica
GGCTTTCCCGCCCCTCCCCGGGACGCCTGGCCCGCCGACGCCGAACGGCTGCGCCGCGTCATGCCCGGCCTCGTGCGCGGCGGCCAGGATGGCTCCGTAGACGGTGACGTCGCGGATGGCGGGCGCGACGGTGTCCTGGGGAGCCTGGTAGCCGGGCACCGGCGAGCCGTACAGCAGGGCGTACTCGTGCGGGTTGGCCAGCGCCCAGCCGCGTACGGCCCGGCAGACGGCGAGCCACCTGCCCATGTGGTCGCCGGGCGGACACGCGCGGTCGGCCCGCTCCACCGTCTCGCCGATGGAGTTGTAGCCGTCGATGATGAGGGCCGTCAGCAGGTCATCGCGGCTGGGGAAATAGCGGTAGATGGCGGAGGAGACCATGCCCATCTCCCGTGCGACCGCCCGCAGTGACAGCCCGGTGGCCCCGTGGGTGGCGAGCCGCCTGCGTGCGATGTCGGCGATCTCCCTGGTCAGCTCGGCACGGACTCTCTCCCGTGCGGTGCGCCCGGCGTTCATGGGCCCACCTTAGCAGAGCACCAGAAGGAAACGAGAGCACTGCTCTTGACACAGCCGCACCTTCTGGAGAGCATTGCTCTCGTAACGGTTCGCCGATCCACTCGGGTCCCGAGGGAGAAGGACAGGTCGCCATGGGCAAGCACGTCGTCGTGGGAGCGGGGCAGGTCGGCAGCGAGCTGGTCAGGCAACTGGCCGGGCTCGGGCACGAAGTCGTCGTGGTCAGCAGGTCGGGCTCGGGCCCGGACCTGCCCGGCGTACGGCGGGCCGCCGTCGACGCCGCCGACCAAACCGCGCTCACCGCCCTCACCCGGGGCGCGGACACCCTCTACAACTGCGTCAACCCGCCCTACCACCGCTGGCCGACCGACTGGCCGCCGATCGCCGGCTCGCTGCTCGGCACGGCCGAGACCACCGGCGCGGACTATGTCATGCTCGGCAACCTGTACGTGTACGCCCCGCCGACCGGCCCGATGACCGAGGACCTGCCGCTGCGGCCGGAAAGTGTCAAGGCCCAGGTACGCGTCCGCATGTGGGAGCAGGCGCTCGCGGCCCACCGGGCGGGCCGCATCCGCTGCACCGAGGTGCGCGGCTCGGACTTCTTCGGGCCCGGCGCGCTCGACCAGTCCCACCTCGGCGAGCGCTTCGTCCCCAGGCTGCTGGCCGGCAAGGCGCTCAAGCACGTCGCCGACCCCGACCAGCCGCACAGCTGGACCTACATCCCCGACGCGGCCGCCGCCCTGGCCATCGCCGGCACCGACGAGCGGTCCTGGGGCCGCGCCTGGCACATCCCCACGGCCCCGCCGATGAGCTACCGCCAGGTGGCCGAGCGGATGAGCGAACTGGCCGGGGTCGCCATGCCCAAGGTCGGCTCCTACCCGGCGTGGATGATCGACGCCCTCGGCCTCGCCAACCCGATGCTCGGCGAGATCAAGCACGTCCGCTACCAGTTCGCCCGGCCGTTCGTACTGGACTCCTCGGCCTTCCAGAACACGTTCGGCGTCGCCCCCACCCCGGCCGGCGAGGCGCTGTCGGCGACCGTCGCCTGGTGGCGCGAGCGCGCCGCGGCGGCGGCGTAGGCGGCCATGCCCCGCTCGGCCGAGGCCAGCAGGCCGCGCATCCGCGGCGGCGACAGCCGTGCGATCAGCGAGAACCCGTCCGGATCACGGTAGGGGGAGGACGAGGTGGCCACTCCCACCACCGTCGTGCCCGAGATCGCCGGGCCGCCGCTGTGGCCCCTGACGATCTGGCAGTTGCGGGTCACCAGCATCCCCGGCCCCGGGGTCCGCGCCTCGGCGGCCCGCCCCGAGCAGCGGTACATCGCATCGCCCGGATAGCCCAGCTCGGAGGGATACCCGAGCAGGCTCAGCGCCTTCACCCGGCCGTCGCCCCTGCGGGTGGACACCGGCCGCAGGCCGGGGCCGGTGACGTCCTCCAGCCGCCGCCCGGACGCGTCCGGCTCGACGCCCACCACCCCCACATCGTGCGGGATCACCCCGGTGGAGTAGGAACGGGTGCGCCAGGGGCGCGCCACCCATGTGCGGGCGGCCCGCCACACCCCGAGCGGGGCGCCCCCCGCCCCGGAACCGCCGTAGGCAGGCACGAACGTCACCTGGTCGTACCAGCGCCGCGCCTGCCCGTCGTTGTCGAACAGGCAGTGCGCCGCGGTGAGCACCAGGCTGCGGCTCCGCGAGGCGACCACCGCCGCTCCGCAGCGGCGCTCGGCGCCGGTCAGCGGGTCACGGCTGACCAGCAGCCCGGTGGCCCGCTCCGGCAGGGCCCTGGTGTACGGGCGGGCCACCGGCGCGTAGCCGAAGCGGTCACCGCCCGGGGTGCGGACGAGTCGTCGCGGAACCTCCTCCGGGACGGCGGCGTACGCCACCGTCCCAGGGAGTGTGGAAACAAGGAGAACCAGCATCGAACCCAGCCGCGTGATCACACATCTCCGGTTACCCTACGTGACCGGCGGCAACCCGGGTGAGCGGTAAAGCCCCCCTCTATCAGGGATAAAGGCCCCTGAGCCGGTGCGCCTCGGCGACCCGGGAGACGCCGATCGCGTGCGCGGCCCGCCGCAGGGTCAGCCCTTCGTCCGCGGCCAGCGCGCCGACCTCCGCGTAAGCCTGCTCCATCAGGTCGCGCAGCTTGACCTCGACCTCGCCCGCGCTCCAGGTGTAGGCCTGCATGTTCTGGACCCACTCCAGGTAGGACACGATCACTCCGCCCGCGTTGGCCAGGATGTCGGGGACCACGGTGACCCCCGCGTCGGCGAGGACGTCGTCGGCCGCCGGAGTGGTCGGCCCGTTGGCGCCCTCGACGACGAGCCGGGCCCTGACCTTCTGCGCGGTCTCGGCGGTCAGCACGCCTTCCAGGGCGGCCGGCACCAGCACGCCGACGTCGAGGCCGAGCAGGTCGGCATGGCTCAGCGCGTCGGCGCGCGGATAACCGGCGACGCCGCCCGCCTCGGCGACGTGCGCGCGTACCGCCGCCACGTCGAGCCCGGCGCGGTCGGTGATCGCCCCGGTGGCGTCGGAGACGGCCACCACGCGGCACCTGGCGTCGGCCAGGTACCGGGCGGCGGGCGCGCCGACCTTGCCGAAGCCCTGCACGGCCACGGTGACCCCGGCCGGGTCGCGGTCGCCGAGCGCGGCCATCGTGGCGATCTGCACACCGCGCGCGGTGGCCCCCGCCCGGCCCAGCGAGCCGCCGAGGATGGTCGGCTTGCCGGTGACCACCCCGGGCACCGAGTAGCCCGCGTTCACCGAGTAGGTGTCCATGATCCAGGCCATGGTCTGCTCGTCGGTGCCCACGTCGGGGGCCGGGATGTCCTGGTCGGGGCCGATCAGCGGCAGGATCTCGTTGACGTAGCGGCGGGTGACCCGCTCCAGTTCGCGGGTGGTCAGCGTGGCCGGATCGACGCCGACGCCGCCGTTGGCGCCGCCGTAGGGGATGCCGACCAGCGCGCACTTCCACGTCATCCACATGGCGAGCGCGGTGACCTCCGACAGGTCGGTGTCCGGGTGAAAGCGGATGCCGCCCTTGGCCGGGCCGCGGGAGACGTTGTGCTGGACGCGGTAGCCCTGGACGACGTCCATCCGGCCGTCCTCGCGGCGGACGGGGACCGAGACGGTGAGCGAACGCCGCGGGGTCGCGAGCATCCGGTGCAGGCCGTCGTCGAGGCCGAGGTGCTCGGCCGCCTGGCCGAGCTGGAAGAGCGCGGTGTCGAGGGCCTGGCGGCCGGCGGAACCGGCCGCGGGGACCGCGCCGGTGCTGGTAGTGGTGGTGGCCGACGCCGTTGGCGGCACCATGACGGTCATGAAGACCTCCGGTTGGGCGGGGCGCACGCGCCCCGCGAGTCGGGTCGTTCGGGCGGAGGCGGGGCGCCGTTGTCCCGCCGCCGATATCCCATCTTGATCCAACAACGTGATCGTGTTCATGGGAACGTGCCAATATGACAGGCTTCGACGCGGAGAATGTACGGTTGTGTCGCACCGGAAGGCGGGGTGTCCCGTGGCGGATCTCTTGGTCGGCCCCATGCTGCGCTACGCCGACGCCACCAGCGCGAGCGTGTGGGTGGAGACCGCGCGGCCCGGGCGGGTCGCGGTGGAGGCGGGCGACATACGTGTGGAGACCGCCACGTTCACCGTGCATGGTCACCACTACGCGATCGCCGACCTGGTATGGCCGGAGCCTCCGGCTGCGGAGGGCGGCGTGCCGTACACGGTGGAGCTGGACGGCGAGCGGGTCTGGCCGCCCGCCGACGGCCCCGACGCCCCGCCCAGCCGGATCAGGCTGCCGTCGGGGTCCCGGCCGCTGCGGATGCTGTTCGGCTCCTGCCGTACCAGCGTGCCGCACGACGCGGCGCACCTGCTCTCGCACGGCGTGGACACGCTGCGCGAGTACGGCATGCGGCTGCGCGAGACCCCCGACGCCGAGTGGCCCGACCTGCTGCTGCTCCTCGGCGACCAGGTCTACGCCGACGCCCCCGGCGGCGAGGTGCTGCAGGCCGTCCGCGCCAGGGGCGGTGAGCCGGCCGGGGAGATCGCCGACTTCGGGGAGTACGCGGCGCTGTACCGGCAGGCGTGGGCCGAGCCGGAGATCCGCTGGCTGCTCTCGACGGTACCGTCCGCGATGATCTTCGACGACCACGACCTGCGGGACGACTGGAACACCTCCGCGGCCTGGCGCGAGAAGATGAGCGCGCAGCCCTGGTGGCGGCGCAGGCTGGTCGCCGGGCTCGGCGCGTACTGGGTCTACCAGCACCTCGGCAACCTGTCGCCGGGGGAGCGGGCCGCCGACCCGCTGCTGTCCCGGCTGCGCACGCACGAGGGCGACGGCGGCGACCTGCTCGACGCGTTCGCCGCCAGGGCCGACGAGGACCCCGCGCAGAACCGCTGGAGCTACGCCCGCGACCTCGGCGACACCCGCCTGATCATGCTCGACACCCGCTGCGCCAGGCGGCTCACCCCCGGCGACCGGCGGATGCTCGACGACGGCGAGTGGGAGTGGTTCACCCGGCAGATGGACGCGGACGGCCGGCGCGTGGTGATCGGCTCCTCCATACCGGTGCTGCTGCCCAGCGGCATCCATCACGTGGAGAGCTGGAACGAGGCGCTGTGCGACGGGGTTTGGGGCCGCCGCGCGGCCCGCTGGTCGGAGGTGTTGCGGCAGGCGGTCGACCTGGAGCACTGGGCGGCGTTCCGGCGGTCGTTCACCGACATGTGCCGGCTGCTGGCCGCCGCCGGCGGGACGGTGATCGTGTTGTCCGGCGACGTCCACTACTCCTACCTCGCCGAGGTCCGCGGGCTGCCGGTCTACCAGGTGGTGTGCTCGCCGATCCGCAACCCGCTGAGCCGGGTGCTACGGCTGGCCAACGTGGTGGCGTCGGTGGCGGTGGCCGGGCTGGCCGGCGGCCGGCTGGCCCGGCTCGCCGGGGTGCCCCGCCCGCCGCTGCGCTGGCGGTTGCGCCGGGGGCCGTGGTTCGGCAACACGGTGGCCACCCTCACCCTCGGTGAGGTGCCCTCCGTGTACTGGCACAGCCCCGGGCGCGGGGAGCGGCTGACCCGCTAACGGAGGTCGCTGAGCGCGTCCGCCAGCCGGTCCACCGCCCAGTGCAGGTCCTCCTCGGAGATCACCAGCGGCGGGCCGATCCTGATCGTGCTGCCGTGGGTGTCCTTCACCAGCACGCCCCGGGCGAGCAGCGCCTCGCCGACCTGCCTGCCGGTGGCCAGCGCCGGATCGATGTCCACCCCCGCCCACAGGCCGCGCCCACGGACCGCCGTCACGCCGTGCCCGGCCAGGCCGCGCAGCCGTTCGTGCAGCACCGCGCCCAGCACCCTGGCGCGCCGCTGGAACTCCCCGGTGCGGAGCAGTTCCACCACGGCGATGCCGACCGCGCAGGCCAGCGGGTTGCCGCCGAAGGTGGAGCCGTGCTGGCCGGGCTTGAGCACGCCGAGCACACCCGCGTCGGCCGCGATCGCCGAGACCGGCACCACGCCGCCGCCCAGCGCCTTGCCCAGGATGTAGACGTCCGGGACGACGCCCTCATGGTCACAGGCGAAGGTCTCGCCGGTACGGCCGAGCCCGGACTGGATCTCATCGGCCATCATCAGCACGCCGCGCCGCGAGCAGATCTCCCTGACCTGGGTCAGGTAGCCGTCCGGCGGCACCAGCACCCCGGCCTCGCCCTGGATGGGCTCGATCAGCACGGCCACCGTGGTGTCGTCGATCGCGTCCCTGATCGCGTCGGCCGAGCCGTACTTGACCACCCGGAAGCCCGGCGTGAACGGGCCGAAGCCGCCCCGCGCGTCCGGGTCGGTGGAAAAGCCCACGATCGTGGTGGTCCGGCCGTGGAAGTTGTTCTCGGCGACCAGGATCGTGGCCATGTCCGCGGGCACGCCCTTGACCTCGTAGCCCCACTTGCGGGCCACCTTGATCGCGCTCTCCACGGCCTCGGCGCCGGTGTTCATCGGCAGGATCATGTCCTTGCCGGTGAGGTCGCCGAGCGCGGCGCAGAAGTCGGCGAACCGGTCGTGCAGGAACGCGCGGCTGGTCAGCGTGAGTCGGTCGAGCTGGTCGCGGGCGGCGGCCAGGATCGCCGGGTTGCCGTGCCCGAAGTTCAGTGAGGAGTAGCCCGCCAGGCAGTCGAGCAGACGCCGGCCGTCGACGTCGGTGACCCACGCCCCCTCGGCGTGTTCCACCACGACGGGCAGCGGGTGGTAGTTGTGCGCGCTCCTCCGCTCACTCCGCTCGACGTACTCCGCGGTCTTCGGCAAGAGAGTCATTTCCGGATCTCCAGGGTGCAGCACTTGGGGCCGCCGCCCGCCTTGCGAAGTTCGGACGTCTGTACCGGGATCACCTCGTAACCCCGGCGCTTCAGTTCGAGCTGCAGGTCGGCGGCCTCATGGTTGATGATCACGTTCTTTCCGTCACAGACCGAGTTGAGCCCGAAGGCCGCGGCGTCGGCCGGTGTGGCGATCAGCGCGTCGGGGAACAACCGTTCGAGGACCGCCCGGCTGCCCGGGGTGAACGCCTGCGGCAGGTAGGCGATGTCCCGGCCGCCGAGCGGGCACAAAGCGGTGTCAAGGTGGTAGTACCGCGGGTCGGCCAGCCCTAACGTGATCACCGGGTGGCCGGTGAACTCCTGGACCTCCCGGTGCGCCGCCACGTCGGTGCGAAACCCGGTGCCGGCGAGCACGAGGTCGTCCACCACCAGCAGGTCGCCCTCGCCCTCGTTGGTGTACGACGGGACCTTGACCTCGGTGAAGCCGTGGCCGGTGAACCACCGCAGGTAGGCCCCGGCCTCGTCGGCGCGCTCGGGGTGGGTGAACCGCGCGCCGTACACCCGGCCGTCCACGACCAGGGCGCCGTTGGCGGCGAAGACCATGTCCGGCAGGCCCTCCACGGGGTCGATCACGTCCACGGTGTGGCCCAGATCCTCGTAGACCGACTTCAGGTCCTCCCACTGCCGCACCGCGAGGTCGCGGTCGGCGCCCCTTGCGGGGTCCATCCAGGGGTTGATCCGGTATTCGACCGCGAAGTAGTCGGGCCGGCACATAAGGTAACGCCTGCGTGGCACGCTCATACCTGGCTCCATCGAAGCTGAGGGGCCGCCGTGCGGACACATCGCCGTGCGGAAGGGCGAGATCAGCATAAGAACGCGCGTTTGCGCAGGCCAAGTGTGGTGTGTTGCGCGTGCGCGCGGATCGGTTGCGTTGTTCAGCCGATCAGCGGCGATCCGTTGACCAGCCGGGTGAGCACGACCGCGCTCTTGGTGCGCACCACGAACGGCTCGGCCGCGATCCGCTCGATGACCTGCTCGACGTGCCGCATGTCGGAGGCCCTGATGTGCAGCAGCGCGTCGGCCTCGCCGGTCACCGTGCAGGCCGAGACGACCTCCGGGTGACGGGCCACGGCCACCCCGATCTCTGCGGGCGAGGTCTTGCCCCGGCAGTACAGCTCGACGTACGCCTCGGTGGTCCAGCCCAGGGCGCGCGGCGCGACCCTCGCGGAGAACCCGGTGATGGCCCCGATCCCGCGCAGCCGATCGACCCTCCGCTTGACGGCGGAGGCGGACAACCCGACCTCATGCCCGATCTCGGCATAGGTCGCCCTCGCGTCATCGACGAGGGCCTTGATGATGGCGCGATCCAGCCCGTCCAACTCCACAGTGCATGTCATAGCCGAAAAGGGGGCCGCGTGGGTAACGCGGCCCCTCGGGCGTACGGATGGCGGGTGTGTTCAGCCGCGCTCGGCGTCGCCGGTGGCCTGCTCCTGCACTTCCTCCGGCGATGCCTCCAGGTCGTCGGACTCCGCCGCCCGCGACGCCGACGCCTTGTCCAGACGCACCCAGCTCGTCACGCTCTCCACCGCGAACAGCACGCCCAGATAGAGCGTGAGCACGGCGACCACCCAGGTCGCCACGCCGAGCGCGGCGCCGGCGCCGATCAGCAGCAGCCGGACCTCCCACCCCAGACCGGCCAGGAACACCCACGCCGGCGGCCAGATGCTCTGCCGGGTGCGGTACACCGTGTCGTAGGTGTGGTAACCCACGACGTAGACCAGCACGAACAGCAGCCACTTGGGCACGTCCGCGGTGATGCCCACGAGCAGCAGCACCAGGAACTCCCCGCCCCTGATCAGCGGCGGCACCAGCCAGTCGAACCGCCCCAGGTGGTCGCGGGTGGCCGTGGGGCCGACCAGCAGCACCATGACGAGCGCGGGGACCAGCAGCATCGGCCCCGGCTCCAACATCCCGGCCGCGCCGATCGCGGCCACGGCCGCCAGCGACGCCAGGGCGGCGGGCACCGGCGGCAGACCCGCCTTGGTGACCCGGCGCAGCCCGGCGAGCAGCGGGCCGTCGTCGCGGTAGGCGAGCAGCCGCGCGGTCTGGATGCGGCGGCGCTCCTCGTCGGGGTCGGGCTGGGTGACAGGGGTGCGCTGAGGCTGGGTGATCATGCGAGCGACCTAACGAGACGTCCGGTGAGCGTGTACGCGGCGGCGATGGAGCCCCAGATGACCAGGGTCAGGAAGGTGATCCGCGGCTCGAAGAAGGCGGCGGTGATCGCGATGGCGGCGAACCGCTCGCCGATCGGGAAGACGATCATCTTGCGGGCCCAGTGGACGGCGCGGACGCGCCCGGCCCGCGACCACATCCGCAGCAGCCCGCGCACGCCGGTCTGGCGGGACAGCTTGCGCTCGGCCAGCTTCTGGCGCAGCGCGGTGTCGGCGCTGACGGCCAGGGCGAGCGTCGGCAGCAGGGACGGCGGCTTGCGCCGGCTCGCCGCGCCGTAGGAGAAGTCGAGCAGGTGCCGCACCGACTGCACGGCCAGCGCCACGAGCGCCAGCGTCCACACGTCGCCCTGTCCCGCCACCGCGGCCCCGATGGCCAGCCCGGCGAAGACGACGTACTCCTTGAACCTGTCGAAGGTGGCGTCCAGCCACGCGCCGAGCACCCCGAACTTGCGGGCGTACCGGGCGACCTGGCCGTCCACGCAGTCGAAGACGAACGCGAAGTAGATGAGCACCGCCCCCGCCACCGACCCCGCGCGGGTCCCGGTGGCGAAGGCCGCGGCAGCCGCCACTCCCAGGAAGATGGAGATCAGCGTCACCTGGTTGGGGGTCAGCCCGCGCCGGGCCGCCCAGCGGGCGATGAAGCGGGAGTAGGTGCTGACGAAGTACGTGGTGAAGAAGCCGTCGGCGCCCTTGACCGCGTTGTTGAGCCGGGCGCGGTCCTCGTCGAAGCCGGCCATCTCGGCGACCGCCTCGTCGGCGGCCTGCCGGCCGGAGACCCGGCGGAAGAACAGGTCGCGCCGGCCCCGGACGCCGACGGACACGCCCCGGCGTACCAGGCACAGCACCAGCAACTGGGCCAGGTCGTCTTCCGGGCCGAGCAGATGGGCCATCCCGGCCAGCTCGCGGGCCGCCTCGGCCAGCGTGGCGGCGTGCTTGTGGTGCAGGTGCAGCGGCCCCAGCAGCACCGCGTTGGGGCGGGTCACCGCGTGGAAGGCGGAGCCGACCGAGATCACCCTGGACTTGCCCACGCGGGCGCGGACCGCCAGGCCCTCGTAGAGGCGGTCGGAGATCTCCGGCTCGGCCTCGTCGATGGGCACCCGGTCGTCGTCGCCCTCGCCGTTGTCGTCGGCGTCGCCGTTCTCGCCCGCTAGACCCTCACGCAGCTCGCGTGGCTCCTTGGCGACCAGGGCCAGCGCGCCGCGCTTGGACTTGGTGATCTGGTAGATCAGCTCGTCGTGGATCAGCGAGTCGGCGGGCAGGATGAGCAGGCTCTCCGTGGCGTCCTCGACCGCGTCGGCCAGCGCCCGCAGATCGCCGGCCAGATCGGAGGTCGTGACCAGGGTGCCGGGGTAGCCCTCGTGATCGCGGGCGCGGTCGGCGCGGACGATCGTGACGGGGTGGGGATCGAGCGACGCGAGCTGGCCGTGCAGCCGGCCGGTGACCGTGGGGGAGCCCGGCAGCGCGGCGAGGAGCGGCCGGTGGGCGGGCGGATTCGGGCCGGGGGATGAACCCAGCAGGACCACGCGGGTCATGACACCCTTTCAGGCAGCGTGCAGTTGCGGGTAAAGATGGCGCGAGAGAGGTCGCCAGACGGCAAAGTCTAGTGACCTATCGGTCAAGAGGGTCCATCCGAGGTTTACCCGTGATTCATCCGCGATGCTCGATCCTAGACTGGGCGGGTGAGTCTCTACCGTGACGAAGGCGTCGTGCTGCGCACGCACAAGCTGGGCGAGGCCGACCGGATCGTCACGATCTTGACCAGACGCACCGGCAAGGTGCGGGCCGTGGCCAAGGGCGTGCGGCGCACCACCTCCAGATTCGGCGCGCGGCTGGAGCCCTTCACCCACGTCGACGTGCAGTTCCACACCGGGCGCACGCTCGACGTGGTCACCCAGGCCGAGACCCTGCGGCCGTACGGCGAGCGGCTGGCGGCCGACTACCCCCGCTACACCGCGGGCAGCGCGATGCTGGAGACGGCCGACAAGCTCACCGTCGCGGAGAAGGAACCGGCGCTGCGCCACTTCCTGCTGCTGGTCGGCGGCCTGCGCGCGCTGACCGACGGCGAGCACGAGCCCCGCCTGGTGCTCGACGCCTACTTCCTGCGCTCCCTGGCCGTGGCCGGATACGCCCCCGCCCTGGAGACCTGCGCGCGCTGCTCGGCCGAGCCGGTGCGCGCGTTCGCCATCGTGGCGGGCGGCGTGGTGTGCGGCGACTGCCGCCCGGCCGGGGCGTCGGTCCCGGCCGCGGAGACGGTCGCGCTCATGCTCGCCCTGCTGCGCGGCGACTGGGCGTCCGCGGACGCCTCCCAGGCCCGCCATCGCACCGAATGCAGCGGCCTTGTCGCCGCTTATCTGCAATGGCACCTGGAGCACGGCATACGCTCTCTTCGGCATGTAGAGCGCGTATGACCGGCGCAGAAGGAGCAACAGGTGAACGTCCGTCCCCCGTCCCAGCATCCGTCCGGGGCGATCCCGCCCCCCATCCCGCGTGACCTGGTCCCCAGGCACGTGGCGATCGTGATGGACGGCAACGGCAGGTGGGCCAAGGCGCGGAACCTGCCTCGCACCGAAGGCCACAAGGCCGGCGAGGCATCGCTGTTCGACGTGATCGAGGGCGCGCTCGAACTGGGCGTCCCCTACCTCTCCGCCTACGCCTTCTCGACCGAGAACTGGCGGAGGTCGCCTGATGAGGTGCGGTTCCTCATGGGGTTCAACCGCGACGTGATCCGCCGCCGCCGCGACGAGCTGAACGCGATGGGCGTCCGGGTCCGCTGGGCCGGGCGGCCTGGGCGGCTGTGGAAGAGCGTCATCAAGGAGTTGCAGGACGCCGAGGAGATGACCCGCGCCAACCGGGCCCTCACCCTGCAGTTCTGTGTCAACTACGGCGGCCGCGCGGAGATCCTGGACGCGGTCGTCAAGCTGGCCCAGGACATCGCCGACGGGCGGGTCCGGGCCGGGAAGGTCACCGAGCGGACCTTCCACCGCTACCTCGACGAGCCGGACATCCCCGACGTCGACCTGTTCGTGCGGTCCTCCGGCGAGCAGCGCACGTCCAACTTCCTGCTGTGGCAGTCGGCCTATGCCGAGATGGTCTTCCTGAACCGGCTGTGGCCCGACTTCGACCGCCGCGACCTGTGGGAGGCGTGCGAGATCTACGCCAAGCGCGACCGCAGGTACGGCGGCGCGGTGCCCAACGAGGCCGTCTGACCCTTGCGCGGGCGTGCCCGGGTAGGACACGCCCGCCGGCGGCTCAGGCCCTCCTGCGCGCCCGGTAGGCCGCCACGTGCATCCGGTTGCCGCAGGTACGGCTGTCGCAGTAGACCCGCGACCGGTTGCGCGACTCGTCGAAGAACACACGGTCGCAGTCGGGCGCGGCGCAGGTGCGCAGCCGCTCCCACTCGCCCTCCACCAGCAGGTGCGCCAGCGCGATGCCGCAGTCGGCGGCCAGGTGCTCGGCGACCGACGCGCCCGGCGCGAAGTAGTGGACGTGCACCGGGTGGCCGTCGTGCTCGGTCAGCCGGGGCGTCATCCGCGTCTCGCCGAGCAGGGTGTTCAGCCGGATCACGGCGGCGGCCTGGTCGGGCGCGGTGAACACCCGATGGAAGGCGTCGCGCAGCGCGCGGACCTGGGCGAGGTCGCCAGATCCCAGCTCGTCCACGCCGCTCACCTGCCAGCGCTCGACGAGCTCGCCGAGCTGGCCGAGGTCGGACAGGCACTCTTCGCCACCAGCCGTGGGGGAGGTGTTGATCAAGTCCACCACGGTGCTGAGCGAGTGCACCATGTCGTGGCCGAATGGCATGGTCGCTCCTTCGGGGCCGGTTCTCGCGTGTCGAGAAGCGTATAACCCCCGTGGCGGCACCAGCCTATCTCTTCGTGGCCGATGTCTGACGTAATCTCGCCACGGGCCGGTTACGGACGGCCGTCAGCCCGCTTTCCGCCCCGCCGCACAGGAGGAGCAGGTGCCGAAGACCTCGACGGTGTGGGTTATGTCACTGAACCCGTGCTCCCTGCCGACGGTCTCGGCCCAGCGTTCGACCGCCGGTCCTGCGACCTCCACGGTGCGCCCGCAGCGGCGGCACACCAGGTGGTGGTGGTGCGTGCCGCTGGCGCAGGCCCGGTAGACGGCCTCGCCGTCGTCGGTGCGCAGCACATCGACGTCACCGTTGTCGGCGAGCGCCTGCAACGCCCGGTAGACGGTGGTGAGCCCGATCTTGGCGCCTTCCGCGCGCATCTCGGCGTAGATGTCCTGGGCGCTGCGAAAACCCTCGCTGTGGCGGAGGATGTCGAATACGGCATCGCGGCGGCTGGTCATCGTCTGGACTCCCCGGTTCGGTTCCGGCGTATGAATGTACCGACACCGAGAGCCAGGGCGAATCCCAAGAGGGCGAGCAGTACGATCCCCGCCCCCGGCGCGACGTTGACGTAGTACGTGTATCCCAGACCGCCGACCGTCGCCACCACCCCGAAGACCATCGCCAGCAGGAGGGTCGTCCGAAACCCCCGGGTGAGCTGCTGGCTCGCCGCCACCGGGACCACCATGAGCGCGCTGACCAGCAGCAGCCCGACCACGCGCATCGCGATCACGACGGTGAGCGCGGCGGTGACGGCCAGCAGCAGGCTGAGGAACCGCACCGGCAGGCCGCTGGCCTTGGCGACCTCCGGGTCCTGGCAGAGCAGGAACAGCTCGCGGCCGAACACCAGCACCACGCCGAGCACCCCCGCGCTCAGCGCGCCGATCACCAGGACGTCGTCCTGGGTGACGGTGCTGACCGATCCGAACAGGTAGGACATCAGCGTGGCGTTGCTGCCCTCCTTGGAGAGCCCGATGAGCAGCACGCCGCCCGCGATGCCGCCGTAGAACAGCAGTGCGAGCGCCACGTCGCCGCTGGTCCGGCCGCGCTCGCGTACCAGTTCGATGGCCACCGCGCCGAGCACCGCCACCACCACGGCGGTCAGCGTCGGGGCGGTGCCGGTCAGGAAGCCGAGGGCCACCCCGGTCAGCGCGATGTGACCGATGCCGTCGCCGAGCAGCGCGAGCCTGCGCTGCACGATGAAGGTGCCCACTGCGGGCGCGGACAGGCCGACCAGCAGCCCGGCGACCAGCGCGCGCTGCATGATCGGGGACTGGAACAGCTCAAGCACCGTGGGCCTCCCTGCCGGGCGTGTTCGGAAAGGTCACTCGCCGGCCGCGGCGGTGCCGGGCGACAAGGCGAGCGGCCCGCCCTCGGCCGGCTCGGCGTGCGGATGGACGTGATCGTGGCCGGGCAGCGCGTGCGCGCCGACCGCGCTCGGCGGCGCGCCGTCGTGCGCGACGCGGCCGTTCTTGATCACCACCGCGCGGGTGATCAGTGGCTCCAGCGGGCCCAGCTCGTGGGCCACCAGGACCACCGTGCGGCCGCTCGCGACCAGCTTGGACAGCGTGTCGGCCAGGTTGGCCTGGCTCGCCGCGTCGACTCCGGCGGTGGGCTCGTCCATCACGAAGGTCTCGGGCTCACCGGCCAGCGCCCGGGCGATCAGCACCCGCTGCTGCTGGCCGCCGGACAGCGCGGCCACCGGGTCGCCGGCGCGGTCGGCCAGGCCGACCGCGGTGAGCGCGCGGGCGATCGCGGCGCGGTCGGCGGCGCTCGCCGGGCGCAGCCGCCGCTGGCGGGCGATCCTGCCGGAGGCGACGACCTCGCGGATGGTCGAGGGCACGCCGCCGCCCGCCAGCAGGCGCTGTGGCACATAGCCGACCCGGTGCCACTCGCGGAAGCGGGCGGGGGGCACGCCGTACAGCTCGGTACGGCCGGCGGTGAGGGGCACCAGGCCGAGCAGGGCGCGAATCAGGGTGGACTTGCCGGAGCCGTTCGCGCCGAGCACGGCCACCACCTCGCCGGCGCGGATCTGCAGGTCCACGCCGCGCAGGACGGCGCGGCCGTCCAGGCTGACGTGGCCGCCGGTCATGGCGAACACCGTCTGTTGGCTCATCGGGTTGCGCGGGGCGGGTCCCGGGGCGTGCGCCGAGGGAGAGTGACCGCGTCTCCTTTCGGTTACTTCAGGTGAGTGTAGTGGGGGCGACCGAGTTGATCATGATCAGGTGCAGTTGAGCGCGGTGCGCAGCGTCGCCAGGTTGGCGCGCATGGCCGTGAGGTAGTCGCCCGAGGCGGGCTTGCTCTCCAGCGGATCGAGCACCGCGGTCTTGGCGCCGACCTGCTTGGCCAGCACCTCGGCGACCTTGGGGCTGACCAGCGCCTCGGTGAAGATCGTGGTGACCTTCTCCCGCTTGGCGACCTTCTCCACCTCCGCCAGCCGGGCCAGGGAGGGCTCCGCCTCGGGGTCGATGCCGCTGATGCCGACCTGCTCGAGCCCGTAGCGGCCGGCCAGGTAGCCGAAGGCGGCGTGGCTGGTGACGAGCGCGTGCCCGGCGCAGGAGCCGAGGCCCCGCTTCATCTCGGCGTCGAGCGCGGTCAGCTCGGCCGCCACGGCGGCGGCGCGGTCCTTGTGGGCCTTGGCGCGCGCCGGGTCGGCGGCGGCGAGCCGGTCGCCCAGCTTGTTCGCCACGATGGCGAACCTGGACGGGTCGAGCCACAGGTGCGGGTCGTAGGAGACCGCCTCGCCCTCGTGCGCGTGCGCGGCCTCGCCCTCCTCGTGCTCGGCGGAGTGGCCCGCCTGGCCGGCCTCTCCCTCGTGCTCGTGGGCGTCGCCGGTGGCGGGCAGCTTCGGCACGACCGTGGCCGCGTCGAAGCCCTTGTCCTTGGCGTTGTGCTCGACGGCCTCGTCCAGCGCGGGCTGCACGCCCTTGATGTAGACCGTCAGATCGGCTTCGGCCAGGCCGACCACCTGGCGCGGGGTGAGTTCGAGGTCGTGCGGCTCGACGCCGGGCTTGGTGAGCGGGACGACGCTCACATCGCCCCCGCCGACCCGCTCGGTGAGCCATTGCAGTGGATAGAAGGCGGCCATCACCTGGGGCTTGGCGTCGCCGCCCGCCCCCTGGGCCTGTCCCGCGCCGCAGGCGGCGGTGGCGGCCAGCAGTGCGGCCCCGGCGGTGAGACCGGCGGTGCGGCCCCATGGACCGGAGAAGTAGGACATCACATAACAAGTATGGCCCGGAATGAAAACCGTTGTCAAAAGTGGCGACACTGAGGTGAAGTTCGCGATCTGCTCCTACCCGACAAATCCCGACATCTCGGCAGGTCAGAGTGGGTCAGAAGAGCCCGAACCGGTCGGCGGCCAGCAGCGCCAGGAACGTCAGCAGCGCCACCCGCATCAGCCGCCCACCCACGCGAAGCGATGGCCACGACATATAGGCCAGCCACCCCACGAACCCGGCCACCGGCAGCACGGCCACTCCGCCACGCCAGTCCGGCACCGCGAACCCGACGAGCAGCAGGGCCACCATGAGCACCGGGACCACCCAGCGGGGCAGCCCGAACAGAAAGACCAGCGGGGCGGCGCTGCGCTCCTCGACCGCCTTGCGAAAGCCGGTCGCGCCCGGGGTGAAGAACTGCTCGCCCTGGGGCAGCGGCCGACGGCTCTTGCCGCCCCTGGGTGGGCCGCCCTTCCCGGCGCCGGGCTCCCCGGCGCGCCTGGCGAGCGGATGGGACGGCACGCGCCGACCCTCGGAGTTGGGATCACGCTGTTCGGCCACCCGCCGAGCCTATCCCCGGGGGGCGTCCCGGTGCGTCCCACCTGCTCGGATCTGGCATGCTTGGCGGATGCTCGCGATCATCCGTTACTCGGTGCCCGACGCGCGGACCGGCGAGTTCGCCCAGCAGGCCCGCGAGATCCTCGACCTGCTGGCGAGCCAGCCCGGATACGTGCGCGGCCGGCTCGGGCGCTCGGTCGACGAGCCCGGCCTTTGGGCGCTGGTCTGTGAGTGGGAGGGCGCGGGCTTCTACCGGCGGGCGCTGTCGGCGGCCAGGCTCGTGATGTATCCGCTGATGACGATGATGCTGAACGAACCCAGCGCCTTCGAGGACGTGGACCCGCCCGTGTCCCCTAAGCTGGGATCTCGTTGAAATTCCTCGCCGACCTCCAGCCGGATGGAGACACACCCAATGGCACGACGTACCGACGTGATGGACACCATCGTCAGCCTCGCCAAGCGCCGCGGGCTCGTATACCCGTCGAGCGAGATCTACGGCGGGCTGCGGGCGTCGTGGGACTACGGACCGCTCGGCGTGGAGCTGAAGAACAACGTCAAGCGCGAGTGGTGGAAGGCCGTCGTCCAGGGCCGCGACGACGTGGTCGGCCTTGACTCCTGTGTGATCCTGGCCCGGGAGGTCTGGGAGGCCAGCGGCCACGTCGACACCTTCAAGGACCCGCTGACCGAGTGTCAGTCCTGCCACAAGCGCTTCCGCGCCGACCACCTGGAGGAGGCGTTCGAGGCCAAGCACGGCCGCGCCCCCTCGGGCCTGTCCGAGGTCACCTGCCCCAACTGTGGCAACAAGGGCGCCTTCACCGAGGTCAGGCAGTTCAGCGGCCTGCTGAAGACCTACCTCGGCCCGGTCGAGGACGAATCCGGCCTGGCCTACCTGCGCCCGGAGACCGCCCAGGGCATCTTCATCAACTACCTCAACGTGCAGCAGTCGGCACGCCGGAAGATCCCGTTCGGCATCGGCCAGATCGGCAAGTCCTTCCGCAACGAGATCACCCCGGGCAACTTCATCTTCCGCACCCGCGAGTTCGAGCAGATGGAGATGGAGTTCTTCGTCAAGCCGGGCAGCGACGAGGAGTGGCACCAGTACTGGATCGACGAGCGCTACCGCTGGTACACCGACCTCGGCATCAAGGAGGACAACCTCCGGCTCTTCGAGCACCCCGAGGAGAAGCTGGCCCACTACGCCAAGCGGACCGTCGACATCGAATACCGCTTCGGCTTCAGCGGAGGCGAGTGGGGCGAGCTCGAGGGCATCGCCAACCGCACCGACTTCGACCTCACCTCGCACGGCAAGGCGTCGGGCACCGACCTGTCGTTCTTCGAGCAGGATTCGGGCGAGCGCTACGTCCCCTATGTGATCGAGCCGGCCGCCGGCGTCGACCGCTGCGTGCTGACCTTCCTCCTCGACGCCTACGCCGAGGACGAGGCCCCTAACGCCAAGGGCGTGCTGGAAAAGCGCACGGTGCTGCGGATCGACCACCGCCTCGCCCCGGTCAAGGTCGCGGTGCTGCCGCTGTCCCGCAACACCGACCTGTCGCCCAAGGCCCGCGACCTCGCCGCCGCGCTGCGCCGCCGGTGGAACGTCGAGTTCGACGACGCGGGCGCGATCGGCCGCCGCTACCGCCGCCAGGACGAGATCGGCACGCCGTTCTGCGTCACGGTCGACTTCGACACCCTCCAGGACGACGCGGTCACCATCCGCGAGCGCGACACCATGGGGCAGCAGCGGATCGGCATCGACCAGGTCGATTCCTACCTGCGTCAGCACCTCAACGACTGAGCACCTCAACGACTGAGCACCTCAACGACTGAGCACCTCAACGACTGGGCGGAGACCCGCCGTGACGGCCCGGGCGCGAAAGCGCCCGGGCCGTTCTCGTGCCCGCCTTACACCGGTTTTCGGCTTCCTTTGATGACATAGGCCATGTCGAGAAGTGATGAGGATGACGAAAGATACGGAGATTCGGCAATGGCACGCACGACACGCTTGAGGTCCGCGGTGTGGGTCCTGGCACTGAGTGGCGGCGCGTTCCTGGCGACCGGGAGCGCCGCCGCGCCCGACCCCGTCCCGACCGCCCAGATGCAACTGCGGCTCGTCGTGGACGACTGCCCCTACCCGGCGGTGACCGAGCCGTGACAGGGCCGCCGCCGACCGGCGAGACGCCGGCCGCCGACCGGCTGGAGCGGGCCCTGTTCGAGGTCAAACGCGTCATCGTCGGCCAGGACCACATGGTCGAACGACTGCTCGTGGCGGTACTGGCCAGGGGCCACTGCCTGCTGGAAGGCGTGCCCGGGATCGCCAAGACGCTCGCCGCCGAGACCCTGGCCACGGTGCTCGGCGGGACGTTCTCCCGGGTGCAGTTCACCCCCGACCTGGTGCCCGCCGACATCATCGGGAACCGGATCTACCGGCCCTCGGCGGAGCGCTTCGACATCGAGCTGGGCCCGATCATGTCCAACGTCGTGCTCGCCGACGAGATCAACCGGGCCCCCGCCAAGGTGCAGTCGGCGCTGCTGGAGGTCATGGCCGAGCGGCAGGTCAGCATCGGCGGCAGGACGCACCCGGTGCCCGCGCCGTTCCTGGTGCTCGCCACCCAGAACCCGATCGAGTCCGAAGGGGTCTACCACCTGCCGGAGGCGCAGCGCGACCGGTTCCTGATGAAGATCGACGTCGGGTATCCGACGGAGTCGGAGGAACTGGCGATCCTGTACCGGATGAGCGCGGACGCGCCGCGAGCCGTACGGATTTTTGACCCGGACCGGCTGGTGGACCTCCAGCGGGCCGCCGCGCAGGTGTTCGTCCACCACGCGGTGGCCGAGTACATCGTGCGCCTGGTCTACGCGACCAGGGAGCCCGGGCGGTTCGGGCTGGCCGGGCTGGGCGCGGTGCTGGCGTTCGGGGCCGGTCCGCGGGCCACGCTCGGCCTGGTGGCCGCCACGCGGGCGCTGGCGCTGCTGCGCGGCCGGGAGTACGTGCTGCCCGAGGACGTGCGCGACCTGGCGGCGGACGTGATGGCCCACCGGCTGGTGCTGTCCTTCGAGGGCCTCGCCGACGGGGCGCGGCCCAGGGAGATCGTGGCCGACATCGTCGCGGCGATCCCCGCGCCGGTCGTGGCGCCGCACCGCAGGGAGGCGGTGGCCTGATGCGGCACCTGCTCGCCGGGCGCGCGCTGCGCCGCCTGGAGCTGACCGTCACGCGCCGCCTGGACGGCCTGTTGCAGGGCGACCACCTGGGGCTGGTCCCCGGGCCCGGCACCGAGCCGGCGGAGGCCCGGCCGTACCTGGTGGGCGACGACGTGCGGCGGATGGACTGGAACGTCACCGCCAGGGTCGCCGAGCCGCATGTGCGGGACCTCGTCGCGGACCGTGAGCTGGAGACCTGGGTGCTGCTCGACGCGAGCGCCAGCATGGACTTCGGCACCGGCGACATGGAGAAACGGGACCTGGCGCTGGCCGCGGTGGCCGCCGTCGGCTTCCTCACCGAACGCGCGGGCAACCGGATCGGCGCCCACATCCTGCACGGCGGCCCGCCGGCCGGGGCGGGGGCGCGGCACGGCAGGGGTGTGGCGCGGATGTGCCGCGGCCTACTCGGCGGGACGGGGATACCGCGTGGTTCGGCAGGTGGGGCCGGGGAGTTGTCCGGCTCGGCTGGTAATGCGGCGACACCCCCCGACTCGGCGGGTGGTGCGGGGGTGCCGCGCGGTGTGGTGGGCGGGGCGCGGGTGGTGCCCGCCCGCGGTGGCAGGGCGCACCTGATGGCGCTGCTGCACGCGATCTCCGTACTGCCCCGGGCCGCGCCGGGGAAGCGCGGCCGGCCCCTCGGCCCGCACGCCGAACGGCTCGCCGGGATGCTGCGCAGGCGCGGCCTGGTCGTCGTGGTCTCCGACTTCCTCGACGACCCCGGCACCTGGGAACGGCCGCTGCGGCGGCTGGCCACCCGCCACCAGCTCCTGGCCGTGGAGGTGATCGACCCGCGCGAGCTGACCCTGCCCGACGTCGGCATGCTCACCCTCGTGGACCCTGAGACCGGCAGGCGCAGGGAGGTCTCCACGGCGAGCGCCCGGCTGCGCGAGCGATACGCCGCCGCTGCCGCCGCCCAGCGCGGAGCCGTCGAAGCGGCGCTGCGCCGTACCGGGGCCGCCCACCTGCGGCTGCGCACCGACCGGGACTGGGTCACGGACCTGATTCGGCACGTCCTGACCCAGCGCAGGGCCACTGCGGCGGCGGGAGGGCCCGGATGAGCCTCCTTTCACCCGTCTGGCTCTGGCTTCTCCTGCCCGCGCTCGGTATCGGGGTCGTGTATGTGGTCATGTTCCTACGGCGCAGCCGATACGCCGTCCGATTCACCAACCTGGACCTGCTCGACAAGGTCGTCCCCCGGCGGTCCGGCTGGCGCAGGCACGTACCGGCCGCCCTGTTCGGGCTCATGCTGGTGTCGCTCATCGTCGGCTTCGCCCGGCCCACGGCCGAGGTCCAGGTGCCCAGGGAGCGGGCCACCATCATGGTCGCCTTCGACGTGTCGGCCTCGATGCGGGCCACCGACGTCGCCCCCGACCGGTTCAGCGCCGCGCAGCAGGCCGCCCGCCGGTTCGTCCAGGGGCTGCCCCCTCGTTTCAACCTCGGTCTGGTGGCGTTCTCCGGTAGCGCGTCGATAGCCGTGCCGCCCACCACCGACCGCCAGGCCGTACTCACCGCCATCGGCCGCCTCACCACCGGCTCGGGCACCGCCATCGGCGAGGCGGTCTTCTCCTCGCTGGACGCGATCCGGTCCCTGGACGCCGAGGCCGGCGACGCGCCGCCGCCCGCGCACGTCGTACTGCTCTCGGACGGTTCGAGCACCACCGGGCGGCCCGTGGACGCGGCGGTGCAGGCCGCCACCTCGCGCGGCGTGCCGGTCACCACCATCGCGTACGGCACGCCCACGGGCGTGGTGGACCTCAACGGCGAGTCCGTGCCCGTCCCGGTGGACGGGCCCGCGCTGCGGGATGTGGCCGAGGCGACCGGCGGCGGCTTCCACGAGGCGGCGTCGGGGGATGAGCTGCGGGCCGTCTACGACACGATCGGCACTTCCGTCGGATACCGGCTGGAACGGCAGGAGATCTGGATGTGGTTCGTCGGGTTCGCAATGATCTGCGCGGTCCTGGCGGCGGGGACGTCCATGCTGTGGTTCTCGCGGATGATCTGACGGCAGGAAAGGTTTCTGATGCGCGACCAGCCGGACCTGCTCGGCCTCGGCAGTCCACGCGGCCCTGACTTCCTCCGCACCCCTCCGGGCTCGCCCACGCCACTCGGTTCGCCTCCATCCGAAGCTCCCAGGTCTCGTCGGGGCGGCCCGCCGGTGCGGGTGGCCGTGGTCGCCGCCCTGGTGGCGGCGCTGGTGGGCGGTGCGGCCGGGGTCGCCGGGGTGCGGCTCAACGGCGCGGCCGCCGCGCCCGTCGCAACGCCGCCGCGTTCACCGGCGGGCCCCGTGGCCTCCGGCCGCGCCGAGGTCGCCGCGCGGGTACTGCCCAGCGTGGTCTCGGTGGAGACCGGCCGCGGCAACGGCTCGGGCTTCGTGATCGACGCCGCCGGGCACGTCCTCACCAACGAGCACGTGGTGTCCGGCAGGACCAGGGTCTCGGTGGTCTTCAACGACGGCGGCCGGGCCGCCGCCCGGGTGGTGGGCTTCGACGCGG
Organism: Spongiactinospora gelatinilytica; assembly: GCF_003236385.1. Taxonomy (GTDB): domain Bacteria; phylum Actinomycetota; class Actinomycetes; order Streptosporangiales; family Streptosporangiaceae; genus Spongiactinospora; species Spongiactinospora gelatinilytica. Next base: position 22,335 of record NZ_POUA01000070.1, read on the forward strand.
CCAACGACCTGGCCGTGCTCGCCGTGGACGGCGGACGTTCCCCGGCACCCGCCACGCTCGGCCGTTCCGCCGACGTCGCGGTGGGCGACGACGTTCTCGCCGTGGGCTCGCCGCTCGGCCTGGCCGGCACGGTGACCTCGGGAATCGTCAGCGCGGTGAATCGCGAGGTACCGTTGGGCGAGGGTGGCGGCACGACCACGGCGTTGCAGACCGACGCCTCCATCAACCCCGGCAACTCCGGCGGCCCGCTGGCCAACGCCCGCGGCGAGGTGATCGGCGTCAACACGGCGATCCTGTCCGGAAGCGGCGGCTCCATCGGCATCGGTTTCGCCATCCCCATCGACCGCGCCGCGGAGGTCGCGGCGCGAATCATCCGGAATTAGGTTCGTGACATGCGCCTTCTTGTGGTCGAGGACGAAGAGGACCTGGTCGCGGCACTGCGGGTCGGCCTGGTCCGGGCCGGGTACGCGGTGGACGTCGCCTACGACTTCGCCGAGGCCGAAGAGAAGATCCACATCAACGCCTACGACCTCGTCCTGCTCGACCTGAACCTGCCGAACGGCGACGGCTTCGAGCTGTGCCGTGCCGTACGGGCCGGTGAGCACGGCCAGCGGGTGCGGATCATCATGGTGACGGCCCGCGACCGGCTGGACGACCGGGTCAGGGGGCTCGACGAGGGCGCGGACGACTACCTGGTCAAACCGTTCGCCTTCCCCGAACTGCTGGCGCGGGTGCGCGCCCTGCTGCGCAGGGACGGGTCGGCCGGCCGTACGGCGGTGCTGGAGGTGGGCGGCCTGCGGCTGGACACCGCCCGCGTGGAGGCGTTCCACGGCGAGCGCCGCCTGCCGCTCACGCCCAAGGAGTTCGGGGTGCTGCACTATCTGATGACCCGCCCCGGGCACGTGGTCTCCAGCGAGGAGCTGCTGGAACACGTCTGGGACGAGCACACCGACCCGTTCACCAACACGGTCCGGGTCACCGTCGGCAACCTGCGCCGCAAGCTGGGCGCCGAGGGCGTCATCGAGACCGTGATCAGCCGTGGTTACCGGCTGAAGGAGCTCGGGTGAGACACCTGCCCGCCTTCATGCAGACGATCCGCTTCCGGCTGACCGTCCTGTACTCCGGGCTGCTCTTCCTCCTGGCCGCCACCGTGCTGGGCGCGCTCTACTACGGCGTGGCCTCCTCCACCGAGGAACGCCCGGTGTCGAAGGAGTACGCCGAGGTCGTCAACCGCTCCGGGACGGTGCTGGGGCACGAGCCGGTCGTACGGGTCCGGGAGTGGGAGAACCTGATCAACCTCAAGACCCTCGCCACGCTGCGCCGCTACGCTTTCGTGGCGCTCGGCGGGCTGCTGGTGGCGAGCCTCGGGATCGGGTGGATGCTGTCGGGGCGGGTGCTGCGGCCGGTGCGGTCGATCACCCGCGCGGCGGCCGAGATCCAGGCGACCGACCTGTCCCGGCGGATCCGGCTGAGCGGGCCCAAGGACGAGCTGCGCGACCTGGCCGACACGGTGGACACGATGCTGGACCGGCTGGAGGCGGGCTTTCGCGCCCAAAGGCAGCTCATCGACGACGCCTCACACGAACTGCGCAGCCCGCTGGCCATCATCCGGGCCAACGTGGACACGGTACTGACCTCGCCGGACAGTACCGAGGAGGAACGCGTCCGGGCCTCGGCGATCGTGGACCGGGCCACCACCCGGATGACCCGGCTCGTGGAGGACCTGCTGGCCACGGCCCGGCGTACGGCTCCCGCGCTCGCCGACACCGACGTGGACGTCGGCACGGTCGCCACCGAGGCGTGCGACGACTTCGAGACCCTGGCGGCGGGGCGCGGCATGCGGCTCATCCGCGCCGCACCGGCGGGGCTGGTCGCCATCGGCGACCACGACGCGCTGCGCCGCGCGGTGGGCAACCTGCTGTCCAACGCGGTACGGCTGGCCCCGCACGGCAGCGACATCCGCGTGGCGGCGGGCCGGTCGGCCGGCTGGATCTGGGTGGCGGTCCGCGACGCCGGGCCGGGGCTGTCGGAGGACGACAGCCAGCGGGTGTTCGACCGGTTCTGGCGGGTTGGGGGCGGGCGGCGCGAGCGCGACCGGCACACCGGGCTCGGGCTGGCCATCGTCCGCCAGATCGTGGAGTCGCACGGCGGGCACGTGCGGCTGTTCACCCGGCTGGGGCAGGGCAGCATCTTCGTGCTCTGGCTCCCGGCCCGCGGCACCGACGCC
>NZ_POUA01000710.1 GCF_003236385.1 Spongiactinospora gelatinilytica
TACTACAGTCATGTTTCGTGATCTATAGTGGACTCTGTGTCGGATGGGGTGACGTCTGAGGATCTCCAGTCATGGGCGGCCGGGCTGGATGAACTGTTCGCGCGGGTCGCCGCTCGTTTCGGGCGGGTGGAACCGCGGCGGCAGGCGCGGGCCTACCTGGTCGGGCTGCTGGCGCCGGTGGAGCGGAAGAACGGCTGGCAACTGGCCGAGGCCGCGGGCGATGCCAAACCTCACCGGATGCAGCGGCTGCTGAACGGCGTGCGGTGGGACCCGCGGGATGTCCGCGCCGACCTGCGTGAGTACGTGGTCGAACACCTCGGGGACCCGGGTGGGGTGTTGATCGTGGACGAGACCGGGTTCATCAAGAAGGGCACCGCCTCGGCGGGGGTGCAGCGGCAGTACTCAGGGACCGCGGGCCGGGTGGAGAACTGCCAGCTCGGGGTGTTCCTGGCCTACGCCACCCCGCGCGGGCGGGTGCTGCTGGATGCGGAGTTGTACCTGCCGAAGTCCTGGACCGATGATCGGGCCAGGTGCGCGCAGGCCGGCATCGGCGATGACGTGCCGTTCGCCACCAAACCGGCGCTGGCCACAGTGATGCTGGGCCGGGCGCTGGACGGCGCCGTGCCCGCCTCCTGGGTGGCCGCGGACGAGGCCTACGGCCAGGATCACAAGTTCCGGCTCTTCCTGGAGAAACGCAAGATCGGCTATGTGGTCGCGGTTCCCCGGAGCCAGTCGCTGGGCGCCGGCATCGGCTACGGCAACACCGGCTCACGGGCCGACGCGGTGACCGCTGATGCCCCGCAGCAGGCGTGGAAACGTCTGTCGGCCGGCGATGGGGCCAAAGGCCCGCGGCTGTATGACTGGGCGATGGCGACCCTGCCGCCCCACCCCGGCGACGAGTTGGGCGGGCCGGGCGGTATGCAGCGGTGGCTGCTGGTACGCCGCGCTCTCACCCCCGCCGGTGACCAAGGCGAGCCCGGCCTTGCCTACTACCTGTGCTTCGGCCCTGCGGGGACCGGTATCGAGCAACTGGTGCGCATCGCCGGCTCGCGCTGGGCCGTCGAGGAGTGCTTCCAGTCCGCCAAGAACGAGGTCGGCCTGGACCAGTACCAGGTCCGCCGCTTCGATGCCTGGCACCGGCATATCACCTTGGCGATGCTCGCCCACGCCTATCTCGTCGTCACCGCCGCGCACGCCCCAAAAGCCCGTGCGGCCTGGTCTGCCTCACCCCAGCTGAGATCCGCCGTCTCCTGGCACGTCTGACCAGCGCCGCCCCCCGCCCCATCGGCCAGGCCCTCCAGGCCCTCCAGCACGCGCTGGCATGGTCACACCACCGCCGCGCCCATCAGGCCCGCGCCCGCAGCAGCCACTACTGGAAACGATGGCTACGCCACAACGAGATCCAACTCTAGATCACGAAACATGACTGTAGTACT
>NZ_POUA01000711.1 GCF_003236385.1 Spongiactinospora gelatinilytica
TTTCGGATGAGCGGGTGGGGTTTGAGGATTTCTCCGATGAGCCGCCGGGTTACGTCGGCAGGTCTGGTGGATTGGCGGTGCTCGGGGTTGTTCCGGGTGAGCCGGTGGACCCCTGGGATCCTTCTGTTGTGTCGGCGGGCTCGGGAGATCGACCCGCTGGGGTGACGGAATTCGGGGGGCAAGGCGGTACCCGAGAGCGGGTGGATCGCGAGGGACGACCGGCTCCTGAGGCGCCGGGGGCCCAGGATGGGGAGGCGTCGGCGGTGCGGCCGCCGAGGCCGCTACGTGAGACGCTTCGCTCGACGATCGCCGCCAATGAGGTGGCGCTCAAGCTCGACAGCCCCAAGGCGCGCCTGCTGCTGCTTCTCGGTGTTGTGGCGGCGCTGGCCGGTGGCTTTCACCTGTGGCGGTCGCAACCCGTGGCCGAGCCGCTGCCGCCACCGCCCACCGGGGTCGTGCGCCCCGTCGCCGCCCTGCCCTCTTCACCGGCCTCTAGATCTCCCGCGGCTGCCGAGGTGACCGTGCACGTGGCGGGCAAGGTGCGTAAACCGGGCGTCTTCACCCTGCCCGAAGGCAGCCGCGTGGAAGACGCGGTCGCCGCCGCGGGCGGCCCCAAAAGAGGTGTCGCCACCGATTCGATCAACCTCGCCCGGCGTCTGGTGGACGGTGAGCAGATCGCCGTCGGCGGCCCGCCGGTCGCCCAAGCGCAGGCTCAGGTGCCCGCGTCCGCTTCCGACACCCCTGGCTCCCCAGGGGCGCCCGGCCCGCCTGGCGCCTTGATCGACCTGAATACGGCCACCGTGGAGCAGCTCGATGTGTTACCCGGCGTCGGCGAGGTGCTGGCACGGCGCATCGTCGACTACCGCACCACAAACGGCGGTTTCCGGACCGTGGACCAACTCCAGGAGGTCTCAGGCATCGGCGACAGCAAATTCGCTGACATCAAGGGCAAAGTCCGCGTGTGACACCACCTCACGCACACCTGCTTTCCCAGCGAGCCCGACGAAAAGGAGGTCCGCTTGAGGTTCGAGGTCAGCCGTCTCCCCGTCCGTGGTGGTCCGCTGCCGGGCGCCGCCTCGGCAGAGCCTCCGGCCGGACCGCAACCGGCGGCGCGCGTGCCCGCCTTGGCGGCGCCCGCACTGGCCACCTGGGCGACGGCGTGGATCCTGCTGGGCTGTTCCCCGCTCACCGCGGCCATCGTGGCCGGAGTGGCCGTCCTCGCCATCCTGGTGACGCTCCTCCGCCCCGCACGGCCACGGCGTGTCCGCCTTCGGAGAGGGACGCCGCTGAGCGAGCACACGCCCGCAGAGCCCTCAGCACCCGACCCGGGCTCCGCCCCGCAAGATCCACCATTGCCCGGACACCGCACCCGGCCAGACCGCCCGGAAAGCATGGGCGGATTGGGAAGGCGAGGGGAGTGGGCGTGGGGGT
>NZ_POUA01000712.1 GCF_003236385.1 Spongiactinospora gelatinilytica
GCCGAGGGCACATCCGCCCCGCTCACCAACGCAGGCCCCCTCGCCTGGATCGGCGTCCCCCTCGCCCTGCTCCTCCTCACGGGCCTGATCATCCTCCTCACCCGCCGCCGCCGCTCCCGCTGACCCCACGGCCGCCCTCGGCACGCCGACGCTCCCGCCGTCTGGGGCCGGGTTGCTGGTACGGTCATGCCATGAAGTTCAACTTCCGACGTTGACGACCCGCCGGCGAGACGAGGCGATCCCGTCGCCGGTGATGCGGGGCGGTGTTGTGCCGTCCCGAGTCGCGACGTGGGAGAAGAACGACTCATGCGTGATCACACGCGTCTTCTCGATGTACCGCGTCCCGGTGTCGTGGCCGTACGGTGACGGCCGCGCGCCTGGTGGCGCGTTGTGTGAGCGGGCTGGAGACCGCGGTGGCCCGCGAGGTGCTGGGCGAACGGCTGGGCACCGTCACGTGGATCGGGCACCGTGAGGTCCGGTTCATCGGTTCTGCGGCCGGTTCGACCGGTCTGCGCACGGCGGACGACGCCTTCCTGCTCGCCGCCACGATGCCCGACATCGGGCGCGGCCGGGAGGCCCTGGGCGCGCTCGCCCGGCTGGCCGACCAGGTCGCGGGCATCGATGCCGCCGGGCACGCGGGGGTGGAGGTCTCGGCGTCGTTCCTGGGCAGGCGCAACTTCAGCAGGTACGACGTGGAGGACGCGGCGGGTACGGCGCTGGCCGTACGGCTGGGCGTGCCGTACCACTCGCGGCGGGACGGCACTCCCCCGCCACCGGGGTACGGCGCGTGGCGGCTCACCCTGGACGGAACCGACGCCACCCTGATGCTGCGGGTCGCGCCGCGGCCCCTGCACCGGCGCGCCTACAAGCGGCACACCGTGCCGGGGACCCTGCACCCGCCGGTGGCGGCGGCGATGGCGCGGCTGGCCGACATCCGGCCGGGCGATGTGGTGGCCGATCCGTGCTGCGGCGCGGGCACGCTGCTCATCGAGGCGGCCCGGCTCCAGCCCGACGCGGTGCCGCGCGGCTACGACCTGGACCCCACAGCACTGCGCGCCGCCCGCGCCAACGCCTCGGCCGCAGGGCTCGACGGCCCGACCTTGAAGCCCGCCCCGGACCCCACAGCACCGCACCCCGGCAACCCGGCCACAAGGCTCACTGGGCCGATCTTCGAGAGCGCCGACGCGGCGGCGCTTCCGCTGCCGGACGGGGGTGTGGACCGGTTGCTGGCCAATCCGCCGTGGGGCGGGCAGGTCGCGCCGCGCGGGCGGCTGGCCCGTACGCCGTCGGCGCTGTGGCCGGAGATACGGCGGCTGCTGCGCCCGGACGGCCGCGCGGTGGTACTGATCCCCGACACCGCCGAACTGGCCGCGGGCATCGCCCACGGCCTGCTCCCCGCCCACGTGCAGCACGTGAGCGGGGAGCAGGCCG
>NZ_POUA01000713.1 GCF_003236385.1 Spongiactinospora gelatinilytica
AGCCTGACCCGCCCCCGCCCACGCTGCTGGAGTTCCGCCGATGGCAAGACCACATGCTCAACAACGAACTCATCCGACGCGCCCGCCGGCGGGAAGAGAACGCCGCACGATCGCCGGGTGGCGCGCCACCGGCGGTGGCACGGTGGCGGATCAGCATCCATGAGCCCAACGGCTACTTCGAGGCCCGCCGCGAGCAGGACCCCGGCCATGTATCCGGCACCGGACCCCGCTATGCCGGGTGGGCGGCGGTCCCGCAGGCGGTGCCGCATCTGCTGAGCCGGTGGAGCGTCCCGGTCCGGTGCCCCATCGAGGTGAATTGGGAGTGCCCGTCGCACTCGCCGCACTGGCTGCTGCCTTATGGCGGCTGGCTGCCCGGTCACCGGGGCAACGATGAGGACCATGAGCGGACGCCGTCGGTGAGTCTGCGGCAGGCTTGGGCCGATGATGAGGCCGCGCACCGGGCACGGTTCGCCGCCGCGATCGCCCACGTGCGGGCACGCTGGCCGGCCGGGATGAGCGTCACCGACTACCTGGAGCAGGCCGCCGCACGGCTCAACGCCACACTGCCTCCGGCCCGGGAGCTGTCTGTCCAGGCAACGCACCGGACCGAGGACGGCCTGCTCGGCCTCGGCTACACCGTGACGGCCGGCTGGATCGACCCGGAGGCCGTCGCCGCCCCAGGGGCCCTCCGGTGGAACGACATCGGCTATCGCCTGGCAGTGGTGCCCGCGATGGCCGAGGCGATGCGGGCCGGATCTGTTGATGACGCACTGGACGTATGGAACATGTCCGGTGATCCGATTCGTGTCACGCGTTTCCCGGGACCGGCGGGGCCGCTGTATGCGCGCGGATCGAACGGCACCCATCGGCTGCACGCCGCCCGGCTGCTCGGCATGCCCGCGATCTGGGTCGCGATCCGTCAGGAGGCGCTGCCGCTCCGCCTCACCGCCGGCGATCTCGGCGTTCATGGAAGGTCCGGCCCCGAACAACTGGTCGCCTGCTGGCGCGGCCTGCTGGCCAAGGGCCTGGCCGCCGGCACGATCGAGGATCACCCCACCTTTCCAGGACTGAGCGCCCTGCACCTGGACGATATCGTGGCTCCTTGGCTGCTGGCCGACCCGGAACGAGCGGTGGCCTGGGCCGCGGCCTACGACCATGTCTATCCCGGCAGCCTTGCCGAATGCGGTATCCCGCCGTCGGCCTGGGGGGCGGCCGATTCCTGGTTCAGCTGGCTGCATACGAGCCGGCCTATGGGCCTGTCGGCCCCACGCCCGGGGCGGTGACGCCCGGGCCGCCTGGCGGACACTACCGCCAGGCTGATGTGCGGGGTGGTCCTGCCGGGGTGTGCCGTGCCGATACCGGTGCGGCCTATCACCCTGCGCGTGTTGCCGGTCACTGGTACGTACGTGGGGTTGGGGGCGGCAGAGG
>NZ_POUA01000714.1 GCF_003236385.1 Spongiactinospora gelatinilytica
ATCACGGTGAGCACGCCCGCCTGCCGCTGGAACCACGTCTGGCGCAGTGTCCAGCCGACCACCGCCCGCCGTTCGACCACCGCCTGACGGCGGCGCAGGGACCCGGAGCGCACGGACAGGCGCGTGCCGTCGTAGGCATGCCCGAGCGAACGGTACCGGTCGAGCCCCAGGGGTACGCCCAGTACGGCCAGCAGCAACGCGAGGCCCGCCGGCGCCCACCACTCCCAGTCCCCCGTCGTGAGGGCCGTCACGGCCCCCACAGCCGTCAGGAACAGCCATGGAGCGATCGCGCGGAACATCCTGCGCCGCAGAGCGGCGGCCGGATGCGGGCGCAGCGGCGCGGCGAACCCGCCGACCGCCTCGGCCGTGACGGCCAGCGCGGCCTGACGCGGTACGACCGGAAGGAGCTGTCCCCGCGTCTGTGAGTCACCCAGCCCGGTCACGATCGCCCAAACCCGCACCACGCGGGCGAAGCGCTCGGCCGGCGCGTCGACGATCTCATAGCCTCTGACCCTGCGTCGTTCGAGTGAGACGCTGCGCCGGTTGATCAGGCCGCGCTCGGCGACCAGGTAGCCGTCCCGGGAGCGCAGGGTGAAGTCCCAGTTGAAGACCGCGTACATGACCGCGCCCACGAACGGCATGGCCAGCACGAGCAGGACCGCCGCCACCACCAGGAGCCAGGGATGGGTCCACAGCCACTTTCCGAGGTCCCAGGCGGCGCGCCGGCCGAAGCCGAACTCCTCGCCCCACTGGAACGCCAGGCCCACCGCGCCGGCGGCCAGCGCGAACGGGGTGAGCAGGTACGCACCGGACAGCGGGCCGTACAGGAGCCACTTTCGCGGCACGGCGGTGTGCACCTGGCCGGCTGCGGAGGATGCGGAGGGCATGGAGGGCACGGCCTCGCCGGGTACGGCCTGGACCGCCGGTCGCTCGCCCGCGGTGGCCTCCGGGACCGCCTCGGGGGCCTGGGCCCTGGCCGCTCTGGCGCGGCGCAGAAGTACGCCTTTGAGGCGTTCGGCCTCGGCGGCCGTCACGCCGTTGAGCTCCCCCTCCTGCTTCTCGCCGCCGCCTCTGGCCCCGGTGTCGATCCGCAGAACCGAAAGGCCGAGCAGCCGGTGCAGCGGCGGGGTGCTGATGTCCACGCCGCGGACCCGCTCCAGCGGGATCGTCCGCACCGATCGGCTGACCAGCGAGCGGGTCAGCTCCAGGCGGTCACCGACGATCTGGTACGTGAACGTCGCCCACCGCACCACCGAGTAGACGACGGTGCCCACCACGCCGAAGGCGGCCCACCCGAACGACGCCGGGGAGAACCCGCCCACGAACAGCACGCCGACGAGCGGCACGAACAACGACGGCAGCATCCGCACCGGATCGATCAGCAGCACCCTCGGACTGAGCCGAGCCGGCGCCCCCACCAC
>NZ_POUA01000715.1 GCF_003236385.1 Spongiactinospora gelatinilytica
GTTCGGTGAGTGGGGTGCCGGGGTGGTCTTTGACCAGGAATGTGGCGATGAGGCCGATCAGGGTGACGGCGGCGAGGTAGACGGCGACGGCGTAGACGGTGCCGGTGCGGGTCTGGAGGGCCTCGGCGATGGTGGGGGCGAAGGCGCCGCCGAGGATCGCGCCGATGGCGTACGAGATGGCGGCGCCGCTGTAGCGGACCCGGGTGGGGTACATCTCGGCGTACAGCGCGGGCTGCGGGCCGTAGGTGAGGCCGAGGCCGACGGTGAAGAGGATGAGCGCGACGATCATCAGGGCGAGGTTCGCCGTGTTGATCAGCGCGAAGAACGGGAACATCCAGGCCAACTGGACGACGAAGCCGATCCGGTAGACGGGCAGCCGGCCGTACCGGTCGGCGAGCCACCCGCCGAGCAGGGTGCTCACCAGCCAGCCCACGGCGGAGATCATCACGGCGGCCAGCACGGCCGTGCGGTCGAGGTGCAGGGTCTTGACCGCGTACGACTGGATGTACCCGCCGGTGGTCATGTAGCCGACGGCGTTGTTGGCGGCGAACAGCAGTGCGCCGACGATGACCAGGGCCCAATGGTGCTTGAACAGCGGGACGAGCGGGAGGCTGGACTGTGTCCGGGTCTTCTTGACCTCCTCGAACACCGGGCTTTCCGCCACCCGGGTCCTGATGTACAGGCCGAACACGATCAGCACGACGCTGAGCAGGAAGGGGATGCGCCAGCCCCAGGCGAGGAACCGTTCCGGGCCGGTGATCGCGGCGGTGGCGGCCAGGACGCCGTTCGCGAGCAGGAGTCCGATGGGCACTCCGATCTGCGGGAACGCGCCGTACAGGCCGCGTCGGTCGGCGGGGGCGTGCTCGACCGCGAGGAGTGCCGCGCCGCCCCACTCACCGCCCGCGGAGAGTCCCTGCATGATGCGCAGCAGGACCAGCAGGATGGGCGCGCCGACGCCGATCGCGTCGGACGAGGGCACCAGGCCCATCAGCGCCGTGGAGACGCCCATCAGGAGCAGCGTGAAGATGAGCATGGCCCGGCGGCCGACCCGATCACCCAGGTGACCGGCGATGACGGCGCCGAGCGGGCGGAAGAAGAAGCTGATGCCGATCGTCGCGAAGGATACGAGAAGGGCGTTTTTTCCGGCGCCGCCGAAGAATTGGGTGGCGAAGACGAGTCCGGCGCTGATCGCGTAGATGAAGAAGTCGTACCACTCGATCGTCGTGCCGACCATTGCGGCGAGTACGACGCGGCGGTGTTCTCGGTCGAGAGTGATTTTGGTGGGGGGCATCTCGACTCCTTGCAGTTCAGAGACTGCCGATGATCAATTTATACAGGATCGTATATGATTGTTGTGGGGGTGGCAAGGGTTCACTGACAGGCGACGTCAAGGGAGTCCGGCGCCGGGCCGGGGCCGGAC
>NZ_POUA01000716.1 GCF_003236385.1 Spongiactinospora gelatinilytica
GGTCGTGGGTGTAGAAGCGGCGGTGGCCGGGGAAGGCGTCGTCCGAGGTGACCGGGGCTCCGGCGGCGGTGAGGCGGGTGGCGAGGCGGTCGAGGCCGGTGGTCAGGATGCCCGGGTGGGCCTTCGCCGCCGGGCGGAAATCGGCCTCCACGCCGAGGTGGATCTCCAGGGTGTCGGCGCGTACCCACAGGCCGCCCCGGGCCGCCAGCACCGGTGGCTTGGCGACCTCGACCATCTCCAGCACGCCGACGTAAAACGCCCGGCACTCGTCCTCGCTGCCCGCCGGAATGGCGAGCTGGACGTGGTGCAGGCCGTAGCCGTAGGGCGAAGCGGTCAGGGCAGGGCGCACGCCACCGCCTTCCAGGTGCGGGCCAGGACCGCGAGGTCCTGAGCCGGGGCACCCGCCCGCGACTCGACCGTGATGTCCACGCTCGCCCCCGCGAACACGTCGAGCCAGGGCAGATCGTCCGCGGTGAGCGGGCGGTGCCTGGGGCGCTCGCCGGGGTACGGCGCGGGGGTGAACCCCTTGACCTGTACGGCTCGCGCCAGCGGGGCCAGCGCCATCGCGTCGCCCGCGAAGTCGGCGGAAATCTCGTACAGGCCGAGGTTGTCGATCACCAGCGCACAGCCGTACCGGTGACACAGGTCGGCCAGCTCCGCCGGGCCGGCCCCGCCCCGGTGAGTCTCGATGAGGATGTCGGAGGCGTCGCGGTCGCGGGTGAGGGCGGCGATCTGGTCGTCGCACATCCTGCGCCCGGCCGCGCCCTCGGCCGCGAGCACCTTGACCGGCAGCCCCGGAAAGCGCCGGGCCGCGGCGAACCCCTCGCCGGTGTCCATCTGCCCCAAGGTCACCGACACGCCGACGAAGGCGATCGGCAGCCCCGCCAGGGCCGCTATGCCGTCCTGCTCCCAGCGCTGGCCCTTGCCCGCGCGCAGATCGACGACCGTGCCGCCGCCGCCACGGGTCAGCACGGCCAGGTCGCACGCGCGCAGCCGGGGAACGGACCCGGAGGAAAGCCCCAATCGCGCCCTCACCACTCCACCGCCGTCCCCGGATCGGCGGCACATCGATGGTCACCGGCGATAAAGACGTTAGTCGTGGATTTTCCCGCTCGTCCAATCCCAATGGTCACAACCCGCACAGTGCCCCCAAAGGCTGGTTGGAGCCGAACCCTTCCCCGGCCGCCGCGGCACGCCCGCCCCCCGGCGGAAAAAGACTCGGTACATCGGTTCCCCCTGTGGACCAATGTTCAAATTTAAGCTGACGTTTCCCGGGAAACGCAAGCCTTTAGCAGATATTCATGCCGACCCCGGATTCTCTACCGGGAAGCGGGGATCGTATTGCGCGATGGCGCTGAAGCGCCCGCGGTACCGGCGGCGGCCGACGTAAAGCGTCAAAAGTGTTACGCATCATACC
>NZ_POUA01000717.1 GCF_003236385.1 Spongiactinospora gelatinilytica
CCCCGCGGGCGGGTGGGGCGAGCCCGTGACCGGGGTGTGCCACATCGACGCCGCCGACGAGGCGGCGAGCGCTGAGGCGGACAACGAGGACGCCGCGGGCGATGTGCCCGATGTGCCCGACGTTACGCAGCGGTGAGTGCCACCGGCACCCCAGCCTGCCGGCGCGCCGACCGCGGCCTTGCCCCGGCCGACTCCGGTCAGCTCGCTGGCGGCCCGGTTGCCGGCGATCTCGCTGTGGTGGGTGGCGGCCCAACCGGCCATCGCCATCCCGCGTCGATCAGAGACCGGCCTAGCTTCGTCAGCTCGTACTCCACTCGCGGCGGGACCTCGGCGTACGCGGTCCGGGTGATCAGGTCGTCGCGCTCGAGATGCTTGAGCGTCTGGGTCAGCATCCGCTGGGAGATCCCTGGGATGCTCGCGTGCAGGTCGGAGTAGCGCAGCGAGCCGGCGCTCAGGGTGCTGATGGTCAACACCGTCCACTTGTCGCCGATGCGGTCGAGCACCTCACGGATGAAGGCGCTGTCCTTCGGCCATGCCTGGCACGGACCGGTGATCTGTCGCGCTGACGCCATCTCCATTACCTCTCATCCGGATGCAACCGCACTACCAGTTGTAACGGCTACGGGGCGGTCACACCGATCCACGACTCCGGCCCGCTCTCGGATCACCGGAGCGCGCTTTCGCACCACTTCGAAAGAAGCCCCGCCCATGTCCTGCCTGCTTGACATCGACTCCTCCGCGCCCGGCGGGGCCTCCGCCTCAGCGCGGCCGGCATCACCGCACGTGTCACACCACAATTCAACGGAGAGTGATTACTGTGAACGCACACGACACCATCGTGGTCGGCGCGGGCCCGGTCGGGCTGTGGATGGCGGCGGAGCTGGCCCTGGGCGGCGGGCGACCGCTGGTCCTGGAACGGGCCGAGCAGCGTTCATGCTCGCGCACCCGCAGTTGCGCACCGAGGAACTGCTCGAACGGCACGCCCGGGCCCTCGGGGCGGTGATCCGGCGCGGGCACCAGGTCTCCGGGATGAGCCAGGACGAACAGGGCGTGACACTGCGGGTCAGCGGGCCGGACGGCGAGTACGGGATCACCGCGGACCACGTGCTCGGGGCGGACGGCGCGGGCAGCACCGTGCGCCAGGCGGCGGGCATTGACTTTTCCGGCACCGACTCGACCGTCTTCGGCTTCCTCGGCGGCGTGGAGCTGGCCGACCCGCCGGAGCGGCCGGGCTTTGGGCACAACGAACAAGGCGGGGCGGGTGGTGTCAAGTGTGCCGGGGCGGGGACGCCCGCCCCGGCCGTCAGCGGGCGGCCAGGGCCTCGGTCGGCGACAGCCGCGAGGCGCGGATCGCCGGATACAGCCCGGCCAGGCTGCCGATGGCCAAGGTCGCGGCCAGCCCGCCGGCC
>NZ_POUA01000718.1 GCF_003236385.1 Spongiactinospora gelatinilytica
GACGGGGGGAATTCGACGAACTCGGCGTGGAGGACGGGGTGCCGCAGGCGCCGGGCGACGGGCTGGTCCCGGAGGTGGGCGTGGCGGTGCCGCTGGGGCAGGGCACGACGGCCTGGCCCCTGATCACGGTCAGGACGTCGCCGACCGCGTCCTCCTCGTAGGTGAGGCTGAAGGTCACCGGGGCGAGTGCGGCGTCCGCGCCGAGCACGCCGGTCAGCGCGCCGTGCACCACGACCTCCGGATCGGAGATGACCAAGGTCCGCGTGCCGCGAACGATCGTCACGCTGCCGCCGTACTTCGCGGTGGCCGTGCCGGTGGCGGCGTCGTAGTCGCCGCCCACCGCGGGAAAGACGAACCGGCCGCCGCCGTCCTGGACCACTCCCCCCGACAGAAGGACGCGTGTTCGCTCACCGGCGAGGTCGTCGCTGAGCCGCCAGCGCAGTGATCCGCCGGTCACCCCGCGCGGCCCCGGGCCGGACGTCGCGGCGACCGCGGCCACGGCGGCCAGGACGCCGAGGAACAACTGCACGAGCGAGATCGCCAGCAGCCACCGGACATGCCTTCGTCCACGGTGCCGGTGAACGGTGGACGCGCCATTCATATGTATTCCTCTAGCCAGGAGAGTGCTTCAGGGACTCGACGGCGGGTCCGCCGTCGCGTACACGATCAGGTTGTCGCTGTGGCTTCCTGTCGAGCGGTTGTACGGACCGGCACAGGTGATCAGCCGCAGCGCCGGAACCGGCACATTCCCGTACACCCGCGCGGTCGGGAAGCGCGACTTGGGCACCTGCTCGGCATGGCCCACGGTGAACGTCACCGGGCCGCCCGCCGCCCGCTCGATGAGGATCTTGTGCCCGGGCCGGAGCCGGTGCAGCCGCGCGAAGACCGAAGGCCCTGAGCGGGTGCGGACGTGCCCGAGGATCACGGCGGGCCCGGTCTCCCCCGGCGTGGGGCCGTACCGGTACCACCCCGTCAGATTGCGCGGGGACAACGGGGGCACCTCGATGACGCCCGACGCCTGCAAGCCGAGCACCCCGACGGGGGCGTTCACCCCGATGGCGGGGATGTGAATCCGGGTCGGCGCCGCCTTCCCCACGGCGGCGGCCGGGCACGCCCAACCGGCGACCGCCACCACGACACCGGCGAGTGACAACACGAACCGCCGGGGCATCGCGCTTCGCGCGTGGTTCATGGGCATGCGCACGCCTCCAGGGGAATCCAGCAGCGCTGGGGGAGAGAAATGCTTCCGACCCCCGGTTAAGACAAGGCGGTGAACACGCTGCCGCCCGGTGTTGCGGCCACGAACCGTGCCACCGAAGACGAACACCAGGGATCCGGCCATCCTTTTGGGAGCGTCACACCGGTAAACACCACCCCCAAATCAGACTCCACGCCCACAACCGGACAC
>NZ_POUA01000719.1 GCF_003236385.1 Spongiactinospora gelatinilytica
CCACCCTCCACCCCCACACCACCACCATCCACGTCCGCGAATTCCACGCCTATCTCAGCCACGAACTCCGCTCCTGAGCATGCTTACTCGACCGATGACAACGATCAAAGAAGGGCTGAGTGGTGGGTGAGCGGGTGGAGTTGCGGCGGGCTCGGCGGCGGCTGGGGATGACGCAGGAGGAGGCGGCCGAGGCGTTGTGGGTGTCGATGACCACGTGGAGCCGGTGGGAGCGCGGGATTCAGGGGGTACGGCCGGTCTACCGGGCCCGGATGGCCCAGGTCTTCGACGTACCAGCGGCCGAGATCGAGCACTGGCTCGACGGGGACACCGACTATTCCAGTAAAGCGGTCGAAACGGAGATCTGGCCTATCCCGGACTTCGCCCGCCTGTCGGTCGCGGATACCGTCGAAGTGGCCGGGCGGATGTGGAGGTGCGAGGTGGATCCCGAGCGGCGGCGGATGCTGGCCGCGCTGCCATTCGCGCCCGCCGCGCTGGACGGGTGGCTGTCGGGATGGACCTACGGCACACCCGCCGTGGCCATGCATGAGCACACGACCGCCCCAAAGGTCGGCCTGTCCGACATCCGGCGCGTCGAGGAGGCCCGCCAGGCGTTCGCGCAGATGGACCATCGGTTCGGCGCGGGCCTGGTACGACCGGCGATCATCGACTACCTGCACACCACCGTGGCCCCGCTGCTACGCGGCCGATACGACGAACGGGTCGGCGCGCGACTCATGACGGTCGCCGCCGGAATGACCCGGCTGGCGGGCTGGACGGCCTTCGACCTCGGCCACCAGGGTCAGGCCCAGCGCCACTACGGCCAGGCGCTCAAGTTCGCCAAGATCGCGGGCGACGCGTTGACCGGGGCCTGGGTGCTGAGCGCCATGAGCTACCAGGCCCTCTACCTGTCCCAGGCGTCCCCGGCGATCCTGCTCGCCCGCGCCGCCCTGGACACCGCCCGGCGGGCCGACGCGCCCCCGCGCGTGGTGGCCTGGCTGCTCAACAGGGAAGCCTGGGCCACGGCCCTGCGGGCGAACCTGAGCGGTGCCGCCGACACCCATGAGACCAAGCGAGTCGAACGCCTCCTCACCGAGGCCGAGCGCGTGTACGACCGGGGCCCTTCCGACCGGGAGCCCCAGTGGGCGGCCTGGTATACCCCCACGGAGCCCACGGCCGAGGCCGCGCGTTGCTGGTCGCTGATCGGCCGGCACCGCAGGGCCGCCGAACTCCTCGAAGGCATCCTCCCCGCCTACGACCAGGCCCGCTCCCGCTCCGCCCAGCTCACCCGGATCAGCGCCGCCGAAGCCTACCTCGGCATGGGCGAACTCGACCACGCCATCGACTCCGCCCGCACCGCCGTACCCGCCACCAAGACCCTCTCCTCCACCCGCCTC
>NZ_POUA01000071.1 GCF_003236385.1 Spongiactinospora gelatinilytica
TCGGGGTGTAGACGGGGCCGGGGGCGACGCCGTTGACCAGGATGCCGCTGGGGGCGAGTTCGAGGGCCGCCGTGCGGGTGAGGGCGTCCACGCCGGCCTTGGTGGCCTCGTAGTGGCCGAGGCCCGCGGTGGGCTGGCGGGCGCCGATCGAGCTGATGTTGACGATGCGGCCCGCGATGCCGACTTCGATCATCCGCTTGGCCACCGCCTTGGTGACGTTGAAGGTGCCGCGCAGGTTGACCGACACCACGCGGTCGAAGATTTCGTGCGGCAGGTCGATCAGCGGGCCGCCGCCCGCGACCACGCCGGCGTTGTTGACCAGTACCTCCACCGGCCCGAGCCGGTCGGAGACGGTGTCCAGCGCGGCCTCGACGGAGGCGGGGTCGCTGACGTCCAGCCGTACGGCCAGCGCGCCGAACGCCGCCGCCGCCTTCTCCGCCTCCTCCATCGCGACGTCGGCCACCACCACGCGCTCGCCCTCCACGGCGAACGCCTCCGCGACGGCCCGGCCGATCCCGCTCGCCGCGCCGGTAACGAAGACCACTCTGCCGCTCATGGGATACCTCCGAGGAAACCCCCGTCTTCAGGCGGGGAGGAATCTGACCCCTGCCCGGCAGGACAGGAGTAGCCGGTTCGCTGTCAGACGAAACCGGCATATCGAACACACGCGCGATTCTTGTGTGATCGCGCGATACGATCTGGGGCATGGCGCAGCTCGTGAAGCGGGCCTACAAGTACCGCTTCTACCCGACTCCCGAGCAGGCTGGACAGCTTGCCCGGACGTTCGGCTGCGTCCGCCTGGTCTACAACAAGGCGCTGGACGAACGCACCCGCGCCTACGTCCAGCACGGCCGTCGGCTGACCTACCTGGTCGGCCATGCTGACCGCATGGAAACGCAGCGGGGAGTACCGGTTTTTGTCCGAGGTGTCCTCGGTGCCGTTGCGGCAGGCGCTGCGCCACCTTCAGGCCGCGTTCGTGAACTTCTTCGCCAAGCGGGTCGGCGGTGAAGCAGGAATCCCCTTCCTCCGAGGGAGGGGGGAAGTCAATTCGCCTCCGCCACCAGGACCCGCGGGGAACCCGCGAGGATCAGCGTCTCCACCGGTTCCCAGCCCGCCTCGCGCAGCCACCGGGCGACCTCCTCCGTCGAGTAGACGACCGTCCCGTCGATCACCAGATACTCGCCCGCGTGCAGGGCGTCAAGGGCGCGCTGCAACGGGTCGTCGTCGAGGAAGAAGTCGAGCAGCAGCAGCCGGGCCCCTGGGGCGGCGGCCTGCCGGGCGCGTGCGGCGATGCGCTGGTTGTCCTCGGCGGTGAACCGGTGGGCGACGTGTTCGAGCAGGACCAGGTCGAAGCCGCCGGGCACCGGCCCCTCAAGGAGGTCGCCGGTGACCACCTCGGCGCGCTCGCCCGCCTCGGCCAGCGACTTGCGCGCGTACTCGGCCAGGTCGCCGCCGGACAGGAACGTGCCGTGCAGTCCGGGGGCGGCGCGCAGCGCCTCGGCGAGGAACGCGCCGGACAGGCCGCCGAAGTCGAGGGCCTTGGCGTGCCGGGTGAAGTCGTAGTTCTGGGCCAGCATCTTGGCGTGCAGCGCGTTGTAGGTCATCACGCCGGACAGGAACGTGTTCATCCGGTCGCCGGACAGATCCAGCGGCACGGGGGCGTCGGTGCGGGCGGTCTGCCCGAAGCGCAGCCAGTGCGGGTAGCTGATCTGGTCCAGGAACGCGAGCCAGGGGCGCAGGTCCACGTCCTCGCCGGTGCCGGCGAGGTGACGGGCGGTGGCGGCGGTGTTGGCGTACCGGCCGTCGTCGCGGGTGAGCAGGTCCAGGGAGGTCATCGCGTCGGCCAGGATGCGGGTGGTCCGCTGCGGCAGCCCGATGCGCTCGGCGACCTCGGCCGCCGTGGCGGGACCGTCCGCCAGCGCGGCGAACAGGCCCGTCTCGGCCGCCACGAAGAGCTGCTTGGCGGCCATGTAGCCGGTGGCCACGGCGGCGATCTTGTCGACCCCGGCGGTCGCCGCCGGCGTCACGGGATCTGGTTGTGGTGGCATCTCATGGACTCCCTGGACATGCCCGGCAGTGGAAAATATTTGGAATGCTATACGATTTTTGCTGTTCCGTCAGCGGCCCACGGGATTCATCGCGGGGCCGCGCGTCATCACCGGAGGTGGGCTGTGGAAGTCGTAGGACAGGTGCCCCGTCGCAGGCTCGGCGCGGCAGGACCGGAGGTCCCGGTGTTCGGCCTCGGATCCTGGAACACATGGGACCGGATGGAGACCGGTGCGGCGGTCGAGCTGGTCCGGGCGGCCGTCGATCACGGGGTGAACCTGTTCGACGTGGCCCACTACAACTTCGGCCCGCACGCCGAGAACGCGCGGACCGACGTGATCTTCGGCCGGGTGGCCGCCGAGGCCGGGCTGCGCCGCGAGGACTACCTGCTGTGCGGCAAGCTCTGGCTGTGGGACTACCCGGCGTCCTCGCTGAGCGACGCGCTCAAGGTCGCCCTCGGCCGGATCGGCACCGATCGGGCCGACATGGTGGTGGCCGGCGACTTCTTCGGCGAGCTGGACGTCAGGCGGGTGGTGGCGGACGTGGCCGAGATGGTCGCGGCCGGGCTGTTCACCTCGTGGGGGGTGAACAACTGGTCGGCCGCCGATCTGCGCCTGGCCATCGGCTTCGCACGCGCGGAGGGGCTGGTGCCGCCGTCGTTCGCGCAGCTCAAGTACAGCGTGGCGCGGCGCTCGGTACCGGAGGGCGAGCCGTACGGCGGGCTGTTCGCCGACGGGCTCGGCCTTCAGGCGTCCGACGTGCTGGAGGGCGGCATCCTGGCCGGAAAGCTGAACCCCGAACGCAAGATCGGGGCCGACCCCGGCGGGATCAGGGAGCGCATCCGCGACTCCTTCCCCGCGCTCAAGCGGGTCGCCGACGGCTTCGGCGCCACCCCGGCGCAGGTCGCCGTGGCCTACTGCCTGACCCACCCGGCGACCGCGAGCGTGCTGGTCGGGGTGAGCCGCCGGGAGCAGTTCGACGACAACCTCGGCGCGCTCGACCTGCTCGCCCGGCACGGTGACGAACTTCGCGCCGCCGTCGCGGACCTGTGGGCCGACCGCGACGTGGTGGCCCCGGACGCCTCCTGGGGCACCGAGGCCCCATAACTCAGAGCTCATGGACGACGCGCCCGTCCACCATGGTCATGGAGACCGTCACCTGCGGGATCGCCGCGGGGTCGGTCTCCGCCAGATCGGTCTCAAGGACGCACAGGTCGGCGACCTTGCCCGCCTCCAGCGAGCCCTTCCAGGAGTCGGCCCCGTCCTGCCAGGCGGGCGTCATCGTGTAGGCGCGGATCGCCTGGGCGAGGGTCAGGCGCTGCTCGGGGCGGGTGAGGGCGGCGGCCATGCCGTACCGCCAGTCGGGGGTCAGCACCGGCGAGTCGGAGCTGAGGCACAGCGGCACCCCGGCGCTCAGCGCGTCGCAGACCGGCCAGGCGTGCCGCATCGCCTCCTCGCCCACCGCGCCGCGCATCATGGCCCCCGCCGTCGCCACCAGCCCCGGCTGGGTGTTCAGGCCGATGCGGGCCGCGGCCATCTTGGCGAGGGTCCCGGGGTGGATCAGGTCGCCGTGGATGATGTAGTGCCGGTCCCCGCCGCCGCTCGCGGCCAGGGCGTTCACCACGGTCCTGGTCGTCCTGCTGCCGGTGGCGTGTACGCCGACCTGGTGCCCGGCCGCCCGCGCCGCGCCGATCATGGCGATCAGCGCCGCCTCCCGCTCCTCGTCGCCGGCGCCCTCCACCAGCAGCGAGCCGTGCCCGCCCGAGGTGTACGGCTCGTCGTTCCAGGCCGTGCCCATCGGCGGGATGCCGTCGGCGAAGATCTTCACGCCGGCCACGTGGAACCAGCCGGGGATGTCGCCGGGCGGGGTGAAGCCGTCCAGTCCGGCCAGGAAGCCCGGCAGTGAACTGGCCCCGTCCAGCTCGCCGAACAACATCAGCGCGGTGACTCTCGCGTTCAGTCTGCCCTCGGCGGCCAGATCGGCGTACTCTCGCAGGACGGCGGAGCCGAAGCACCCGCTCGGGCCGTCGTCCTCACCGGGCCCGAGGCCGGGTTCGGTGTAGCTGGTGATGCCGAGCGGGGTGAGGAGCTGGGAGGCGCGCAGGATCGCGGCCCGCCGTTGGGCGGAGGTCTCCAGCCGGACGCGCTGCTTTGGCGGTTCGGCGGCGGGGGTCGCGGCCATCTGGTCCATCAGCAACGAGGGCCACATCTGGCCGAGCCACGTACCGTGCAGATGGGAGTCGTTGATGCCTGGGAGCACCGACCTCCCGGCGAGCCGTACGACCCGTGTGCGCGGGCCGACGAGGCAGGCGACCTCCTCATCGGCACCCACCCTGGAGATCCTTCCGGCGGTGATCGCGATCGCCTGGGCGACGCGGTCGCCGGCGTCCACGGTATGCACTCTGCCGCCGGTCATGACAAGATCCGCCGAGTCGAGGTCGGCCCAGGAACCCATTCGTGACATCTTGGCCTCCACTCTGGACACCCCCGTTTACCTACGCATAACGTACATGGAATCAGATACGATTTGTGCCTGAACAAAAGGCACCGGGCAGCCGGAGGTGACGATGCCCCTGCACCCCGAGGCACGGCGCATCATCGATCGGATTCCTCTCGCCCCAGACGCCGGCGGTGCCGCCACGCAGCCGGACGTGGCCGCGATGCGGGAGGAGTTCCGCACGGCGTGGCCCATCCCCGAGGATCTGCCACCGGTCGGGCACGTCACCGAGACGGTCGCTCGGGGCCCCGCGGGAGACG
The DNA here is from genome assembly GCF_003236385.1 of Spongiactinospora gelatinilytica. Classification (GTDB taxonomy): domain Bacteria; phylum Actinomycetota; class Actinomycetes; order Streptosporangiales; family Streptosporangiaceae; genus Spongiactinospora; species Spongiactinospora gelatinilytica. The sequence continues at coordinate 4,803 of NZ_POUA01000071.1, forward strand.
TTCCCGTGCGCGTCTACACCCCTGAGGGCGACGGCCCGTTCCCCGCCCTGGTCTGGTACCACGGGGGCGGCTGGACGATCGGCTCCATCGAGGAGAACGAGTACGCCTGCCGGACGCTCTGCGCGGGCGCCGAGGCCGTGGTCGTCTCCGCCGACTACCGGCTCGCCCCGGAGAACCCCTTCCCGGCCGCCGCCGACGACTGCCACGCCGTACTCCAGTGGGTCCACGACAGCGGCAAGGACATCGGCGTGGACCCCACACGGATCGCCGTGGGCGGGGAGAGCGCGGGCGGCAACCTCGCCGCGGTGACCGCGCTGCGCGCCCGTGACCAGGGCGGTCCCGCCATCGCCTGGCAACTGCTGGTCTCCCCGGTGCTCGGCCACCCCGACGACGGCCGCGCCTCCTACCGCGACTTCGCCGAGGGCTACTTCCTGAGCAAGTCCGCGATGGACTGGTTCTTCACGACCTATCCCAAGTCCCCGGCCGACCTCGACGACCCCTACCTGCTGCCGCTACGCGCCGCCGACCTGTCCGGGCTGCCGCCCGCGCTGGTCCTGGGCGCCGAGTACGACGTGCTGCGCGACGAGGGCGAGGACTACGCCCGTGCGCTGCGCGAGGCGGGCGGGCAGGCCGAGGCGGTCCGGATGCCCGGCCTGATCCACGGCTTCTTCGGGCTGCTGTCCACCGAGCTGCCCCCGGCCGCCGACGCCCATAGGCGGGCGATCGTGGGGCTGCGCTCCGCGTTCGCCGGGAGTGTTTGATGGCCGAACAAATCCTCGATGTGCGTGACATAAGTGTCGCCAGGGGCGATGTCCCAATCGTGTACGACGTCACGCTCGGGGTCCAGCCGGAGGCCGTCACCGTGCTGCTGGGCGCGAACGGCGCGGGCAAGACCACTCTCCTGGACGGCATCGCCGGGCTGGCGAAGACCACCTCCGGAACGATCGGCCTGGCCGGCCAGGCCATCGCCGGGCTGCCCACCTACCGCAGGGCGCACGCCGGGCTCGGCTACGCCGAACAGGCCCGCACGGTCTTCAGGTCCCTCACCGTCGAGCAGAACCTGCTGGTGGCCAGGACCGGCAACGGCGACCTCGGCACCGCCTACCGGCTCTTCCCCGAGCTGGAACGGCGGCGCGCGCTGGGCGCCGGGCACCTGTCCGGCGGCGAGCAGCAGATGCTCGTCCTGGCCCGCGCGCTGCTCGGCGAGCCCAAGGTGCTGCTCATCGACGAGATGTCGCTCGGCCTCGCGCCGGTGGTGGTCCGCCGGCTGATGAGCGCGGTACGCGAGCTGACCTCCCTCGGCATCGCGGTCCTGCTGGTCGAGCAGTTCGCGCACCTGGCGCTGGAGATCGGCAGCCGGGCGTACGTGCTGCGCAAGGGCCGCGTGGTGTTCGAGGGGCCGTGCGCCGACCTGGCGGGCGATGACGACCTGCTCAAGCAGTACTACTTCGGCACCGCCGAAGATCCCGCAGAGCACGACGACACCGCGGAGAAGGTCGCGGCGGAAGGCGAGGCCCGGTGAACGTCAGCGAGCTTCGTCCCTGGGGGATCGGGCTGCTCCTCGCCCTGGCGGCGTGCGTCGCGCTGCCCCTGGCGCTCCCGCCGTACTGGATCTACCTGGCGATCGCCGCCATGGTCAGCTCCGTGCTCATGCAGAGCTTCGGCGTCATCGTGGGCCGGGCCGGGGTGATGTCCCTGTGCCAGATGTCCTTCGCGGCGATCGGCGCGTGGATCGTGCTCTGGCTCAACCTCGAAGACGCGCCCGGCGGCTTCCTGCTCTGGCTGGTGCTCGGCGGGCTGGCCGCGGTGCCCGTCGGGGTGGCGATCGGGCTGCCCGCGCTGCGCATCCGCGGGGTGAACCTCGCGGTCGTCACGCTCGGCTTCGGCGTCTCCACCGACATCGTGCTGAACGCCAACCAGTTCCCCGGCACCAGCGAGTTCAAGAGCCTGCAACGCCCGGCGCTGTTCGAGAGCGACCAGGGCTACTTCGTGCTCACCGTGATCGTTTTCGTGCTCATCGCGATCGGGCTAGCGCTGTTCAACCGGACCAGGCTCGGCCGCTCCTGGACCGAGCTGCGGCACTCCGAACAGGCCGCCGCCGCGCACGGCATCTCGGTGGCGCGCAGCAAGCTCGCCGCGTTCGCGATCAGCGCGTTCGTCGCGGGCATCGCAGGCGGGCTGATGGTCGGGCAGCTCAGCTCGGTCGTGTCCAGCAACTTCGCGATGATGCAGTCGGTGGCGATGTTCGCGGTGGCGGTGCTGATCGGGCCGCACCACCCCGAGGGCGCCATCATGGGCGGCATCTTCGGCGCGGTGATGGCCACGCTGCTGGACACCGTCGGGCTGCCCCAGGACGTGGGCGGCATCCTGTTCGGCGTGGCGGCGATCTTCGCGCTGCGCAGCGGGTTCAGCCAGACCGACTTCACCAGGACCAGGAAGCGGGAGAAGGACGCGCGGGCGCTGCTGGCCCGCGAACGCCCCGCCGTACCTGACCTGCCGCCGCCACCGCCCCCGGCCGGAGACGGGCGCGGCGACCGTCTGGCCGTACGCGGGCTGACCGTCCGCTTCGGCGAGGTCGTGGCCCTGGACGGCGTGGACCTCACCGTGCCCGAGCGCGGCGTCGTCGGGCTGATCGGCCCCAACGGCGCGGGCAAGTCCACGCTGATCTCCGCCGTCACCGGATTCCTTTCCGGTTACCAGGGCACGGTCGAACTGGACGGCAGGTCCATCGACCGCGACAGCCCCAGCGTCCGGGCCCGCCGCGGGCTGCGCCGCACCTTCCAGACCACGGCCATCGCGCCCGAGCTGACGCAGTACGAGTACCTGATGATCAGCGCGGGCCGGCGGCTGGGCCGCGGCGAGGCCGAGGCGCTGCTGAAGTTCTTCGGCTGCCCGCCCGGCGACGTGCCGGTCTCCATCATCGACGCGGGCACCCGCCGGCTGCTCGACGTGGCCGCGGCCATCGCCGCCCGGCCGCGGGTCGCGCTGCTCGACGAACCGGCCGCCGGGCAGTCGCTGGACGAGTCCATGGAGTTCGGCCGCAGGCTCGCCGAGGTGCCCGAGCGCTTCGGGGTGTCGGTCCTGCTGGTGGAACACGACATGCAACTCGTCCGGGCCGCCTGTGAGCAGGTGACCGTACTCGACTTCGGGCACGTCATCGCGTCGGGTCCGACGCACGACGTGCTGGAGAACCCGGCCGTCAGGGACGCCTACCTCGGCACGGCGGACGTCCCGCTCCTTGATACCGCCCCTGTCCAGCCCTAGATATTTTCAGCCATAGGAAGTGGCAGCATGAAGCACGCACGCCTGGTCGGCTTGGTCGCAATGCTCGTATTAGGAGTGACCGCCTGCTCCGGCGGGAACTCGGCCTCCGACACGATCAAGGTGGGGTCGATCAACGGCATGACCGGCCTGTTCCAGACCCCGGAGGTCGCTCCCGCGGTCAAGGCCGTGTTCGAGGAGGTCAACGCGGCCGGTGGGATCAACGGGCGCAAGCTCGAACTGATCAGCAAGGACGACGCGATGAACCCGCAGCGGTCCACCGAGGCCGCCCGCGCCCTGATCGACTCCGAGGGCGTCGTGGCGCTCGTGGGCTCCTCCAGCGCCGTGGACTGCGGGCTGAACCGGACCATGTACAGCCGGAGCAACATCATTTCCATCCCCGCGGTGGGCGTCGACCCGGCCTGCTTCACCAGCCCCAACATCGCGCCGGTCAACCCCGGCCCGTTCAAGCTGCTGACCGCGCTGCTCTACTACGCCTCCGAGACGCTGAAGCACGACAAGGTCTGCATGGCCTTCACCGTCCTGCCGGGCAGCGGCGGCGGCATCGACGCCGCGATCAAGGAGTGGTCCGACCTCACCGGCAAGTCCCTCACCGTCAAGGACACCTCGGTCGGCCAGGGCGACCCCACCCCCTACCTGGTGAAGCTGAAGGCGGGCGGCTGCCAGGCGGTCATCTACAACGCCCAGGTGGGGCCGTGGTTCGCCCAGGCCAAGACGCAGGGCATGACCGACGTGGACTTCATCATGATGGCCAACAGCTACACCGACGCCAACGCCAAGCTCATCCCCGAGGGTCTCAAGGCGTACGTCGGCACCGAGTGGCAGCCCTACACCGACGAGACGCTGCCGGGCAATGACCGCTGGTCGCAGCTCGTCACCACGAACAAGATCCAGAAGACCGCGTTCAGCCAGGGCGCGGTGATGGCCGCGGACGTGTTCGTCCAGGTGCTCAAGGGCATCAAGGGCGAGATCAACCGCGAGTCGGTGACCAAGGCGTTCAAGTCCATGCAGCCGATCAACTACCCGCTCGTGGGCACGCCGTGGGTGTTCGGCCCGGGGCAGGCGCACAACCCGATCGAGGGCAGCCGGTTCGTCAAGGCCGAGGGTGGCGCCTGGAAGGTGCTTCCCGAGGGCTTCATCGTCCCCGGCAAGAACTAGCCCTCGGCACCTACCTGCACCTCGGGAAGGGGGCGCGTACATGCTCGGATCAGTGGTCGCGGGCCTGACGAGCGGCGGCGTATACGCGCTGCTCGGGCTCTCCATCGTGCTGACCTATCGGCTGGCCGCGGTGGTCAACTTCGCCATGGCCGTGATCGGGGCGATGGGGGCGTTCGTGATGGCCTCGCTCACCGACGCGGGTCTGAACGTCTGGCCGGCCCTCATCGTCGGGGCGGTGTCGGGCGGGCTGCTGTCCGCGGTGCTCGGCGCGGGCCTGGTCCGCTGGTTCGGCGCGCACGCGCTGCGTACCAAGGCCGCCGTCACCGTCGCCGTCTACGTGGCGCTGATGGCGCTCGGACTGCGGCTGTTCGGCAGCGTCACCACGGGCGCGCGGCGCTTCCCGCAGCCCTTCGACGCGCCCGCGTTCGTGGTGGGCGACGTGGTGGTTCCGCAGGCCGCGCTGGTCTCGCTGGCCCTGGCGGTGCTGATCACCGTCGGGGTGACGCTGCTGCTCGGCCGCACGATGTTCGGCCTGCGGCTCCAGGCGATCTCCGAACGGCCGGCCACCGCCGAGGTGGTCGGCATCCCCGCCCCACGGCTCGCGCTGGCCGTCTGGACCGGCATCGGGGCGCTGACCACGCTGGTGATCGTCCTGGTCGCGCCGCGCCTGGGCGGCGACTTCTCCACCCTGGGCAACCTGGTCACCACGGCGCTGGCGGTGGCCATGATCGGGGCGTTCCACAGCCTGTGGCTGACACTGGCGGGCGGACTGCTGCTCGGCTGCCTGGAGGGCGCGGCCGCCTCGCTGGAGGCCGTACAGGCCTACCGCGGGGTGCTGCCGTTCCTGGTGATGCTCGCGCTGCTCTGGTGGCGCAGCCGCCACGAGGTATGGGACACCGCCACCGCGGCCAGATGACGATCGGAGGAGACCGCATGACACCCCCCGGCACGATCCCCGCCACGACGCGGGCGGCGGTGCTGCGCGCCCACGGCGAACCGCTGGTCATCGAGGAACTGCCGCTGCCCGGCGAATGCGCGCCCGGCGCGGCGGTCGTCGAGGTCACCTGCGCGACGCTGTGCGCGACCGACGTCCACCTGTGGAGCGGGGCCATGTCGTTCCCCGGCATGCTCCCGCTGGTGCTCGGGCACGAGATGGTCGGCCGGGTGGTGGCGCACGGCGAGGACACCCGCGACGCGCTCGGCCGGCCGATCAAGGTGGGTGACCGGATCGGCTGGTCGGAGTCCACCTGCGGGCACTGCCACGGCTGCACGGTGCTGCGCGAGCCGGTGGCCTGCGCCAACCGGGGCTACGGCTTCATGCAGCGGGCCGACGCCTGGCCGTACGCCACGGGCGGCCTGGCCGAGCACGCCTATGTGGCCGCCACGTCGCAGAAACTCCTGCTGCCCGACGACGTGGCGGACACGTGGGCGGCGGCGTCCGGGTGCGCGGTCAAGACCGTCGTGCACGCCTTCGAGCGGGCCGGCGGCCTGCGCCCGGGCGCGAACGTCGTGATCCAGGGCGCGGGCGGGCTCGGCCTGGTCGCCACCGCCCTGGCCACGGCGGCCGGGGCGGGCGTCGTCATCACCGTCGGCGCGCCCGCCGCCCGGCTCGACCTGGCCACCAGGTTCGGGGCCGACGTCACGATCGGCCTGTCCGGCGAGCCGGCCGACCGGGTGGCCGAGGTGATGGCCGCCACCGACGGCCGGGGCGCGGACCTCGTGCTCGACATGGCGGGCGCGCCCGGCGTGGCGGCCGAGGCGGTGGACATGGCCGCCTGGGGCGGCAAGTACGTGGTGGTGGGTACAACGGGCCCGCGCCCGGACCCGGTCCCGCTGGGGACGGTGATGGGCAAGCAACTGGCCGTGCTGGGCTCGCTCAACGGCGACATTTCCGACTACCACCGGGCCATCGAGTTCCTGCGCGAATTCCGCTCCTTCTTCGCGTGGGACGAACTGTTCAGCGAGCCGGTCGGACTCGCCGGAGCCTCGGACGCGCTCGCCGCGATGTCCCGGCTGGAGCAGGTCAAGGCCGTGGTGCAGCCCGGCCTCTCTTGATCAGCGAACGAACTCGATCACCGAACGAACGGAACCCAGATGAGCACGACGATTCCGATCCGCCGCCTCGGAGGGGACGGCCCGCTGGCCTCCGTCCTGTCCTTAGGGTCATGGCACACGTACGACCGGATGGACTTCGGCGACGCCGTCGCGATGTTACGCAAGGCCGTCGACCTCGGCATCAACCTGTTCGATGTCGGCGTCTACAGCATGCCCGGCTACCCGCCGGTGTTCACCGACGTGCTGTTCTCGGCGATGGTGCGGGCCGCCGGGATCAAGCGCGACGAGTACCTGCTGTCCACCAAGCTCTGGCTGGACGGCTACCCCGAGCGCCCGCTGCGCGCCCAGTTGGAGAACGCGCTGTTCCGGGTCGGCGCGGACCGCGCCGACGTCGCGGTGCTCGGCGACATCCGCAGCGACCGCGTCAACCTCCAGCGCCTCGCGCTCGACCTGGCCGCGCTGGAGGCCGACGGCCTGATCGGCTGGTGGGGCGTCAACAACTGGTCGACCTCCACGATCTTGGAGATCCGCCGGCACGCCCATTCCGGCGGGTCGCCGGGGCCGCAGTTCGCGCAGCTCAAGTACAGCCCGTGCCGCCGGACAATCGCCGACGGCGAGCCGTTCGCCGAACTGTGGGAGCTGGGCATCGGGCTCCAGGCGTCCGACGTCATGGAGGGCGGCATCCTGGCCGGGCGGCTGACCCCGACCCGCCCCATCGGGCGCGACCCTGGCGACGTGCGCAGCAAGATCATGGAGTCGGCCGAAGGCATCGCCCGCGTGGCCGCCGACCTCGGCGCCACCCCGGCCCGGCTGTGCGTCGCCTTCTGCCTGACCCACCCGGCCATCGCCAGCGTGCTGTTCGGGGTCACCAAGGAAGAGCAACTGCTGGACAACGTCGTCGCGCTGGAACTGGTGGAGAAGGTCGGCGCGGAGCGGATCCGCGAACTGCTCGACCCCTTCTGGGCGGACCGCGACGCCGTCGACCCCGAAGGGCCCTGACGGCTTTTTCCGCTGTATTTCTCGTTGGGATCACGCGGTCGAGGTTCGCGAAGAGTGGATGAGCCACGCGCCGTCCACTCTCCGCCGACCGCCCCGCCGCCGAGGCCGCGAACGCGCCGCCACCGGCGGCCTCCAGCGCAACGGCGACGAGGCGCCGCTCGACCGGTTCATCGCCTACTGACCCCGAAGGCCCGGGGGCGGGTCAGGGGACCCGCGGGGACCCGGCCGTGGACGGGGAGGTCGGACAGATCGGCGACCACCAGGTCGGCTCCGCTCGCCCGCAGCACGTCCGGCGTGTTCGTCCGGCTCACGCCGACGACCAGCCCGAAGCCGCCCCTGCGCCCGGCGGTCACGCCGGCCGGCGCGTCGTCCACGGCCGCCGCGCGCTCCGCGGGCGTGCCGAGGTGCCGGGCCGCCGCCAGGTACATCGCCGGGTCCGGTGTGCCCAGCAGGCCGAGCCCGGCCGCGTCGTTGCCGTCCAGCAGCGCGTCGAACAGCCCGGCCAGCCCCGCCGAGGTGATCGTCGTACGGCAGTGCCGGCTCGCCGACACCACGGCGGTGCGGCAGCCGCGCCGGCGCAGCTCGTGCAGCAGGGCGACGGACGACGGGAACGCGGCCACGCCGTACCGCTCGACCTCGGCGGCGAACAGCCGGTCCTTGGCCAGGCCGAGGCCGTGTACGGTGGCCGCCCCGGGCTCGTCGCCGGGGTCGCCCTCAGGGAGGGTGATGTCCCTTGAGGCCAGGAACGTGCGCACGCCGTCCAGGCGCGGCCGGCCGTTTACGTGCCGCAGGTAGTCGGCCCGGATGTCGAAGGGCGCCGAGCGCCCTCGCAGGAACGGGTCGAACACCCGTTTCCAGGCCGCGGCGTGGATGCGCGCGGTGTCGGTGATGACGTCGGCGTCGAAGACGACGCCGGTCACCAGGGTCAGGTCGATGGCGGTGATGGCGGCCACGTTGACGCCCTCCCTCCGGTTGGTCCGGTGCCGTGATGGTACCGCCGTGTCGCCGCCCGTAATCAGAGCCGGTCCCCATGTCGGCCGATGCCGCGACCGCCCCCAGGTCGCTCAGCGGGCCGGTTTGGCGCGGTCGGGGTCGGCGCCCGCGATGCCCATGGTGTCGCGGAAGACCCGGTCCCATCGGCCGTCGCGCAGGTACTGGGTGATGAGCCCGTTGAGGTACCGCCGGAAGTCGTGGTCCTCGCGGCGTACGCCGATGCCGTACAGCTCCCTGCCGAACGTCCGGCCGACCAGCCGCACGCTGTCCGGGCGCAGGCTCATCAGCCCGAGCAGGATGCTGTCGTCGGTGCTGATCGCGTCGATCCGGCCGGACACCAGCGCGTGGGTGCACTCGCTGTAGGAGTTGACGATCTCCAGGTGGGCGCGCGGCGCGCGGGCGCGCAACTGGTTCTCGGACGTTGAGCCGGCCGCCGTGCAGACCCTCTTGCCCGCCAGGTCGTCCACGCCCCTGATGCTCGTGTCGTCCGCGCGGACCAGGATGTCCTGGTCGGCGTAGTAGTACGGGTCGGTGAAACCGACCTCCGCGGCCCGCTGCGGGGTGATCGAGTAGGTGGCCGCGATCATGTCCACCAGGCCCTGCTGGATGAACTTCTCCCGGTCGCGCGGCATGATCTCGATGAACCGGACGTTGCGCTCGCTGCCGGTGAGGTCCTTGGCGACCAGGCGGGCCAGATCCGCGTCGAAGCCGGTGATCCGCCCGTTGGTGGGGTCCTTGAAGCCGAACAGCGGATGGTCGAACTTGATGCCCACGGTGAGCACCCCGCGCCGCTCGATGCGCTGCCTGGTGGACTCGTCGGGGAAGCCCGGGGCCACCGTCGGCTCGGTGCAGGCCGTGCCGAGCAGCGCCGCCGCCACGGCCGCGAGCGCGGCGCGCACGACGCCGGCGGCGAGCCTCGCCCGCCTCACGTCACCCGTATCCAGTACCTGTGCTGCGGCCGCCCCTTCGGCCCGTACCGCAGCCCGACCTCGACGTGCCCGCGCTCGGAGAGGTACTCCAGGTAGCGCCGCGCGGTGGCCCGGCTGATGCCGATCGACTGGGCCACCTCGTTCGCCGACAGGTCCGCCCCGGCCGACTCCAGCGCGCCCAGCACGGCGTGCTCGGTCTCCTGGGAGATGCTCTTGGGCCGGGCGACCTGGTCCATGTGCAGCGAGCGGAAGATCCGGTCGATCTCCTCCTGGTCCACCGTGGCCTCGGTGGCGGAGAACTGGTCGACCGCCGCCGCGTACCGGGTGAGCGTCTGTTCCAGGGTGCCCATCCTGGTGGGCTTGACCAGGTAGTACAGCGCGCCGTGCTGCATGGCGGCCCGTACCGCGCCGGACTCCTTCCTGCCGGAGATCACGATGACGTCCGTGGACGGCTGGTTGGGCCGTCTGAGCTGGTGCGCGACCTCCAGGCCCGGCAGGTCGGGCAGGTACAGGTCGAGCAGCACCAGCCGGGGGACGAGGCGGGGCACGGCGGCCAGCGCGGCGCGGCCGGTGTGGGTGACCCCGATCACCTTGAATCCCGGAACACGATTGACCTGTGCCTTGAGCGCGGTCGTGACGACGGGATCGTCATCGACGATGAGGACCGTGATGTCCTTCGAGCCGGGGGGAGTTCCGATGGTCATCGTCATCGCCGCATCCAGGTGAAGGGACTGGACCTTCTATTTTTCGATCGTGTCATCTTATGTATATCGATGTTATTGCTTGGGGCTTTAGTTCGTTCTGCTCACCCTGACCCGCCCCTCCGATCCGATCCGCCTAATATCGGACCCCGACAGCCTCGGGGGGAGGTGAGGACACTGGTCTTTCGACGTTCGAGCCGCTCGGCGCACCGTACCAGGACACGCGTCACCGGCGGACGCGTTGCCAAGGTCCCACAGGATTCACAGGGCATCGACGACGACAACTATCGAAACTGGTTGCTCGCCGTCATCGTCATGTGGCTCCTGCTCGGGCTGCTGCCGCTCGGGCTGCTGACCTCGTCCAGCGTCCAGCTCTCGGAAGACGCGGTGAGCGACGAGGTCAGGGAGCGGGTGGGCATCACCGCCGCGGTGAGCAGGGTCGTGGTGGACCAGCAGATGCTGTCGCTGAAACAACTGGTCAGCGCGTTCGCCCAGCGGCCGGAGATCGCCGGTGTGGTGACCTCCTCGGCGGGCGGGGTACACGCCGGGCGGGCGCCGCGCCCCGACGTGCAGAAGGCCGTGGCCGGCTACCGCGAGGAACTGCGGCAACTGCGCTCCGGCGTCTCGGGCGTGATCCTGATCGATCCGGAGGGCTACACGATCGGGGCCGCGCCGCCCGGCGGGCTTCCGCAGGACTTCACCGCCACCGACTGGTACCAGGCGGTCCTGGTCCGCAACCAGGCGTACGTGTCGCAGGCGTACACGCCCCCGCGCGGGCGCATCCGGGCGGTGGCCGTGGCCGCGCCGGTGCCGAAGGCGGGCGGCATCGGCATCGCCGGCATCCTCGTCGTCGTCTACAGCCTGGAGGCCATCCAGGACTTCACCTACGAGGCGGCCAGGGCCCAGGGCATCCGGCTGCTCATCACCGACCAGGCGGGCGTGCTGGTCGCCGACTACGGGCGCAAGCTGGTCGGGCTGACCTCGCTGCGCGAGGACCCCCGGGTGGACGCCGCGCTGGCCGGCCGCCGGTGGTCCACCGACTACATCGGGTACGACGGGCCGGTCCTCTCGGCCTCCGAGCCGATCCCCGGCATCGGCTGGACGGTCACCGCCGAAGTGCCCTCCGCCGAGGCCCTGTCGTCCGCGGACCGGCTGCGCACCAGCCTGCTCACCGTGGCCGCGCTGGTCGCCCTGATGTTGCTGGCCGGGCTCGCGCTGCAGATCCACACCACCAGGGACCGCCGCCGCGCCCAGCGCGCGCTGGCCGTCTACGCCGACGCGCTGGCCGCCGCTCGCGATGTGGCGGTGAGCGCGTCCAAGGCCAAGTCGGAATTCCTGGCCAAGGTCAGCCACGAGATCCGCACCCCGATCAACGGCATGCTCGGCATGAACTCCCTGCTGCTGCGCACCCGCCTGGACGACGAGCAGCGCCACTACGTGAGCACCGCCCAGGACTCGGCGCAGAACCTGCTGCGCCTGCTCGACGACTTCCTCGACCTGTCCACCATCGAGGCCGGGCACCTGGAAGTCTCCACCGTGCCGTTCGACCTGCCCAGGTTCTGTGACGAGCTGATCGCGCCGCTCGCCCCGCACGCCTACCGGCAGGGGCTCTGGCTCACCCTCGACCTCGCCGACGACGTGCCGCAGCACGTGGCGGGCGATCCGGTACGGCTGCGCCAGGTGATCAGCAACCTGATCGGCAACGCGCTGAAGTTCACCTTCCAGGGCGGCGTGCGCCTGGAGGTGGGCCTGGAGCGGAGGATCAGCGACGTCCGCGCGGTGCTGCGGTTCACCGTGACCGACACCGGCGTGGGCGTCGGCGCGGCCGACAGCGAGCAGGTCTTCGACATCTTCCGCCGGGTGGACTCGCCGATCACCCGCCGCACCGGCGGCAGCGGCCTGGGCCTGGCCATCGGCCGCCAGCTCACCGAGCTGATGGGCGGCAACATCGGGCTGGACAGCGTGGAGGGCGTCGGCAGCAGGTTCTGGGTCACCGTGCCGCTGGACGTGATCACCTGGGCGCCCCCCGAGATGGAGGCGCTGCGCGACCGCCGGGCGCTGGTGGTGGACGGCACGCCGGACGACCGGGTGCTGACCGCGCGCATCCTCAGCGGCGCCGGCCTGCGGACCGACGAGGCGGCGGTCGCCCCCGGCGCCCTGGCCGCGCTGCGCCGGGCCGCCGAGGCCGGGACCCCCTACGACCTGGCCGTGATCGACCTTGACATGAACGCCGTGGCGGCCGACGAGGACGAGGGCTCGCTCGCCGACGCCGTGCTGTCCGACCCGCTGTTCGCCGCGACCGGGGTGATCGTGCTGATCGCGCCCGGCCGTACCCGGCACGAGTGGCCGTCCGCGCCGAACGGCAGCGACCGCTCGGTCCAGTCGGTCACCCGTCCGGCCAGCCGCCGCCGGCTGCTCGCCGCCGTGGAGAACGCCCTGCTCACCGCGCGGGGCACCCCCGTGGCCGACGAGCTCACCGCCGCGCCCGCCGCCCCGGCCACGATCCTGGTCGCCGAGGACGACGAGGTGAGCCGCCAGGTGGCCAGGCTGGTCCTGGAGAAGGCGGGCCACCGGGTGGAGGTGGCGGGCGACGGGCCGCAGGCGCTCCGGATGGTGCTGTCCGGCGACTACGACCTCGTCTTCATGGACTGCCAGCTCCCGGTGATGGACGGCTTGGCCGCCACCGAGCGGCTGCGCCGGGAGGAGGGCCCGCACCGGCGTACGCCGGTCATCGCGATGACCGCCGCCGCGAGCCCCGCCGACCGCGCCCGCTGCCTGGCCGCCGGGATGGACGACCACCTCCCCAAACCGGTCGACTGGCAGGACGTCCTGGCCCGCATCCCCACCTGGATCGAGCAGGAGGAGGCCGAGCCTCCGGAGGCGGACGCCGAACCTTTGGCGGAGGACGCCGAATCCGAAGCCGCGGCGGAGCAGGGCCCGGCCGGGATCGACGGGCTGACGCCGGAGGACCTGGCGGACATCGCGCAGGCGTTCGCCGCCACCGTGCCCGCCGTACGCCGGGACCTCGCCGACGCCGTGGCGGCCGGCGACCTGCCCAAGGCCGCGGCCCTCGCCCACCGCCTGGCGGGCACCTGCGCCACGGTGGGCGAGCTCGTCGCGGCCCGGCTGTGCCGCCGCGTCGAGGACCTGGCCCGCGAAGGCCACGGCGGCCCCGAGCTCACCGGCACGGCATCGAAGCTGGACGGCGAACTCGACGCCGTCACCGCCAGGCTCGGCGAGTCGATGAACGCGTCGGGCTGACGCCCTCCGGGGCCGGTGGGACCGGGGCCGCCAGGCCGGCCTGGTAGGCGGCGATGACGAGGTGGACCCGGTCGCGGGCGTTCAGCTTGGTCATGATCCGGCTCACGCACGTCTTGACGGTGAGGGGGCTGAGCACGAGCGTCTCGGCGATCTCCCCGTTGGTGAGCCCACGGGCGATCAAGGTGAACACCTCGCGTTCCCGGTCGGTGAGCGTGTTCACCACGTGGGCCGCCGGGGAGGGCTCGGGGGTCCGCAGGAAGTGCGCGATCAGCGTGGCGGTGGGGCCCGGGGACAGCAGGGCCTCGCCCGCGGCCACCACACGGATGTCCATCACCACCACGTCGGCGCGCGTCTCACGGGCCAGGGCGACCGCGTCGCGGCCACTGGTCGCCTCACCGACCACGGTGATGTCCGGCGCGGAGCCCACCAGCATGGTGAACGCGCCCCGGATCAGCGCCTGGTCGTCGGCGAGCAGTACCCGGATCATCGATGACCGCCTTCCTGTGCCAGGACCGGGGAAGCGTCCGCGGGGAGTTCGGCGGTGACCGCGAAGCCGCCGCCCGGGCGGGGACCGGCCGACAGGCTGCCGCCCGCCGCGCGGGCGCGTTCCATCATGCCGATGAAGCCGTGGCCGGGTACCGGGGCGGTGGCCGCGCCGTGCCCGTCGTCGGTCACCGCGAGCGTCAGAGTGTCCGCGCGGTAGTCCAGCGCGACGGTGACCCGGGTGGCGGAGGCGTGCTTGACCACGTTGGTCGGTGCCTCCTGGACGATCCGGTAGACGGCGACCTCGGTGCCGGGGGCAGTGGGCGCGGCTCGCCGGTGGTCCGGAAGTCCGGTTCGATCCCGGCGGCGCGTACCGGACCGGCCAGGGACGGCAGCCGGGACAGCGCGGGCACCGGCTGCCGGGAGCCGGTGTCCGGGCCGGGGGAGCGCAGCACCTCCAGGGTGGCCCGCAGTTCGGCCCTGGCCTGCGCGCAGGCGTGGACGATGGCGGGCCAGGGCGCGTACCGCCGTCTCCGGGTCGGCCCGCCCGTCTCGCTCGCCGACCAGATGCGCGGCCACACCGGCCTGCACGTGGATCGCGGTGATGCTGTGCGCGAGCAGGTCGTGCAGGTCGCGGGCGATGCGCAGGCGCTCCTCGGTGACCCTGCGGTTCACCAGGTCGGCGAGCCGGGCGCGGCTGACCCGTACGGCCTCGCCCAGCCCCACCGCCGCGACCAGCCAGCCGAGCGTGCCGAAGGCGGCCGGGCCGGGCACTCCGTCGGTCAGGGCCTGGGCTCCGAGGCCGACCGCGCAGGTGATCCCGCCGACCGTCAGCGACCGGTGCCGCGGCCCGGCGGCGGCCCGCCGGAAGCCGGCCTGACCTGACGGACGGCGGAGCGCGGCTACCCGGCCGCCAGCACGATGGCGGTGAGGATCAGCCCGTTCTTCACCAGCCACCGGCCGGTCAGCCGGCTCAGCGCGCCGCCGTTCACCGAAGGCCCCTCGACCAGCAGCCGGGCCTCGAACGTGCCGGTCAGCGGGTTGATGACGACCTCCGCGTCCTCGAAGCCGAGCCACCGGCCGGCCAGCGGGAACCACACCTTGTAGACCGTCTCCTTGGCGCAGAACAGCATCCGGTCCCAGTGGACGCCGGGATGCGAACGCAGCGCCTCGGTGATCGCCCGCCGCTCGCCCTCGGCGGTGACCGCGTCGAGCACGCCGTCCGGCAGCCTGTCGTTGGGCTCGGCGTCGATGCCGATCGCGGCGACGTCCGAGGCACGGCCGAGCACCGCGCCCCGGTAGCCCGCGCAGTGCGTGATGCTGCCGACCACGCCCGCGGGCCACACCGGCTCGCCGCGCACTCCCTGCGGGATGGCCGAGGGCGGCAGGCCGAGCAGGCCCATGGCCTGCCGCGCGCACGTACGTCCCGTGGTGAACTCCCTGCGGCGCTTGTCGACCGCCTTGCGGACGACCTCCTCCTCTTCGGGGTAGAGGCGGGCGTCGGCAGGGTCTTCGGTGGTGTCCACCGCGACCACCGTGGGGGGCAGGATGATCTCGATCAAGCGGACCTCTTCATCCGGGGGGCATGCACGATCTCACGATAGGCGGGCCGCTGCCCGGCTCGCGAGCGCGCCGGCTACTCGGCGATCCTGGTCCGCATGATCCAGCGGAACACCCAGGGCCCGGCGTCGCTCTCCCGGACGCGCTCGTAGTGCTCGTAGCCCGCGCCGTTGGCGATCTTCAGTCGGCCGGACGCCGCCTCGCCCGGCTCGACGCGCAGACCCCGCGGCAGATGCGCGGGCCCGCCCTCCAGCACCACATCGACCGGGCCGTCCGGGGTGCCGTCGTCGGCGGAGGGGGCGGTG
This sequence comes from Spongiactinospora gelatinilytica, assembly GCF_003236385.1. Classification (GTDB taxonomy): domain Bacteria; phylum Actinomycetota; class Actinomycetes; order Streptosporangiales; family Streptosporangiaceae; genus Spongiactinospora; species Spongiactinospora gelatinilytica. The sequence continues at coordinate 20,529 of NZ_POUA01000071.1, forward strand.
AGCACGATGTGCTTCTTCATGAGCAGGCACTCCTCGTCGGCCGGGCCCGCTCGCGCGGGTCGTCACCTCGTAACTGCCATGGTGACGAACAACGGCGCCGCCGACCATCCCCTACTCACCCCTGACGACCCCTTAGCCGGGGCTCGCGGGCCGCCGCGGCCAAGAATCATGCCCGGCAAGGTGGGCAAGGCGCCCTTTCCGGCAAGGCTAGGAGGTAGGACGCTGCGAAAGGGGGGTCCATGCGGACCGAAGATCCCGGCAGGCCGGTCGCGACGGGTTACGACGGATCGGCGGCCGGGGAGGCGGCGCTGCGGTGGGCCGTGCGGGAGGCCCAGCTCCGGTACGCCCCCCTGGTCGTCTACCACGCCTGGCAGGTGCCCATCCCCGGCTTCCTGGACGACCCGGTGGCGGTCGCCGCCGTACGGCAGTCGGCCGAGCTGATCCTGCGGCACGGCGTCGAACTGGCCAAGGACATGGCCGGGCGGCTCGTGGTGCGGCCCAGGCTGGAGCGCGGCACGGCCGCGGGGGCGCTGCTCACCGACGCGGGGGCCGCGCAGCTCGTGGTGCTCGGCACCCGGGGCGTGAACGGCGGCCACGGCCGGCTGAAGCTCGGTTCCACGGCCGTCTACGTCTCCTCGCACGCGCCGGGCCCGGTGATCGTCGTCGGGCCGGGGGCCGCTCCGCCCCGCCACGTCGTGCTGCTGGGGGTGGGGGAGGAGCCGGGCGCCAAAGCGGTGGCCTTCGCCTTCGAGGAGGCGTGCCTGCGGCGGTGCGAGCTGCATGTCGTACGGACCTGCGCCGAGGGCGAGGACACCTGGCGCGAGACCGGCCGCCGCTTCCAGCGGCTGCTGGCCCCGTGGCTGGAACGGTACCCGCAGGTCCAGGTGCGCACCCGGATCGACCAGCGTCCACCGGCCCGCGCCCTGGCCGCGCTCGCCACGGACTCCGCGCTGGTCGTGGTGGGCGAGCCCGCCGCGCCCTCGCTCGGCGCGGCCACCCAGGCCGTGCTGTACGGCACCGGCCAGCCGGTCGCGGTCGTGCACGGCACCGGCCGTTGATCTCTCACTCCTGGCGCTGCTCTCCCCACACCCCGGAGGCCACCGAGGAGTGCCGCCGCACACTGAGGATCTTGGCGAACTCCCGCTGCCGCGCCGAGAACCCGTGGACCAGCATCACCTCCCGGGCCGCGACCTCGTCGGCGATGTCGAGCAGCCCCCGCTTGTCGGCGTGCGCCGACAGCCGCATCATCTCGATCCTGGCCCGGATCGGCACCTTGCGCTCCACGCCGTTGTCGTCGAGGGTCAGCGACGCCGCGCCGTCCTCCGCCAGCCGCAGCAGCCGCGCCCCGCCGGACTCCTCGTCCTGGTAGCCGGACAGGAACAGCGCGCCGTTGGGCTCGGGCAGGATGCGCGCCGCCCACTGCACGGCCGGGCCGCCGGTCATCATGCCGGACGTGGTGATCACCACCCCCGAGACGAACCGATCCAGGTCGGCCGGCCGGTCGGCGCGCGACACCGAACCCTGGAAGATGCGCAGCGGCGCGGGCCCTTCGGCGGTGACCCGCTCGAACGCCGCCGCCACGTCGGCCGCCATGCCGTCGAGCAGCACCGGTACGTGCGGCAGCCGGTCCTGGAGGATCAGCGCGATCTCCTGGGCACGGCCCAGCGCGAAGGCCGGGATGAGCACCCGCCCGCCCGCCGCGTGGACGTCGCCGACCGCCTTGACCAGGTCGTTCACCCGGCCCTCGCGCGGCCCGTGGGTCTCGGCGCAGCAGGTGGACTCCAGCACCAGCAGATCCGCCTCGCGGGCGGACTCGGGGATCTGGTAGCCGTCCACGGTCCGCTGGTTGAACCCCGATATGTCGCCGGATATCGCCACCCGCTGGTCGCCCGCGCGTACCACGACCCCGGCCGCGCCCAGGATGTGACCCGCCGGGAACAGCTCCAGGGTGACCTCGCCGACCTGCCGGGGCCTGCCGTACGGGACCTCCTCGCAGCGCTGCGCGGCCTCCTCGACCGCGGCCCGCCCGTACAGGGCCGTCGCGCCGTCCGCGCCCCACTGCCGGTAGGTGCGCTCGCGGCGGATCATCAGCTTGGCCGAGTCGGCCCACATCGCCGGCATGAGCTGGACCGTGGCCGGGGTCGCCATCACCCGCAGCTCCGGGAAGCGCTCGACCAGTGCCGGGATGTACCCGCAGTGGTCGGTGTGCGCGTGGGTGACGACCGCCGCGTCGATCGGCCCGGTGAGCGCCCGGTCGATGTCGCGGGGCGGGCGCGCCGGATCGCCGGGACGCAGCCCCGCGTCCACCAGCAGCCGGGTGCCGCCCGCCTCCACCAGCACGCACGAGCCGCCGATCTCGGTGTCCCCGCCCAGCGGCGTCACCCGCAGCGCGCGCTCGCGCACGACCGAGACCCGGTCGCCCGCGATCTCCTGCGGCGGGGACACGATCGCCTGGATGGCCGTGACCAGCTCCAGCGAGGAGATCCCGGCCGCCCCGGCGGCCCGTTCGAGCAGCGCGGCCGGCTCGGTCGCCGAATGGCCCTGCAACGCGGCCAGCAGGCTGGAGGCCGCCGTGCGCGGGTCGCCCAGCCGCCGCTGCAACGCCGAGACCTGGATGTCCAGCTCCTCGGCGCGCTTGTCGGCGTCGGCCAGGGCCGCGCTCGTGGTGCGCAGCCCGGTCAGGGTGTGCTCGTGGCGGCCGTTGGCCCGCTCCAGCCTGCTCCGCAGCTCGCTCAGCTTCTCCTGGTGGCGGCGCAGCCGTACCTGCTGGGTGCGGCTCTCCCTGACCAGGTGCTCGGACAGCCGCAGCGCGGCGCGCACCACCTCGTCATCGTCGGCGAGCACGAGCGTCGCCAGGGCCTGGGCGTCCGGCTGGTCGCGGCGGATGCGCAGCTCCGCGCGGACCCGTCCGCGCAGTTCCGGTACCTTGACCAGCGCGTCGAGCAGCATCTCCCGGTTGTCGGCGGCGAACCGCTCCACGTCGTGCCCCTTCTCGGCCAGGGCGGGGCGCGACAACACCACCTTGGCGGCGGCGTGCAGCACCGGCAGGAGGAGATCGGAACTCACCCCGCCGGCCCCAGCCTCCGGGTGGCGGCCGCCAGCACCTCTTCGCGCTCCAGCCGGCCGTCCGGGCCCGGCGCCAGCGCCCCGAGCATCCGCAGCACCTCGACCAGGTCGGCGGTGGAGGAGTGGCCCTCGGCGCGCAGCGCCGCCTCCGACAGCGGATGGCCCGGCTCGTCCGCGCCCGCCAGCGCGAGCAGCCCGGCCAGCGTCTCGGCGCTGTCGGCGATCTCGGTCTGCGCGGCCAGCAGCCGCCACGCCGCGGCGACGGCCGCGCCGGACAGCACGCCCGTGGAACGCACGAACGCCTCCGGAGACCGCTCCAGCCGGGTACGGCAGGACGCCAGGGCACGCTCGCCCTCGCCCTCCGTCAGGCCCTTCACCACGTCGCCGACCAGCGCCGGCCAGCCGCCGGTGACCGCGAGCACGGCCTGCCGGTCCGCCTCGCCGGGCAGGCCGATGTCGTCCTCGTCCGCCCACCGCGCGAGCGCCCGCCGGTCGAACCGGCGTAACCCGATCACCTGCCCGGACCCTCCCGCCTGGCGGGCCAGGGCGGGCCAGAGTACGGCGTGCTCCGGCGTCGCGACCAGCACCACGGCCGGCGTGCCCGGCCCGGTCGCCTCTCGTGGCCTACCTCCGGCCTGCGCGAGGTCGTGCCCGGCGCCCTCGCCCGCGTGGCGCAGTGCCTCGGCGAGCGCGGTCACCTCTTGTGGCGTACGTCCGGTCAGTTCGGCCAGCACGAGGTCGTGCCCGGCGTCCTCGCCCGCGTGGCGCAGTGCCTCGGCGAGCGGCAGGCCGTCGCCGACCCGCCACACCCGCCCCGGGCCGTGCCGTACGGGGG
>NZ_POUA01000720.1 GCF_003236385.1 Spongiactinospora gelatinilytica
ATCGGCATCGGGGGCTCGGGCCTGCTGCGCGCGTCGGAGGCGCCGAGCACGGCCTGACCCCGGCGGGGTCCGTACCTGGGCGAGCCGCGCACACCCCCGCTTCGGCGATTTCGCCGCGCCGCGCGGCCGCCTGGACCCGGGCCGCCGCTTCTGCGGCGACTACCTCGGCGTGGCACTCGGGTGACCCGCGCATTGATTCGGTAAAGAGCTTCCCCCGGGAAGTGCGCGTCCGCGTGTCCCGTCGCCACCGCCACTCGCGGGCGGGGCACATTCAGGACCGCCTTCCCGCCGCTCAGTCCCTGATCCGATGGAGATCCCGCAGATGGTACTCCTGCGCCGAGCCGTCCAGGACCCGGCCGGCCGTTCCGCCGCCGCCGTCCGGCCGCCCGCCGTTCCCCCACAGGCCCCTTTCACGCCCCCTTGCGCGAGCCCTCTCCCGGCTTCTTCCGTCAAGTCCGCCGCACGTCGCCGCGCCATCGGGAAGAATTCATCAGGGACATCCGGCCTCCCCTCGGCCACGGGTGGGATGTAAGCCGATGGAAACGGCGAATGTGACGGGCGTCACATCGGATCGAGCCCCCTCCAGCAAGGCGATGTTCGGACATGCCGGGTACGGTGCTGGAAGGCAACCGGCACACGCGAGAGACTCAAGGGTCCGGGGGAAGATTGAGCTCGACGACGAAGGGACTCGCATGCAGGAGCTCCGGCTCGTCGCGGTGAGCGAGGACGGCACATACCTCGTGCTGGCGACGGCCGGCCGAGGTACGCGGTTCACGCTTCCCGTAGACGACCGGCTCCGCGCGGCGGTCCGCGGAAACTTCTCCCGTCTCGGCCAGTACGAGATCGAAGTGGAGAGTCCCTTGCGCCCTAAGGAGATCCAGGCCCGAATCCGCGCGGGAGAGACCGCCGAGGAGATCGCCGCCACGGCGGGGATCCCCGTCGAGCGGGTCCGCTGGTTCGAAGGTCCCGTCCTGCAGGAGCGCGAGTACATGGCCCAGCAGGCGCAGCGCGTGGCGGTGCGGCTGCCCGGCGAATCCTCTCCCGGCCCCACCCTCGGCGAACTGGTCGCCGAGCGGCTGACCCGGCGCGGCGTGCCCGCCGACGAGATCGACTGGGACTCCGCCAAGCGC
>NZ_POUA01000721.1 GCF_003236385.1 Spongiactinospora gelatinilytica
CTTCGGGGGAGGGTCAAGTGGGCTGGGCCGCCGATTTGCCGCCCGGGGCGGCGGTCTCGCCCGCGTCAAGGTCGGAGTCCGGCTCGCGGCCGGGGGTCATGATGTTCAGTTTCCTGATCAGGAAGCTGAAGATCAAGTAGTACCCGATGCCGTAGATCACCCCCAGGCCCATGATCAGCCAGAAGTTGTTCGTGTTCGACTTGGAGGCGTTGAGCAGCGCGTCGATCAGCCCGGCGGAGAAGCCGAAGCCGAGCCAGCCGTCCATCGCCGCGGTCAGCGCCATCGACACTCCGGTCAGTACGGCGTGCGCGATGAACAGCGCGGGTGCGACGAAGATGAACGCGAACTCGATGGGCTCGGTGATGCCGGTCACGAAGGAGATCAGCGCGGCGGAGATCATGATGCTGCCCACCGTCCCGCGGCGGTGCGGCGGCGCGGCCCGCCAGATGGCCAGCGCGGCGGCCGGCAGGCCGAACATCATCACCGGGAAGAACCCGGCCATGAACTCCCCAGAGCCGACGTGCCCGGCGAAGTAGCAGTACTGGTCGCCCGCCGCGTTGGCGACGGTGCCCTCGACCCCGGCCGTGCACTCCGGGACCAGGTACCACACGATCGAGTTGAGGAAGTGGTGCAGCCCGAGCGGGATCAGGAACCGGTTGAACAGCCCGTACAGGCCCGCCCCGACCGTCGAGTTGGTGGCCAGCCAGTCGCCGAAGGAGCTGATCGCGTCGCCGATCGGCGGCCAGATCAGGCCGAAGACGACCCCGAACACCAGCCCGGCCAGCGAGGTCAGGATCGGGACGAACCTGCGCCCGCCGAAGAAGGCCAGCCAGGCCGGGAGCTTGGTCCGGTAGAACCGTTGCCACAGCAGCGCGGTCACCACACCCATCAGTATGCCGCCGAGCACGCGCGTGGGGTTGGCCGAGGCCAGGTTGATCATGTCCACGGAGGTGTTGTCCGCGCCCATCACCCGCTGTGACACCTGGGGCCGCAGGTCGGACTCGAAGAACATCAGCTTGGTGATCCGGTCGAACACCAGGTACCCGATCACGGCGGCCAGCGCGGTCGAGCCGTCCGCCCGGCGCGCGAAGCCGACCGCGACCCCGACCGCGAAGAGCAGCGGCAGCGCGTCGAACAGCGATTCGCCCGCCCCGCGGATGATCACGGCGATCCGGTCCATCGTCGCGTTGTCCGTGCGGCCGAGCAGGTCGTCCTGGCCCAGCCGCATCAGGATCGCGGCGGCGGGCAGCGCCGCGATGGGCAGCATCAGCGAGCGGCCGATCCGGGACAGGGCGCCCATGAGCGCCGACTGTGGCGCGAGCGAGGCGGGGAGGCCCGCGTCCGAAGTGCAGCTCATCGGGGGTTCCTCCTGGGGGTC
>NZ_POUA01000722.1 GCF_003236385.1 Spongiactinospora gelatinilytica
CCACCGCCGACGTACTGACCAACCGCCCCGTCTCCCACCGGAAGGCGATGGAACGGCTGACCCCGTTCATCCGCAACGGCACGACGAGCCTGCCGTCCGCGGCCAGCTCGCGCAGCCATGCCGGAGCCAGATCCCAAGCCCCGGCCGTGACGATGATCGCGTCAAACGACTCACGCCCGAACACTTCGCCCTGCGCGTCAGCCGTGATCACCGTGACCCGCCCGCCGTACCCAGCGGCCTCCAGCAAGGCAGCGGCCCGGCCGGTCACCTCCGGATCGATGTCCACACTGACCACCCGACCGCCCGGCCCCACGACCTCGGCCAGCAACGCGGCGTTATAGCCCCCAGACCCGATCTCCAGCACCCTCGAACCTGGCCTCAACTCGGCCTGCTCGATCATCGCCACCTGGATGTACGCCGCGCTGACCGAGGAGACGGCCACACCGTGCTCATCCCTTTTCGTCACCACCGACCGATCAACGTGGTAGATGACGTCCAGCGGAGTATCAGCCGGAACGAACGCATCCCGCGGCACCGCCCGAAAGGCCGCCTCAACACGCGCCGACCTGATGTACCCCCGAGCGATGAGCTCATCCGCGAGCCGAGCCCTGAGCTCGCCAGCCCGATCGCCGCCGTCCACCGTCATCATCCCCTCCTCGAAACGCACCGAGAACAACAAAACCCGAGAGCCGCCCCCCGCGGTATCGACTTCAAAGAGCGAGGCTGGTCAAAGCGATCAAAGATTCCCGGCCGAGAACCCTCGTGCCTTACCCTCAACATGCTCAGAAACGCGGCCCACGCTGGCCGAACAGAGCTGCGGAGCAGTCGTCGCCGTACCGAAGACGACCAAAGTGGTCAATGCCGACCAACTCCGGGAGGTGCATCATGACGCGCACACGAAACGAACTGCTCGATGCGATTCTGCGCGAGGCAGGCTGGTCACGGGCACAAGCGGCAAACGCCTACAATCGCATCGCCCAGGAGAACAACCTCCACAATCACACCAACATCGGCCGTTCCCATATCAGCATGTGGGTAGGCGGCACAAAACCCTCCGGCGAAGCCCCGATAATCTTGTGCCAGGCGTTGTCCCGACGCTTGCAGCGCCTGGTCACCCCACGCGAGCTCGGGCTCACCGCCGCCAACGCCCAGGAGCACAACGCCCCGGGCTGGCAGACCGACCCGCTGACCGAGCTCGCCGAGCTGGGGGGAACCGATTTGGACCTCGGCCGCAGACACCTCCTGACCAACGCCGTCTACTCCACCGCCGCCCTCACCCTCCCCGGCCAGCAATGGTGGGACACCATGGCCACCTTCCCAACACCTGGCCTGCATTCCC
>NZ_POUA01000723.1 GCF_003236385.1 Spongiactinospora gelatinilytica
CTCGTGGGCTCGGAGAGGTGTATAAGAGACAGCCCCCGACCTCACCGGGCCCGATCTCAACACACCCGCCCCCGACCAGGTCGAGCGAGGCCCGACCGGATCCGGCGGGTCATGAGCACGCCGACCGGCGCGGGCAGGGTGGCCCTCGGTCCAGGCCCGTCGTGGGTACGCGATCACGGTGCCCACCTGCTCGACTATGCCGGGCACCACCTGGACTCCGGGCGCGCGGTGACAGCGGTGATCACCACGCTGACGATCTGCCTGACCAGGGCCGAGCCGTACAAGGACCCGGCGGCCCGGCAGAGCGGCGTGTCGGCGCGCGGGAGGCTGCTGGCCGTACTCCGCAAGGCGTGCATGTACGGCGGGCCCGGGGCGAGCGGCGCGGACCATGCGGGTCAGATCAAAAGGTATGAGTCGGGCGGTGCGCCGGGCATGCCGGACGGGCGGCTGGTCGAACGCGCCTGGACGCTCGCCGACCCGCTCGGCACCGAGGCGCTGCGCCTGATGTACCGGCACGAGCTGGGCGCGGACGACCTGGCGCACGTACTCGGCGTGCCCGCCACGGAGATCACCAAGGTCGCCACCCGCACCCAGGACATGATCGAGACCCTGGTCAGCGGCCTGGACGCGCTCGCCCACGGCCGGGCCGCCTGCCCGGCGCTCGCGCCGCTGGCCGACGCGTTGTTCCCCGGGGGGCTGTTCGGCGACTCCTACGACGCGCCGTCCATCATGCAGGGGCCGCGCAGCCCTGAGGAGTTCAACGAGGCGCGGATGACCCTGGTCACGCACATGATGACGTGCCCGGTGTGCAAGCGGCCGATCAACATCCGCTACACGGTGCCGCAGATGATCTGCCATCCGCCGGTGCCGCCGCTCCCGGCCGGTACCAGGCAGCGCATCATGGACTCCCTGCCGCTCCCGCCGGAGCCGCTGACCATGCCGATCTCGACGGCCGCGCCGCTGCCCGCCCCGGTCGCCCCGGTCGCCGAAACAGCCGAACGCGAGGAGTCCACCGCCGAAGAGCCGGCCCGGCCCGACGAATCCCCCGCAGAACAGACCGTCCGGCTCGACCCACAGCCCGAGCCTGAAACCACTGAGCCGGAAACCACTGAACCAGAAACGACCGAGCCGGAAACGACCGGGCCGGACACCACCCAGCCCGGCCTGACCTCACCGCCCGCCTCCGGCCTGCCCGCAGCAGGCTCGTCCGCGCTGGACACCCCCCTGTACGACGCCCTGCGCTCCCAGGCGTGGGCGCGCGGCGTGCTGGCCAGGACCGGTACGGCCGACGAGGAGAAGCAGGCCGCCGCCGGCAGGCAGCAGTCCGGGCCCGAACC